>CAUZSN010000076.1:0-14104 GCA_963582345.1 Planctomycetota bacterium
GGTCAATAGCTACAAGTACTCGGAGGACGGCAAGCTATTTCGCTTGTCCGATTTGCTGGAACTAGTCCACGACACCGCAGGGATCGAGCGGATTAAGTTTGTGACGAATTTTCCCCGCGATGTGTCGGACGACTTGCTTCAAGCGATCCGTGACTTGCAGAAGGTTTGTCGATACTTACACGTACCCGCTCAGTCAGGCTGCGACACGGTGCTGACGCGAATGAAACGCGGTTATACAGTCCAACAGTACCGCGAGATGATGCACCGCATCCGCGAAGGTGTCCCCGATTGCGCAGTGTCGAGCGACTTCATCATCGGCTTCTGCGGCGAAACGGACGAGTCGTTCCGGAAGAGCATGGATTTGATTCGTGAGTGCCGGTTTAAGAACAGCTTCATCTTTAAGTACAGCCCACGCCCCGGTACCAAAGCGTACGATCTACACGAAGACGACGTGCCGGAAATAGTCAAACGCCACCGAAATAACAAAATGCTCAACTTACAGAACGAGATCAGTAACGAGGACAATGCCGCGTTTATCGGCACACAGGTCGAAGTCTTGGTCGAAGGGCTCAGCAAAGCAGCAGTCAGGTCACAAACCGACGTCAACGACCAACCGCTGAAGACTCAACTAGTCGGCCGGACTGATTGCGACCGAATTGTCGTCTTTGACGGCAACCTGCGTCTAGTAGGCACTCTGACAAACATCGACATTCGTGATTGCACCCACACGACTCTGATCGGTTCAATTGTCACACACAAGCACCAACACACCTCACCGGCTTTGCTTCCGATTCTGCAGTAGATAGGGTCTGCTCATGGCTCTGGTTTTATATTGGACTTTGGAATTCCATTTTCGCAATTGGTTTTCGGCCTCGCCAGTGATAGCCAGTCTGTTTTGATTAGCTGTCCATCGCATTGCAAACCATGCGGTTGATTATGCCGGACGACTCCGAGGACGGGTGTGTCCACGCGTGCGGCAATCTCTTCCAAATTGAATTGTGCCGAACAATCGTGGTCTGGAGTTGGTTGGTTCAAAATAATCCCTGCCAGCGACAGGCCGCGTCGACTGGCTACCTCGACGGTCATTAGTGTGTGATTGACTGTGCCCAAGCCCAGCCTGGCTACGACGATCAGCGGAAATCCCAAATCCGAGGCTAGGTCGGCAACAGTCTCGTCTTGGGTTAGAGGACAAAGTAGTCCGCCAATCCCTTCGCATAACAACAAATCCACTCGGACGGTCCACCACTTCGCACCCGTCCGCATCAATCGCGCATCGACGGTTTTTCCTTCTAGCCGCGCGGCAACTGGCGGTGCCAAGGGAGCGTGGAATCGCTGTGGGCAAACTCTTTCTGGCGGAAAACCGCCGCCAATCGCGGCGGCCAGCACATCTACGTCATCCCATATTTGCCTGCCCTCTGAATCCTTTTGGCTTCCACTACACGTAGGCTTGTATGCTCCGACACGAACTCCTGAATCAACTAGCTCGCGTGCAATCATCGCAACGACGTACGTCTTTCCCACTTGAGTGTCTGTTCCAACGACGAACAAACCGGGAAGATCGATACTAGTATCATTCATCTTCGGCCGACTCACATTCGAAGACACGCAATGCCTGTCCCACGCCGACTTGCAACAACTCGGATGCGTTGCCCCTGTTTACAGCAATCTCTAAGTGCCCCGAACTGCCAATCGTCGCTACGAAATTTCCCTCGCATTGTTGCCCGTAAAACTGATGGATCCCTGTAATCCGCCGCTTGCCGATTTGCACAGTCAGGCAATCGGTTATTGGTTTCGGTAAGTCCGACACTTCAATGTTCGTGATCAGATTCCCAAACCGATCGACCCATAGGACCTCACCAATAATAGTGTCAGAGACTTTGTGGGGACGCCGATGCGAGACGTCGCCTAGGAGACCGTCGATCAATTCGCCGAACTCAATCAGGTCCCTTCCTAAACTCCAATGAGCTGCGACAGGAGCCATGATATCGCGGCCGTGAAAGGTGTTGGCAATGGGGCATGTCGCGGATTGCGGTTGACGCCAAAACGCTTTCTCCGTCAACTGGACGATTCGATCTGGTGCAACACGTCGCGTAACCAGAGCAAACAGCCCGTTATCCGGCCCAACGAATCGTTGCGACCCGACTTCAATACCAACGATACGACGATTACTTCCCACATCCGGATCGACAACCGCCAGATGGATAGTTCCATCTGGGAACGCGTCGATTAATTCGGTCAGTACCACTGCCGCGCGCAAAACGTCCTGAGGCGGAATGGCGTGGGTCGCGTCGATGAAATAAACATTCGGATTGATAGTCAGCATCACACCCTTCATTTGCGTGACGTAGCTATCACTTTGGCCAAAATCGGTCGTGAGTGTAATGATCTGTGTGGCCATGACGTTAGTGTGTCCGTCCACCTAAAACCGTTCTTGTGGATTCGGCTGTAACAACTCAGTGAATAACCGCGGATTGACCCAACATGCAAATCGCGCTACACTAGCATAGGAGCTGTGTAAGAGCATAGTGTAGGCAGAGTAATCCGAACTCCGCCAACTTAGTTTTGAAGAAACCGCACTACACTCCCTACACAAGCTGTAATGATTCGATGTCGCAAACGCGAAGAGCAGGTGGTGTCGTGCAGACAATTAGTCTGATGAACCGAAGTATGTTATCCAATCCTTTTGGATTCTGTTGCCTGCAACTGTCCGCTTTCGTAGCGTTGGTAGTTGTGGTCTGCATCCAGCCTGAGTGCGCAGCACAAGAATCTAAGAAGGAGACCGAGCCAACCACAACCAAAACACTCCTGGCGAAGGACAAGTGGCCAATTCGCATCACGTATTACAAATCACAGGCGGGCAAAGATGCGCCCGTCGTGGTTTTGCTTCATTCAATCGGTGGAAACCAACTGGTCTGGCACAACGGTTTCGCAGAAGCACTTCAACAACAGGGGTACGCCGTCATCACCTTCGACTTCCGCAAACACGGCAAGAGTAGGCCTCCCAAAGTAAGCGGCGACGGTAAAAGAACACTCAGGGCAAAGAGTGACAAAGCGAAAAAGGCTGGTCAGGATCTAAAGAAAAACGACTACGAGCGGATGGTGCACTTTGACTTGGAAGCCGTCAAGAAATTCATCTATGACCAGCATCAAGCGAGGAATTTGAACATGCGCAAGCTGGCCATCATTGCCACGGAAATGAGCACTCCGATCGCCGTTAGTTTCGCATGGCGTGACTGGCTGAAGAAGCCATACGACGACAACCCCAATCCCTTATTCGGAACTCCACGAGGTCAAGACGTACAGGCATTGGTGCTGCTTTCGCCGACAACCAGTTGCCCGGGCGTATCAACCACACAACCGATCAAGTTCCTAAGACAACGAAAGATTTCTTTCCTGATCTGCGTCGGAAGCAAAGACCACTTGTACAGGAAAACCTCGAAGAAACTGTATAAGCAACTTGGTGGAGAAAACCAGCAAGAAGGGAAAGAGCGGGTCTACTTGAGGGAGTACAGTGTCAGTTTACGCGGTGCGGATCTGATCGGAAAGAACATCAAGACCGAACCATTCATTTTTGCCTTCCTAGACCGGCATCTTAAGCAGCGGAAAATCCCGTGGCGTGATCGCAAGTCCCCACTGATGGACTAGCAAAATCTACGGCAGCACGATTCACCATGACTCTGAATCGCTACGGTACTGCCAATTCAGTCTTTGCGTCCGTTCCAACTTCTCGAGCTATCATGTCGACCTCAATCGTCGTCACCGTTCCTTCTGCCCGAGCCTGTTCAAAAATCGTGCGCGATTCGCTATTAATTTTCTTTGCGCGATCGATTGTCACCCTCCAGCGAGCCAAACCGAATGGAATTTCGTCACTCCGCCACAATTCCGTTTTGTGAACCGAGTGAGTGACCGTACTCTCCAATTCGTAAATCCCCTTGTACTTTACGAACGTCTCGGCGCCCACTTCGACTTGTGGATCCTCCGACTGATCCGAATCGATTTGGAAGGTCTTGTAATGCCGTAAAAGTGAAATTGTCGGGTAGACCTGCAGGACCTTGGCCTGAAGCTCGACAGGCGGTTCGGTACCCGTTTTTCTGTATCCCTTCACAATTGGGATAAAAGACACAGGAATTCCGTCGGGATCAATCGATTTGTTGTCGACCAGCTTACCCATCTCGCGATCTTCCGGCACCAGAACTTTATAGATTTGAGCACCAATTGGTCCGGGATCCAACTGCCCATCGACCTCTCGACCGGTCACGATCTTAATCTCGATCCACCGACACGGGACTTGAGTGCCGTTGTAGTCCGCCATCTCTTCGCCAACCGACTTCAAAGTGAGGTGTCGGAACCACATGAGGCTCCGAACCTTTTCGTTTTCGACCTTCACTACCTCGACGTTTCCTGCGACGCCATTCGGCCGGATTTCAATGTCGTCGAATTTTCCTTTTTCGGTCTGCTTGTACTCTCCTTCGTATCGTACCCACTTGCCATCTTCAGGCAGACTCCAAATTAGCCCCTGTGCGCTCGCAGGGACGACAAGCAGTATCGACGTCCCTGTGAAGACCACGAACACGACCATGACAGACCAACCAGCCCGTATCATTTTTTCACGCGAAACCAAATTGTTGACCATTCCGTAAGCATTCCTTTTTTTGACCAATCGTCAGTATTCTCCAACATACTAAGGACCGACAGAACAGATTCAGCCATGTTTTGTTTAGTCTGTCACACGGCGAGACTTGTGGCAAGACCTTTCATCAGATGGGCCAAACAAGATCTGCCGAAATCCTTGCCAACAGTGCAGAAAGTTAATCATCTGACTCTACAAAAGAGCCCTGCAACGTTCAGATTACAGAAATTTTGAGCACACCGATCTATCGAATACACTCATGCAACAGACGAGCCCATACTCTACCTGATGAGGAGCTAGATTCCTCACGGGTTGCCCGAATTTCAAGACGGTTCTATGATTCCGAATATTCTCTGGAGTCGGGTAGACTTCGAGCAATGAGATCCCGGCAACCGGCCAAGAATCAATTGATTGACGAACCCGCTAATGAGTGGGATCAGACAAAAGATGCGAGAGATCGTTGACCATGGGTAAAACCGCAAACAAGAAAATGGATACCGTTGTCGCACTGTGCAAGCGCCGCGGATTCATTTTCCAGTCGTCCGAAATCTACGGTGGTTTGAATGGCTTCTGGGACTACGGTCCAATGGGTGTGGAATTGAAGCGCAATGTCCGCGAAGCGTGGTGGCGTGACATGATCACCAACAATGATAACACGATCGTACCCGAAGGTGCACAACGGACGTTTTCGATGGTAGGACTGGAAACGTCGATCATTATGCATCCTCAGATTTGGAAAGTCTGTGGCCATTACGACTTGTTTCACGACATGATGATCGATTGCCGGGAATGCAAAGCACGCTTTCGTTCCGATCAGATAGCGACCAGTGAATGCCCGCTGAAGCCAAGTAAACATCCGGGCGAGAACGAGAAGTGCCAATTGACGGAACCGCGTGAATTCAATTTGATGTTCAAAACAATTGTCGGTGCATTGTCGGGTGAAGAGGGAACGGTGTTCCTTCGCCCGGAAACGGCGCAGGGCATGTTCGTCAACTTCAAGAACGTGCTCGATACCAGCCGCTTGAAAATCCCATTCGGCATCGCACAAATCGGAAAAAGTTTCCGTAATGAGATTACCCCAAGAAACTTTACGTTCCGTTCCCGCGAATTCGAGCAGATGGAGATGGAATTCTTCTGCCACCCCAACGAGTCGCAGCAGTGGTACCAGTATTGGCGTGATCGACGGTACCAATGGTATGTGAACCTAGGCATCACTAGCGACAATCTGCAGTTGCGAGATCATGATCCAGGTGAACTTTCTCACTATTCGCTCGGAACAGCCGATGTCGAATATGCGTTTCCATTTCTCGAGTCCGGCGGCTACGGTGAGTTGGAAGGTATTGCACACCGTGGTGATTTCGATCTGCGCAGCCATATTGAGGGAAAACTAGTGTGCGAGGATGACAATCTCGTGGTACAGAGAGATGTCGACGGCAATCCTGAATTTCGCGGTAGCGGCAAGGATTTGACGTACTTCGACGATCAAACTCGTGAACGATTCGTGCCACACGTAATCGAACCGGCTGCCGGCGCCGATCGGGCGACGCTGGCATTCCTGTGCGAAGCGTATGACGAGGATGAACAGCCGGATGAGAAAGGTGTAATGAAAAAGCGCATCGTGATGCGATTTCATCCCAAACTGGCGCCAATCAAAGCAGCCGTCTTTCCCTTGATTAAAAAAGAGGGCATGCCGGAACAAGCACTCAAGATCTATCGCGAGCTAAAAGCGGCTGATGTCAACTGTGTCTACGATCAGCAGGGAGCGATTGGTCGGCGATATCGTCGACAGGACGAAATTGGCACACCGTATTGCATCACAGTGGACGGTGACACCGCCAATGACAACTGTGTGACGTTCCGCGACCGAGACACTCTGGCCCAAGACCGCATACCTGCCAACAATGTCGTTGACGAGGTGCTGAGACGAATCAGACAATAAGGACTCAAGCGTCAGGTATTCTATAATTTGAGCTCCGGGATGCGCATTTGATTTAAAATCACATCGGCAACGTTGCGGACGACACGTTTTTTGCGAATCACCGTCAATGAGATTGCTTTGCCCATAGTGAACGCATAGCGCAGCAGATTATCATCCTCCATTCCGTGCTGGGGTCGGAATGAAATTGCGTCACACTGATTCGCGACCAATCGACCTGTACCATCACATTGGTCATAAAAGCAACGGGAACCTGCTTCTGATATCCAAGTGGCCCAAGATGCCAACGGCAGTGTAGCCACTCAGGAGTTAGATCGTTTGTGATCTGGCCGTGGAGGACAAACGAACCGAGCAGGAACAGGATGACGTTGGCAACCAGTTCTTTCGAGATTCCCGCAGTGCCCATTGCGGCCCGATGAGTTTTTCCTCGACCGGGACAAATCAACTCATCACCAATCACCGGCACTTTGCTTAAAGTGGTACCGCCTTCCGCCCGCGATGAATTCGTTTATCGTCCCAACAAACCAATCCTTTTCCTCGCGTGACAAGGCGGTACCAAACTTCGCGGTTCGAGTTGCACCCTCAATCGCGACCGCGTAAACGGACTCGTTATTCTCTTAATACGATTCGGCGAGTCGCGCTCGTGAGTTCGGAATGAGATTGGTTTCTTGAATCGATTTGTGCCCGAACAAAATGCGATGAATGACCAACCGATCACGTTCCAGTAATAAATACAATCTGGTAAAGCGGTTTCTGATCTAATAGATCAGAAACCCCAGGCCGACAGCCCAAAATAGGCCAATAAAGGGGATTACAACCAACAGTGACAGTCCCTTGATTTCATTCGCACCTTGGGCCACGAGCATGATACAACTAATGACTGCCATGAAACTGTTCCAGACCAGAGCCATCACGCCCAGTCCGCGCACGCGTCGTCCACCCGCAGGAACGAAAATGACTTTTCGCTCATCGTTGGACTCGACAATCTGTCCTTTGCTGCCAGTGGGCGGGCCCGTACTCTGCAACGCTTCTGGTGTTTCACTGAGACCAGAAACACCGTCTGCCGTGTCGACGACAAATTCAAAACTCGGAAGGTCCTCGCCGCAAAACGGACATTTAGCGGTTTCGTTTTGTGCTAGCCAATCGGTGTCGAGCAATACTTGACAGCCAGGGCAAACAAACTGAGTCATCTGATTGCTCCCGTACACAAATATGAACGAGGGTCACTAGCCTGGATTATTCACAAACGGATAGGCCGGAGCGAGCAAACGCTGGCTGTGGCAGAACTTCGGTTGCTTAGCCACACTCCACCACATACGTCCTATTCAACCAAACCGTCAGCGCGAAGCAGATCAATGGCATTGCTGAACGCGAAGATCGTACAATCGACGTCATCGTCGGTGTGAGCGCCTGAGGTTGAACCACCCCAGCCCATCCAGTCCACTCCACCCAATAATAATGCACAGCGAAACGCGTGTGAAAGAGTCGGATCGAATTTGCAGTCCAACTTCTGATAATCGTTTCCAAACGGGACGAACGAATCAGAATTGGGACGGGGTCCGTCGTAGTCGGGATGAATTTTGATAGCCGAGAATTCTCCGTAGGCAACCCAGCTTATATTCTTCTGTTCGAATAGCTCGTTCAAATTAGCGCGGACTTTTTTGGCAATCTGGTTCGCAGTATCGATGGGTGCTCCAGTTGAGACAATTTCCAGGACCGCGCATCCGGCCGCCGCTGACAAAGGATTGGCGTTGTACGTACCCGGGTGTACCATCTTCTTGCCCAATCGATTATCGAACGCCAACGCCTCCATCAAGTCAGCTCGTCCCACTAAACAACCACCGGGCAATCCACCGGCCAGGACCTTCGCCAGTGCGGTTAAATCGGGAGTAATGCCGCAGTGTCCCTGAAATCCACCCGGATGGACTCGGAACCCGGTCACGACTTCATCCAGGACCAGAATAACGTCGTTGTCAGTCGTGACCTGCCGCAATCCGCGCAAATAGTCCTCGCTCACCGGCACGACTCCCCAACGGCTGCCATTCCCTTCATGTATGACGCATGCCGGGTCGTGTTCGTCGATTGCCCTCGCAACGGCTTCCAGATCGTTGGGGGGAACGATCACTAAATCACCGATTACTCCGTCGGTGACTCCGGGAGTCGTATAGTCGCTGACGCCGTGTGGTGGCTCGGCTGCGGGTATCAGCACATCATGCCAACCGTGGAAGTGTCCGGCGAACTTCACAATCTTGGACTTGCCGCTGACGATCCGTGCCACGCGCACAGCCATCAGCGTCGCTTCGGTCCCGCTACTAGTAAATCGCATCCTTTCGGCAGACCGTATGAGCTTGTGCACCCAGTCGCCCCACGCCAACTCTAATTCATGGCACGCTCCCGGATGCGTTGCACGCTGAGCCTGCCGTCGCAAGGCATTGACGACGGCAGGGTGACTGTGGCCAAGCAACAACGCTCCGTGCCCGACCCAATAGTCAATGATCTGGTGTCCGTCGACATCATACTTCTTCGACCCCTCGGCCCGTTCTATGTAAATCGGATATGGCTGCAGGTAACGAGCATCATGAGTCACGCCGCTGGGAAATAGCGAACGTCCTCGCTCATACAAACGGGCCGATGTCGGGAAACTCTCTCGGTAAGCCGTTTCGACTTGCTGAGTCAAAACCTGACTCACGCATGGCTCCTAGTGATGAAGCTGTCTAGGCCAGGTTTCTGGCTTCTATCCGGGCGGCCATAACATAGCGCGTCCACCTAACAGATGGACGTGTAAATGATCGACAGTTTGTCCGCCATCCACACCGCAGTTTATCACAGTACGGTACCCGTTCTTTAGTTTTAGTTCATTCGCAATCTGTCGTATGACCGAAAATAAGTGGCCAATCAACGCGGTGTCTTCATCATTGGCTTCCGCCAGTGATGGGATCTCTTTTTTAGGGATCAGCAGCACATGCGTCGGCGCCTGCGGGTTGATGTCCCGGAACGCAAGGCATCGGTCATCTTCGTATACAACATCAGCGGAAATCTCTTTATCGATTATTCTCCTGAAGATTGTCTTCGCCTGTGACATGCTTTCGTCTCTGGTCATCCAGCCTGGTTTTTTGCCACGTAAATCTTTTCAGGAATCTCGAAACCGATATGCGATGCAGGAAACAATACGACTCGATGCGAAGATAGCGGAGGAGGGACTCGAACCCCCGACACGCGGATTATGATTCCGCTGCTCTAACCAACTGAGCTACTCCGCCACGTTGTTTTATAAGTATTTCTTTCTGTAACAATCTAGCCATCTAGCGAAACATCCCTAGGACAGTCTTTCCAGGCCACCACAACTCGGTTGACGACATGGAAAGGCCTTCCTGTTTCACTTAGCTGAAGTGTTACCTGTTTATAAGAATTTGACTTAAATCCAGCGTTTCCAATCACCTCCGTTAACTACCGCTAGTCTCTATGTCGCACAAAATGATGCCTGTAAGATTGAGGCTCTTGGATGTCGGACATCACTTGGACTTTTTGCGAGTAGTAACGCCAAGCCAAATTCTAGCAAGTCAAGAAAACGTAGCAAGACTCCGTTCCCAACGAAGCACAAACCCAATTTTCTTCATTCCGCAACCGTCTAGCCGTTGACTCAGACGACGAAGTGGTGCATGAGTCCTTCGATATTGCCATAGGTGCTCTTCTTGGGATGTAGGAAGCCTGCCTTTCAGGTGCGGCAAAGACTGACACTGGGCACGGCCCGAGTCCTCGAGGTGGCGGATGGTACCAATGATGCAGTTGACAATATCCTATAGACCACTGAAGAAAACTCTTGATCACCCAAGTCCTCGCTCAACCTACGGAACATTGTGCTGTCTGTCAATCAGTTGCGGAAGCTTCTCGAACGACGCAAAGGGCGATATCTGAAGTGAACAAATTTCCGCTTTGTATGCAAGTCCGCTTGAACCATGGTATTCTAGTGGCTGACAGATCTACAACTGGCTGCAGAGAGCGTGCAAATGATATAATTCGGGGCCAGCAACACCGAACGTAACGAGTGGTCTTTGCGCAGCAATTTGTATGGCTGTGACAAGAACAACCCGAAGTAGGAAGTGCCTTACTACATTACGTCATGGCTACGGAGACAGCGATGGAAATCAAAATCGCAACATTGCTAGATAAGAAGGGCCATGAAGTCTATTCGATTCAGGCCGACCAATCCGTCTATGAAGCGATTACCAAAATGGATGCCAAAAATGTTGGCGGCCTGATCGTCAAGGACGGCGAGAAGATCGTCGGCATTTTGTCGGAACGAGACTATCTTCGCAAGGTGATCCTCAAAGGTCGGTCATCTAAGGAGACCAAGGTGACAGCAATTATGACTCACAATCTGATCTCAATCACCCCTGACCACACTCTGAGTGATGCGATGTCGCTGATGACCGAAAATCGGTGTCGTCACTTGCCGGTATTCAAAGAAGATAAACTGGACGGTATGCTTTCCATTGGAGATTTGGTCAAAGCGATCATCGCAAATCAACAGTTCGCAATCCAGATATTAGAAGATTACGTGGGCAGAAGGTAATGGATGAGGCTACGAAGGCAAACCCGCTTCACTTCGCATCCCGGACGCCAATCGATCGGCAATCAACGTGTCAATGAATATTTGCGAGAAGTGGTACATCAGTATCGGAAACAGGGCGAACGTGAATCCTAGGTTCGCAAATTCATCAGCTAGAACGATTCCGATGGGCAGCGTCTTTTGACTGCTGGCGAATGCGACGGCGGCGCAATCGGTGCGGCTAAAACCAAAAGCGAGAGCTCCCGCTACGCCTATGAACATTGCCGTCAGGTGTATAGCAATACACGTGCTCCAAATCAGAACCACGGCGGCCAATCCGGGATTGAATCCGGTTGCGTTCAAGCGAGGTCCTGCCTTGATCGTTGCCGCCAATACGAGAACTAGAATCAACGACTGGGCTACAACGCTGATTGTTGACTTGAACTGTGTTGCAACGGTTTCCAGCTTGACAATCTGACGCAGTCCCTGGCCGATGATTGTTGGAATCAGAACGACTAAGAACAATCGAAAGACCATATCACGCGAATTAAGTTGGACGTCTTCCGACGCAAACTGACTTAACCAGAAGGGAGCGGCTAGAAAACAAACCGCGTTGGTCAACAGAGTCACTAAGAGTGAAACCGCGTCATTGCCTCCCGCGCGGCGTGTCCAGACTGATGCGCCCGCCAACGTACATGGCACACTGGCAGCAATCATCAATCCGTACTTGAAATCGTCCGGGCTCTGCCAGCGCACTAGGCACAAGGCCAATACGGGAATTACCACGTAATTGACCAACGATGCCCACAGCACCGGACCAGGCGAACGCACCGACGCCTTCAATTGACGGCTATCTAGACTAAACGCCATCAAGAACAAGACGAACGCTGTGATCCAGCGTGGGTTGATAAGACTGGAAAAACTCTCCGCCTCTTCTTTCGAAAGCTGGATGCCAATCGTTAACCCACTGCTGCTCAAGACCACTAAAGCAATCAGGAACCAGCGATTGCGCAGAAAGTTCAGCATGCGACATAATTTATCATTATCGAGCGTACTGATAGAATTATTTCCGTCCGACTTCCGCCATCGATTACTGCGTCTTCTGCAATTGCTTCCAGCGTCGAATTAACAGCTCATAGCCGTCGTGCTGCACTTCATTATTCGCAAATTCTTCCAGCGCTTCGATCGCTGCCGATAGCTTGTCGGTTTCGACAAGGCAAATGGCGTAAAGATAACGAACCATCGAAACCCACGGTCTGGTATCGTAACGCTGCAAGAAATTTCGGAACGTGCTGGCTGCCGCTACGAAGTCGCCCTTTTCGAATTGGCAACAGCCCATCCAAACGAAAGCTTCTTCCGCCGCACTGCGGTGCATCTGTTGAATCCAGGGCGGCACCTTCTGCCCAATTACGTGAATGACCTCTTGTGGCACGGGGATGTCTGGCGGCATCGGCGGCAATCTCTCCCAGAGTCGGATCGATAGGTAGCCCCTGATTGCAGCCGAAAAATTTCCGACAAGCTGTAACGTTCTAGCCTTCCTATGCAGTCTCTGCTCGGTCCCAAACAGCAGAGTCTCCGTTCCTTGGTCGATGCCGGTAATAGGCACTGGCACGTCAAATGATCTTTGGCGCAGGATTAGCTGTTGTTGTTTTAGCTTGTCCAGGTTTTCGCGGCCTTCAATGCGTTCTTCAGGATACGGCCAAACCTCGATATCGTCCTTTTTCCATTTGTCAGAGCCAAACGAGGCGATTCGGGCGAACAGCCCAAACTGACTACATCCTAGACCGTCGTGGATAATCGCGGACCGTGCTCCGGACAACGATGTTTGCAGCCGCTGCATTCTCGATGCCCACAAACTTGTATTCCCTACAAGTTCGACCTTCACGTTGTTTAAGGCTTCTGAGTGCAATGGATAGGATTGACCAGAATTCAGGTCTAACTGCCGAAGCAGTTGATCGTTGGCACGGACTTCGGCCAGTGTCGCGGGCCGTCTGACGAGCGGTGTATTCGGTTGATCCCAATCAGTGGGGATCGGCAAACCAATCCGCATGTCAAATAGATAGACGTGGTCATCTAAAAGTACGCCAACAAGCCAGTTAGCTGATGGCTGCCGCGTGACGCCAATTCCGGAATTTTCAGCAGGCCGCAAAATGACAGAATCGATCTGCAATTGCCGCAGCAGATTGCTGAACAGCCAAGCGCGATCTTCAGCCGTCCCCTTGCCCAACATGCTTATCGTGAAGAGTGACAGCGGGATTCGATTGTCTTCACTCTTGATCAGATCGATACTTCGAACGCAGTAATAAAAAAGGTCGACAGCTCGATCGAGATCGTTATCTGCCGATCCAACAACGAAATCTACAACCATTCGATACCACAAGCAATTCCGAATGTGTCGGCCGTCGCGCGCCACAAACCGATCGAAGCTAACTCGTTTCATCTGAGCTGCAGACAGCAACTTTTCAACGATCAATTGATCATTGTGAACTATTTCGTCTGTAGAACTTGCCGAGTCCCAGTCGTTCAGAAGCGCAACGGCCGTGTTTACTTCGGAGCTAATGCCGAGGCGTTCGGGTTGTAGCATGTCCAACGCACTATTCAGCCAATTGGCAACATTTGATGCGTTTGGAGCTCCAGCATCGTTCGAATCAATTTTCGCTGGCTTTGAATTATTCTGGCGAGACCCTGCGATGAACGTTGACAGAGTCAGTGCAACTCCGATTAAGCATAGAATCGCTCCGAAAACGATAGTGACTCTGAATTTCCTAAATGATCGATTCATAAGTGCATGTCACAAGAGAACTAAATGCAGTGACCTGTTAAACACAATGGTGTAACGTAGGCATGTCGAGCATAACAGCTCTCAACCGAACTAGTTGTTGAAGCAAGGCCGGTAACTGATCCAAAGCAATCATGTTGGGCCCATCGCTCAGCGCTCGGTCGGGCTCCGGATGCGTTTCCATAAAGACACCGTCACAACCACAAGCCA
>CAUZSN010000077.1:0-14104 GCA_963582345.1 Planctomycetota bacterium
ACGGTTCTTAGTAATCAGTTGGGCGTGTGACGCTTGGTTGTAGACAGCGGCGGGAAAATGTCCAACCAAAAAATGAACAATTGTCTTCACGTCGACAATACCAATCGGCACCTGACACTTATCCACGACTGGCACGCGACGGTAGCCACCTGCGTCCATCAATCGAATCGCGTCCAGTAATGAAGCGTCTGTTGTCAACGTTTCGGGATTAGTCGTCATTAACTCGGCAAGCGGAGTCGTGGGATCGCCATCCCGTTCAACCACCTTCAGCCAATCACGCTCGGTAAAAATACCGATCAATTTGTTGCCGCGACAAACCAGCGTGCTGCCGCGACGATGACTCTGCATCGCCTCGGCAGCATCCGCAATACTGTCGGTCGGGTCAAGCGTGGGGAAGCCCTGCAAGACCGGCTCAACGACCTTAGTGGACTTTAGGATATTAATTAAATCCATTGGTTCCAGTTTATCTGACATGGCAGTCCCCGATAACATACGCGTTTGCCACATCTAGGCCAAGGGGTATTGTTGCAATATCGCCTCGATATGCAAAGTCCTGGAATATAGGGGAAACGGGCAGCTTTGCCTAAATTGCGAAATGACCGCCGAGCAACGAACCCGTCCTGTTTTGTTTCGAAATAGTGCTTCACACGCTTGCGATACGCAGTCGTACAAAACGATCGTAGCGCCACTTGTCTCTGGCGGACAAGCCGCCAATGACATTCGGCGTGACTGGTTAAGTCAACTCTCCACTTCAGCATCTTCGATGTTCAATGCTTGTATGCGGCGATACAGCCGGTTGCGGGTGATATCCAACAATTCGGCTGCTTTGCTTTTATTGTTTCGGCACTGTTGAAGTGCAAGTTGGATTTGCTCCTTCTCGACTTCGGCCAAATATGGTTCGAGCGGCAGCGGCTTCGGCTTGATAATCGGCCCAACAGATCGAGCATCTAATCCGGTATGAAAACGGAATGGCAAATCCGGGACACGAATTAGGTGGTCGCTACAAGCTGCGCGGGATTCATCGATCACCGCTGCCAATTCATCCAAATTCGCGGGCCAGTTATATTGTTGAAACAGTTTCTGCACTTCATTGTCAAACCCGCCAACCTGTATTTCGGTATCCCGATTCAGTAGTTCCAGAAAATGCTGGGCCAGCAACAGAAAATCTTCCATACGGCAGCGCAGCGGAGGAATCTCGATTTCCAACGGCGTCAACAAGTAAAACAGGTCCGAGCGAACGCGGTCGTCTTCAACCGACTGACGCAAGTCCTCGTTACTCGACGATATCAGCCGCAATCCACGCGATGTTGCAGGTCCATCGGGCTGGAATGCATCGACTACTCGGGCCTGCAGATCCCGCGGCAGATACTGAACGTCCGCCAAATATAGCGTGCCCGGTTGAAGCGCCTCGATGGATGACGTTTCGGAGGCAGCCGTCTCCAAGGCACTGTCCAGTGACTCATTCAATTGCAACGCTGATAACTGTCGGCAATCGAACGGCACAAACGATCGGCTGCGAGTTTCGTTTTTGTAATGGATGACCCGAGCCACATGTTCCTTGCCAACTCCCCTTTCTCCGCGCAAAAACACAGCTGCATTCGATCGGCACGACAAGCTGATTTGATCCAGCACGCGCTTCATCGCGTCGCTTTGGCAGACTAAAGTCTTGACGCCGTATTTTTGTCGAAGCGAGATGCGTAGCGCGGCCAGTTCAGCATGCAGCCGCATTGCCGGCGATTCTTCCGCCACGGTTACCGGTTGTTCTATCGGCGAAATGATACCCAAAATGCTCTGCACGTGTTCTCCTTCTTCGTCCTTGAGTGGAAAGAAGTTGAGCAGACGAGCCTGCAGACTACCCCTGCGGTTTGGCACGAACGCCGGCACGCTCATGGAGTGTCCCTCAAAGACCTCGGGCGGCGGACACAGACCGGCTGTCATCGCTTGAACACTTTCAGGATCGTCGTCGCTAGAATAGACACAGATTTTCCCGACCACCTGCTCTGCCGACCAGCCTGTCAATTGTTCGCATCCGGAATTGAAGAACGCGACTTTCCGACTTGTCGTTAGCAAGAAGACTGGTGTCGAGACGGCATTCAGCACAGTTTCCAATTTTGGTATTTGTCGCGGGCGTCTGCTCATTCTGCGTCAGTTCGGTGGGATGTTTAATCGAAGATTTAGTCCGTTTGTCGTACCCTGCCCGGTAAGTCTCTCAGAACGCGATTACTAATTCAAACCCCGATTTATGTGCTTGTATGCAACTCGTTCCACACGACAAATATTCGACTTGCACACCAAGACAGTTAACTTGTTTACGGCTTCGCCGCAACGTGTCTCCAGCATGTCAAAAATGCAGACTATTTCCAAAGATCAAGCACCGAACTTGGCGATGCCGCAATGCCCGCCGTCAGCAGTGCGGCAACGACCGCCACCGCCAAGGCCACTCGACCACCCGCCGGCTGTGGACGGGCAATTGGATCATCCAGAACCATCGCCTTGATCAATCGCAAAGCGACTGTAGCTGTCAGCACCAGATTCAACACGGCCAGAAGCGCCAGTACAACAAATCCCAGATGGGGGACAACAACCTTAGTGATTGACGACTTGGCGTACACGTTCAAGCACGACAGCAGAACAAATAAGTGACTCCAAAAACCAGGCAAAGGAGGGACTCCTGAGAGACTTAGTAGAAACAGGACTGCACACCCCGTCGCTACCGGTTCGGATCGCTTCAGACCGGCTAAACCCTCGACGAATTCGACTTCGCGGTCTCGTCGTGCCAAGTACACCAGCACCGCGACAAGTCCGGTCACTGCCAAACTGTAGGTCGATAGAAAGAACATCGCCGCTTGTTCGCCACCAGGTAACTTCCAACCAAACTGTACTTTTGGTTGGAGACGCTCCAAGTTCGAGAAAGCGACTGCCAGCCCAATCAGCAAAAATCCTGTCTGTGAAATCGTGAGATACGCCAGCAATCTACGAACTCGCGATTCCAACAATGCCATGACGGAGCCGAAGATCATCGTCGTGCCAGCGAGAATCAGCGCTAGTAACTGGACCGTTTCTGAAAATCCAGCTGTTGTGTTGGCCAGCACACGAGCCAGTGCGAAGAATCCCGCCCCTTTGAACAGCACCCCCAATAGACCGCAATGCCATGCTGACGTTTCCTCGTAAACATCCAATGTGCCGAATTGAAATGGCACCAACGAGATCTTGAAGCCGAATCCAGCGAAGACCAGAACCAGCGACACAAACCCTAACCGAGACCCCGCGTCGATCGGCAATATAAGCTCGGATGGTTGATAGCTTGCGACCAACACATTTCGAATGCCAGTCAGATTTGTCGTACCCGCTAAACCATAGAGAAAGCAGAAGCCGTACAGAATGACGGCTGACGCGAGAACGTTGAGCATAAAAAAGTTGGTCGCGGACTGGTCGTATACGTTCCAACCATCAGTCACAGAATTCACTTGACAGACAGTTCCGGCCTGCGATGACAGTTGATTCTGCTCCATAAGGTGACCTTCAATTTCACGGCGGCTTGATGCTAGGAGAAGCAGCGCCGACATCGAAAGGCCGACCAGTTCCACAGCAAGGTAAACGACGATCAGATCGTTTGCGATCGCAACCAGCATCATTCCTACTAGGATGAGCAACAACAAAGCAAAACGTTCGGATGTCGTGTTGCTCTGGCCGTTTTCACCAAAAGACATCAGTACAAATGCCAACCCGAGTACCAGACACATCCATTGAAAGCTAATCGCCAATCGATCCTGAATTATTGGCAATTGCATCGCCGCCTGATGCGGCATCAGTTCCACCCACTCGGTAGACGCCAGGAATGCACCAGAAATGAGTATTGCAATCAGACAGGTTGGTCCCCAAATCGCTTTGCTGTCGAAGAATCTACCCAGAACGAGTATCAGGAAAACCGCAGCCATCAGAGTGGCATGTGGCAACAGGATGGTAGATTCTTCTAGCATGGCAGATTTTTCGTTGGCATGTGTTTCACAGACTTTACAACGACACCTGGTTGTAAACCCTAAGGACGTTCGACACACTCGGCCCTAGTCTGTCCAGAATGAATTGAGGATAGACGCCAATCCAAACAATGAGAATTGTCAACGGAACCAGTACTGCTAACTGACACAGCGTTGGATCGGCTACTGGTACCTGGATATTTGGCGGGTTCAGCGACGCTGAAGGGTCGGGTTTAGCCGAACGGGTACTACTTGCGCGAAAATATTTCCTCGGTGAGCGGAATGCGTTCGATCCAAATTCTGCGGTTTGGCCACTGAAAATTTGATACAGCATGCCCAGGAAGGCCCAGACGAGAAGCAATGCTGCAAGCAGCCCCCAAATAGCCAGCCTCGAATCGGCACGGAAAATACCCAAGAAAATCAATAATTCACTAACAAACCCGTTTAGTCCTGGAACACCCACCAGCGAGAAGACGATGAACATCAAGAACAAGCTGGTCAGCGGAGTAATCGTGATCGACACCTGATCCGCATCACGAGATTTTATTCCTTTACGCTGAAATATTATGTCGAGCAAACAAAACAAAGCCGCCACTGACAGGCCGTGGTTGATCAGTTGCAACAAGCCACCCGTCACGCCGACTGAATTCAGACTGAACAGCGCAAGCAAGCAGAAACCCATATGGCTAACACATGTGTAGGACACCAGGTTTATCGGATCATCCTGCACCAGCGCCAGGAGCGCTGAATAGACGATACCAATGACGATAACTGTTGATACAAAACCACAAGCACTCAAACAGACCTGCGGGAAGACGGGAATCACCAACCGAACACATGTGTAGCATCCCAGTTTCAGTACTACGCCAGCCAACAAAATTCTGACCGCTATCGGCGATTCTCTATTGGCAGATGGAAACCATGAATGGAACGGCGGCAAAGGCACCTTGATGGCAATCCCGGCCAGCAGCGTCAGAAAAATCCAACTTCTGGCGCTGTCCCAATAACCGTGCGCCAGTTCCCGGTCGTCCGCCAATTTCGGAATCCCACGAAGAATCTCCGGAATCGAAGTTGTCAGTTGTTGTAACGGAGCCGATGGACCTGCTCGTATCCAAGAATTTGCTACGACCATCGCTAACAAACCGAACAGGATTAGCAGGCTGCCGGTCAGATTATAAATTACGAAGCTCTTCACGATCGAACGCCGACAATATCCGCCCCATAGACCAATCAAGAACAATAGTGGCACCAGCGTGAACTCTAGGAAGACATAAAATAGCACAACGTCCAGCGCAGAGAAGACACCGATCAGCCCAGATTGAATCACCAAAATAAGAGAGTAAAACGCCGCCGGTCGCTGCAAATCGGTTTTCCAACTAGCCAGTACCGCAGCATATGTCAGTAGGGCCGTCAGCGCGACCAACCACAGGCTAATGCCATCGACGCCTAATGCTATGCGCACACGCAGACCAGCGATTTCTTCTTCCGGCCCGCCGTTAGTGGTACTTGCAGCCGTCCTCGAACCCAACCAGAATAAGTTCTCGCTAACCATTTGGAACAGCTCGGGGTGGCCCAACGAGGACCGCTTGTCGGGATCGTAATGGATGACCATCAGCGCTGCTAACGCCAGAGTTAGCACGACGTTCGTCAGTGCTGTGCGCCGGATTGACTCGGTCCGAAACCCCGAAACGGCCACGACTAGGCATGCTCCAACCAACGGGACCATGACCATCAAAAAGACGACGTTGTCAATCAGTGTCGTCCAGAACCGCTCGACGTGTTCCATCCGCTTCACTCCCTGAGCCACAACAGGACAAACAACAGGACGCCAATGGCCAACATCATTGACAATGCGTAATATTGCACCCCTGTATTCTGTAGCGGTTCAGCCGCTCTGCCACACCAGATCACAATGCGACGCAACGTCCACGGGAAAAGCCGCTCGATCAGATTTCGATCGGCAAGCCGACATAATCGAGCGACAATTTGAAGTGGCCGGTCAACAAACAACAAAAAGCAATGCTCCAAATAAAACTGATTTTCGCTGAGCCGTACGAAAGGTCCCAGCGCCTGCCGAGTCCGTTGAGGCCAGTTGGACGGACGCACGTACATGATCCACGCAACGACGATTCCGACTAGCGCGACCGGGAAACCCATACCGGCAATAAACAGGCTAACTCCGCCGCTTTCCGACGCCATTGAGCTGTTGAATATGGACGGTGATGTCCGCTCCAAAAAGGTCGATAGCAGGTACGGCGGTCCTCCAAATGCGGGACCGATCGCAACCACAGCCACAGCAAGTATCCACTGCGATGCGTGAGTGGATCGAGACGACTGCGACGAAACGATTTTCCAGTCGCGATCGACACCATGAAAAGTCATACAAAACGCCCGAAAGATCGCCAGCGATGTGAACGCCATGCTGAATATGGCCAACCACATTAGTCCGTAGTAGACGGTTGAAGGCTTGTAGCCCAGCAACAACGTTGACTCTTCGTTCCCTCTCCCAAGTGATGCTAGGGATAAAGGCTGGCCCGATTGCTCATGTGTAAAAAGATCATTCGATAAGTCATCGTGGCAGCTTACGATCAACGGCTGCTCGGCTGCCTGCGACACGGCGCGCAAAATCGCACTTTGCCCCCACAACCCCGACCCCATAACAACCGCTCCGATCAAGAACGTCCAGTACGTCATCGGCAAGACATGCCGCAAACCTCCCAGACGACGCAGGTCGCAGTTTCCGTTCGTTGCGCAAGCCACGTTTTCCACTGCTAAAAACAAAAGAGCCTTGGAAAACGCGTGACAGATGAGCAGAAAGATTGCCGCCGAACGACCTGCGTCCGAATTAGTTCCCAACCCCAAAAGCGCCAGCCCAAGAATTGCCGATGTGGAAAAACTCAGCACGCGACGTAAATCGGCCAATGCCACGGCAATGGCCGAAGCAAGCAGGGCGGTGAACCCACCAACAAACGCGACTAACAGCAATGTCTCGCGAGCCGCAGCAAATAATGGAGAACAACGAGCAATCACGTAAATTCCCGCCATCATCAACGTTGTCGACTGCAAGACCGCATTAACGGGCGACGGCGCCTCATGCATGTCCTTCAACCACACGTAAAGTGGAAATTGTGCACACCGTCCCACGGCACCCGCAAATAGACAGACACAAATGCCGGAAATCACAACCGGATTGATTGAGGCAATTTCTGCGATTTTGGACTGCACAAATACTTCTTCGATGTCAAATGTCCCAAAGTGCAACCAAATCAGGAACAGTGCGATGAACATTCCCGCGTCCGCGATGCGATTAACGAAAAATACGCTTTGCGCCGCGGCAATCGCTCGCGGCTTCTTGAATCGAAAAGCTGTCAAGAGCGAGGCAATCACAACAAGCAGCTGCCAGAACAGAAATAACTGCACGAAATCTGTCGATAGCAATAGCGATATCGTGGCAAACAACAGCAGTGAAAGTTTCGCAAAAAAACGACAGCGATCTTGTTCGTCCTGCAATGACTTTGAAGCATAAACAGCCACCAAAGCGACGATGAACGTAGTGGTTAATAGCAATACGGTAGACAACCCATCGCTTCGTAGCCCAAATGTCACCAACAGTGAAATATCGCCCGGCACGTCAACCCAGCGAAACATTTTCAAATCGATTGAATTCAGTCGGCCCCATTGAGGATTAGAAATTTTTACCGTCAATGCCAGGGACGATACAAATGATAGTCCGCTGGCGATCACCAACGGACAATGGGACCGCCAACCGCGAAAAAACCAGGATCCAACGACGGTTACGAAAAAAGCAATCAGAGGACAAAGGACAGTCGCGATTAGTAGAAACTTCGCGTCGGTTAGAAAGTGCATGGCCTAATGATACCGCTCATCCGTGTCACGCGACGTTAGGATCGTTGGACCAGTATTAGGATGATTGCGCTTTGTACAGCGGTGACCGCCAAAGCGAACAAGGAAAACACCTGGCCCGACCAGGTTGCATGAATTGTACTGAATCCGATCAGTGTCAATGCCGCACCTTGCAGCATCAGACCGACGGAAAGCATCGTGATAATCGCGTTTCGGCGACACAGGAATCCAATGGTCCCCAACACGAATAAGAGTGCTGCGACAACCAGGTAGGCAAACAATAGTTGATCAGACGGCGCGGTTTTCATTGTCGAGAATAACCACTTCGCGGTAGCAGCAGACGATGGACAAACCCGCTGCCGGCCCGGTAACTGACTTCAAGGCCCACAGTTTACTCGGCAACCGGCTTGTAATCAGGAACGGTGACTCTGGGTGCACTGCTTGATAATGGAGACCGCGGAAAACTGTCAAGCATTAACGGACATCAAATCACTAGCAGTCGCGCAAATGGGAATAAACTCCGGTCACAGAAGGAGCAACACAAGCCAAAACCGAACAAGTATGGGCGTGAATAAGGGTGGTAAAACTGGTAGTGGAATCTAGAAGATAAGTAGCTTCGCAGACGACAGAAACTTCGAAAATTCTGGAAAAAATGGCGATGACTCACTGGCTTGATGAAGCTTGCGCCCATGTGCACACGGCGGAAAGTGCCGATCAACCGTCGCCTCATCTATGATGACTGATGACAACAATGCCATGATACCGGCCAATAATTCCATACCTTATCAAAATTCGACAAGATCGTTCGATGTCCATCAGAGCGTCCTCCAGAGTTTAGCCGGTTCATCGACTCTGTGATTTTCAAACCGCAGCGAGACCGTCAAATTTCGAACAACGACTGAGTTTTCACGACAGCACAGTTTTCGGGAAACGTATGAAAGGCATGGATCAAAAGACTATGAGGCCAAACGTCGGTCTGAATAAAGCTCAACGGACTGGGTGCCAATCGGTTTTCCCCGAGAAACCGATGAGCAACGTGAGCTTGGCCGGAGTCGACCAGCAACTCTTCGTGGAAGTTCAAGAACACTTCAGGGTCCAACTGCTCCAATTGGTAGCTGACGTGATAACCAACACCGAAGTCAAAATCGACGAATTCGTCGCGGCTGCTGCACAGACGTTTTTCCAGAATACGCTTGCGCTGCGGTAACGGCTGGACCCGAGTGGCAGTCACTTCGCTAATCGTCTGTCCCTTCGTGCGATAGGAAACAACGTGTCCGGCTTTGTAGATCTGGATCACAGCCGAATAGTCGTCCTGGTCGATCTGCGACTCGGCAAAGACCTCAAAAAGTTCAGGATGCAGTGACCTGCCGTACAAATGAAACACGACATCGGAAACGTCCGGTCTGGCAAAACTAACCACCATAGCGTCGGTCCTGAATTACGAAAACTAAAAATACAAGAACCGTCGAAAGCATTTGTCCGACCACCTCATTATATCGGTTGCTCGTTTGCATGCGAAACGTCGTACACAAGCCAAATTGGCGGACTTGTAATTGCAGCAAATTGTTTTGTTTTTTTACTTGCAATTTCTCAATAAGTTATTCTTCACAACAATGGTCGAGATTACTTTCTGCGAACAATTCTTCGCTTCTATTTCAAGCATTCGCGCCTTCAAGCTGACTCCCTGCGACGCGGAGTATCCGCCTATTTTTCCGCTGAAGGCCACAACGCGATGGCACGGAACAATAATTGGAAAGGGATTAGCCGCCATAACGCTGCCAACCGCTCGTGCGGCCCGTGGCGACCCGGACAGGCAGGCCAACTCCCCGTAGGTCACAGTTTGTCCATACTTAATGGTTCGGGCGATCGCCAACACTTGCTGCTGAAACTGAGACCGTTGACCAAGTGGTACCTTCACGTCATCGAAGTCAATATTTCTTCCTTGTGCATATTTTTGCAAACAGCTGCGCAGTCGAGGATTCCAGTCAGACTCGATAAATTTGTGGGACTCGGTCATACCGGTGTCCCGAGTTTGTATAGCCATGCGAATCCGGTCAGCGGACGCGTGTCCTATTGTTAGTCTCAGAAATTGTTGCTTCTCTCGCAAAAGACCGAACCATCCCAGATTTGTCAGAAAGATCGAAAGCTGCAACATTACCCATCCTCTCAAATGATTCGTTCTCAATTCGAAGTAATGTCGTTCGAATCGAACTTTGACCAAGGGCGCCAGCGACTATACAATGGAGAATCGGCTGACAACAGTCGGTACCAAGGAAATGGACAGTGCAATTGGACAGACCCGTGTGAAGGATTCGACTTCGCTCGCGGAGCTTGGGCGGAAAATTCGAATCCCTTGTGCGTTTGGTACTTTAAGGGATCACACATGAGCGCATACGCCTCAATTGCGGATGACTTCTACAGCAACATGAATCTGAACACGGAGATGCAACTTCCCGTCGGACGCGAAACGATTCTGGGATTCTTCGAACGGGTCCAGAAAACATACCCTTCGATGAGAAATTTCTACACCCGCGAAAATGGAGACTTTGTTCTGGAAGAAGACAAGGATCAGGGGCATCAGCGTTGGTTGTCCATCGAACCGCGTCGCATCTGCAGCGGTTATCTGAATCCGCCGAATGTGGATCAGGCCTATGAACAGCACAATCTGATTCTGGAACTCATCCCATACATGCTTTCCGTTAGCCCGCTTGACTGTGAAGCTTTGGACTACATGATGGGCTTCGACTTCGCCTATCGCGGCAATCACGACGAAGTCGTCGCCGAAGCTTTGGGAACCAGCGCGGCACTGGAAGGGCTAATGGATGTCGCTGGTTCTCGCATCCTGAATTTCGAGCCTTCGATCACAGTCAGCATGGATGAGGCGTGCCGTCAACAAGCGCGGCTGATGATTGAAACTCGTACAAATGCATATCAGGTGCGCCGCGGCGATTTTCCCGAAGATCAAATCAGCGTATATTTCACTATGCGACAATATGGCAGTCTGGATCCAAAGACGTCGTTTGAACAGACGCTGGCCACGTTACGAAATCAATGCGAGCACTTGTTGGACAGCTGTGTGATTGAGCAGGTCCTGCGACCTCTAGCCCAGGTAATTTCCACCAAGTAATTTGGTTGCGATTACCTGTTAACATCGCACGTCTCATACGATAGCGTTTCTTTGCAAAGTGCATGAGGCTGTATGCAATCGCTTGAACATCCAAAGCCATGGGTTGGCGATGTACCTACTAGAAGGAGCGGACGATCAATGTGGACTTTCCTGTCTGGGTGGGGAATGTTTCGGCGATGTCGGCCAAGGATTCTTGCGGTTTTTCTGCGCCGAACGGCACGAAATATTGTCGCAAGCATTGGCCTTTCTTTCTCAGGCAATCTCGCACGAAGACCGTATCGCCACCTACCTCGAGACACATCCCGAATACTGTCTTGATGCACCGTACCCGACAAACTGTTAACGCACCCTGCAATCCTGAAGGGTCGAGAACGCTTCGACACCATGCAGCGGAATGGAAAAGTTCCCATCGCGCGTTTTCGCCGGCTCATCGGCGTGGTGCTGATGGTGTATTGGATCGCTTTGTTTATCAGCACACATGCGCCGATTCCAAAAAACGTCCTGCCACCAGAGGTTTCCGACAAGACGCTTCACTTCTGGGCCTACTCTATATTGGCCTATTTGTTGGCCCTTTGGACCTCGATCCGATGGTCGTTGACCGGACCATGTTTATTGATGCTCTTCATTGTGCTCTCGTGCTACGGTGCGGCCGACGAACTCTTGCAGATCACGGTCAACCGAAATGCCGACGTGTATGACTGGTTTGCTGACGTTTGCGGTGCCGCCGCCGGACTCGCCGGACTTCGTCTGACACAAACGCTCTTCCCACAACTGCAAGGCGTCCCGGACGGCAAGCGATGTGAATAGGCAGTATGATTAGTCGTATAATTACGTGTTCGCTCTTCAGCCCTACGATACCAGTTCTTTCATTTCGCGCACTGCCCGTTCGAAACCAACCATAATGGACCGCGCGACAATGCTATGGCCGATATTAAATTCGCTGACCTCGGGGATCCTGGCCACACGCGAGACATTGCGATATGTCAATCCGTGTCCCATGTGGAGCAACAAACCTTGCTCCCGTGTGAACCGGCCCGCTTTCTTCAGCACGTCGAACTCGTGGTTTTGTTCCTGCATGTTCTTAGCGTCAGCGTAACGGCCAGTGTGTAGTTCGACGGCGTCGACGCTCAACTTCCGCGACGCTTCGATCTGGCGCTCGTCCGGATCGATAAACAGGCTGACCTCGATTCCGGCTTCTCGCAATTGCTCGATACAGACTTTGACACGGTCGCTATTGGCAATCACGTCCAGGCCGCCTTCTGTGGTGATCTCTTCTCGCTTCTCTGGGACAAGCGTCGCTTGATCAGGACGCACGTCGAGTGCCAGTGTAGTCACTTCGTCCTCAGCAGCCATTTCGAGGTTCAGTTTGATTTGAGCAGTCTCTTTCAACACTCGCAAGTCGCGGTCTTGGACGTGGCGACGGTCTTCACGCACATGCAGTGTGATGCCGTCCGCTCCACCTAACTCGGCCAGAACGGCCGCCCAGACGGGGTCCGGTTCGATCGCCCGGCGAGCCTGACGGACAGTGGCTATGTGATCGATGTTGACTCCTAATGCGGACATTCGCTTCTCCCTTTTTCTCGCCGGTGACAAACGAACATTCAAAGATTATACGCTTAGGTGATGATGGACCAAACAATCTACACGTTGATAGGAACGTTCAGTAGCCAGATTGTCATCGCCGTGACCTTGACTAGAAAAATCAATAAGCCAATGCGACTGTAGCGACAGGATATTTCAAGACCGTTCACATTTCTGATTGACATCCAAATAACAGCGTTTATGTTGAACTCGCTAAATTTGACTTCAATTCCGCATTTGTCACTGCCTACTTTGACGCTCGTTCAATTCTTTCGACGCGCAACGGATTCGCACTGGTTATGGAGGACGACTTCAGCCAGCCAATCCATTCCGACTGTTAGATGAAAATTTGTTTTTTCCTTTCGGTCAGCCTAATGCCGCTGTCTTTTGCACTGCATCGAATGGTACGTTCTACCTGGCGGATGGACAAGGAGCAGGTGCGTTTCAGCACGCCCAATGGAACTCCTTCTGGTGGGTGACAACTTGACAAGTGTACGCCTTGCAATGGCCACACTAAAAGTGTCGCGTCTAACACCGACTGACGTGGATCACGGACGGACAGGAAGCGATGGGGTTTCTGTTCCATCAAGGAAAATTCGCCCACGCACCGCGCCCGAATTTGATCCTGCTCGATCTGAGGCTGCCGGAAAAGATGGCCGAGATCAAAACGGATTACGAATTAATGTCCATCCCAATCGTCATCGTGACTGCATCGACGAACGAATCGGATCCGCAGCCAACTTCTGCACGTGAACGGATTTATCAGGGAGCCGATCGACTTGGACAAATTCCTTCGGCTCGCGGAACAACTCGGCCAAGTCTGGCATGATGATGTGATCCTGCCGACCGGTGACTGAAAATTTTGGCTACTCCTTTAATCCATTCAAAAGCGTCTGGCGCGCGGATTCGAAATCGAAGCTGGTGTAGCGGGCGATTCGCTTGCGGTTGAGCTGCAAGATTTTGACCTTCGCGGACGACGTCGCGTTTTTGATCCGCTTGTCGAAGTTCGCGATCCCGACGGCGACTTCGTTGCGACCCTGCTGGTAGAACTTTTCGGCTTCAGGATTGATTTGCTTCACCAGTGCGTCCAGTTTTGCGACGGCTGGCTTTGACAACCGACGACTGAGATCGGCGGCGCCGGTCGCAAAATCTCGCAGGCGACCAGCGAAGACCAGTAATTTACGATCCTGAGCATCTAATTCGTCAGTCTCCTTGAATTTCTCAGCAATCTTCGAACACAACAACACAAGGTTATTAACGCCGTCTATGTAGCTTTCGTCTTCGAAGTGAATCCAGGCCAGGCCTTCGTAGGAGAGTAATACGTTTGCCCATTCCACCTTCACCAATTCATAATACCGTCGGGCATCTTTGCGCTTTCGAGTTTTTAGCAGCAGTGTCGCAAAGGCCAATTTTGCGTCCGGCTCACTTCCGACAAGTTTCTCGGCCACAAAAAACTTCTCCTCGATGTCACTCGGCAGCTTACTGCGGCTCCAGTTATTCCCAATCAAATCGCGAATCGCATACTTGGCTTCAGCGGTAAGCCGTACGGGGGGGG
>CAUZSN010000078.1:0-13766 GCA_963582345.1 Planctomycetota bacterium
CCACTACCTGCCAGATGCTGATGCCTTGGCCGAGTTGCCCAGACAATTCCCTGGAATCCGTTTCAACGTGGCCGTATCTTGCCCCTGTTTAAATCCTGAGACATTGCCGGACGATCCGGTTTTCCTCGCTGGTAAGTGGTCGGCGCAATCCGTTGCCGGCGAGTTTCCACCGCACCTGAGACTCGTTGATTTGGACACAACAACCGAGCAATTAAGGCAATTTGGTCACGTAGTCGTTGGTAGCACGATGGCGCGACTTTGTAGGTCGCTAGACGATATTGATGGAGTACTGTCGGTTGAAAACGCCTTCCAGTCGTGGACACCTTTTCGCGAAGCCTTTTTCAGTGCCCGCAACCAACTTGGACCAAAGATCGATCAGTTACGGCTATGTTTCGATCCGTGCAATCTATTGTTTGCACAGGATGGCACTGATCCCACAACTGTTACGGCTTCATTATCGGCCGATGAGCTGTCAATGGTACATTTCAAGCAAAGCCGTCAGGGTCGAGTCTTCCCGGCAATAAGCAAGGGCGAAATTGACTGGTCCGTGCTGGTGTCATTGATGGACGAACGTCATTTTTCCGTCCCGGGCTTGTTCGAGGTCGAGCCTCACAAGCGGGTCTGGGAATATTTGGACGGAAGTTTAGAATTCTTGCGTCGATTAGGACTTAACGTTGAATCCTGAATTCACACGACGGTTCTGCAAAGCCGTCGACCAACATCAAAAAACGCGAAAACCAGCTAAGAACTCCGGTCGCGTGATCGTCTATTTGAAGGGTCGCCAGCATACGCTCACCGTGTATTCCAGACAGCGTTTTGGCACCATCTCGAACAACGGAATAGTCCTGGCGGATCGCCTTAGTTTACAGGAGTTTCAGGCACGCTTTTCGGGGGCCTATCAGTTGTACCGTTGGTCGTACACGGAAGCCTGGACAGACAGCCCTTAATCCCGTGTACCTCTGCGGTAATTTGGTCATCGCCGCGTACGCTGCATAAAGGTATAAACTATCACCTTGACAGAGTCCGGAATACTTGTAATTTCGCAGGCTGTAATGAGCAAACGCTGCCTCTTCCGAAACTATGGTCGTTTCACTTAAATGATTTCGCAGATAGAGCGCGACGTTGGACGACAGCGTTTTCGCTGTTCGGGCCTACACGAATAATCTAGGCTAGCATGTGGGCCGTACTAAGCGGAGTTTATCCGTCCGATTCTTCCAATCGCTGCAACACTTGAAGTATCTCCCCAATCAGCTCGGGCAAGCCTTTGCCGGTAACTGCTGAAATCTGCCGAATCGATTTGTGGAGCTCTTCGTTCAACAATTCGGCAACAGCGACGGCATCGGGCATTTCGCATTTGGTGACGACAATGATTTCCGGACGATCCAGGAGTGAAGCGTCGTGCAGACGCAATTCCTTGCTGATCTTGTGATAGTTTTCGATCGGGTCGCTCTGATCGGCCGGTTCCGGTTCAATCAGATGCACCAGCACTTTTGTTCTTTCAACGTGTTTCAGAAATTCGTGACCCAATCCTACACCGGCATGTGCTCCTTCAATCAATCCGGGAATATCGGCCACAACGAATTGGTGATCATAGCCGACTCGCACTAAACCCAAATTGGGATACTTGGTCGTAAAGGGATAGTTGCCGACTTCAGGATTGGCACGAGAAAGGCGACTCAACAGAGTCGACTTTCCCGCGTTCGGTTTGCCGATCAGGCCGACGTCGGCGATCAGTTTCAATTCCAAGGAGACATTGCGTTCCTGTCCAGATTCGCCCTTCGCAAATTCGCGTGGTGCGCGGTTGGTTGAAGTGGCAAACGATTTGTTGCCTCGGCCTCCTCGGCCGCCTCGGGCGACAACAACACTGTCGCCATCCTGCGACAGATCTTTCAATACGTGTTCCCGATCCGCATCTCGCACGATTGTTCCCAGTGGAACAAGTATATCCACATCCTTGCCGTAAGCGCCCGTGCGTTCAGCGCCTTCACCATGCTGACCTCGTCCGGCCTTCCAATGCTTCTGTCCGACAATGTTTGCCAAGCTGCTGATATTTTGGTCAGTGCGAACGACGACCATCCCGCCGCGTCCGCCGTCCCCTCCGTCGGGACCGCCGCGAGGAACATTAGCCTCACGGCGAAAACTGAGGCAACCGTCTCCTCCGTCGCCGCCTTTGCAATAGATTGTGACTTGGTCGATAAACATTTTTTACTCTTACAATGTGTACGACGGTGATTGCAACTACGTCCGTGATGGGGAATCCAACAACAAGTCGCTACCGTAGATGATTTTTAAATGTGTAGACCAGATCGAGAAAACGCTGTCTGTGACGGAGATTCGGTCGCTTAACCACGGTCAAATTGCGAACAACGTTCGAACTTCACTTGATGCGTTTACATTAATCCGACAGTATGTTACGCGACATTGATGTGAACAACTTAGGCACCGCAGACTTATACATGCCCTAGCAGTTCACAGGCCACGTTATATAAATTGCGGTTTCTTGGCGAGCGTGTCACGTTCATCTACGATGCGGATTTAGCCTCACTGCGTCGTCGCGGGATGCTACCCGCCAAGACAAAGAAAATTGCACAGAAGCCGCATCCGCTAGCAAACCAATCGCCATAGGTAACGTAAAGGCTGGTGCGGTTGTCCAGTGGTACGGTATCAACCAAGACAGCGTTCAGTTGCTTATGCCATCGGCCAGACTTAGGGTCGCATATCGACGAACGTCCTTGGCCGTCGCCATCGATGAAAACGTCGGGTTCCAGGACCACTCCGTCCCCATCAATGACCGCCGAGATTCCCGTGTTGACGGCCCGCATCATCGGCGTGCGACATTCGACACAACGAAACAGTGCGGTGATCAGGTGCTGATCCAATTCGCTGGACCCATGGAACCAACCATCATTAGTCAGATTTACTAAGCAATTTACCGATTTACCGCGTTCGGTTGCATTTGCCGTGTGTACGATGTCGCGAACCAAGTGGGGCACCGTGTCCTCAAAGCAAATAATCGGGGCGAAGCGCCAGCCCTGATAGTCGAACACTGCTACGCGGTCGCCTTTCGCAATGCCGAAATTGGACGGGAAAGGCGTCAGCTTGTGCAACCAGGGAATCTCGTCTTTGAGAGGAATATACTCGCCGAAGGGAACACGATGCAGTTTGTCGTAGCGGCCGCTGATTCCATTGTCTGGGCGAATGAATACTGCTGAATTGTAACGTCTTATTCCGTCATGCTTGGCCTCAAGGACATCGATGCCAATGACCATCGCCGCCCCCGCCTTCTGGCTCATTTCGACAAGCGTGCGAGGCACTTCGGATCTCCGCCAAAGCTGAACCCACTTAGAAGGATTCAACTTTGCGGCTCGAGGCGCTAAGGCCATTAAATCTTCGTCAGTCAACCCATCAGTCGCTTCGTGAAGAGGCCAGCGAAACATGGTTTCCGGCCAAATGACGATGTCGGGCTGGTGTTTGACGGCCATTCCGGTTAGCGTTTCATGATGCTGGAAAATCGTTGGCGCCTCGTTTGGTTTATGCTTTAGCGATGCCGTAAAGTTTCCTTGAATCAGAGCAACACGCGGCCCACTTTCAAACTTAGCCTGTCCGCGGCGAACGTACCCGTACCCCAAGACAGCCGCGAATACGATCAGACAGGTCACGACTTGCAGCACTCGTCGTCGTGTCGTATTTGACGAAATGACATAAGGCGAAATTTTGATTTCCTGTGAGTCCGATAACTGTGATGAACTACTACCGTCTGGAAATAAGTGTAATTTCAAGAACAGCGATTGCGGCAACATGCCGGCGAGGCATGCTGACATCATGGCAATCACAAAACTCACTCCGTAAGCACCGACCAGATCACTGATCTGAATCAACTCGATCCAGCGGTACTGAGTGTGACTGAGGTTGTACCAGGGAAAACCGGTCATGAATGTTCCACGCAGGTATTCCAGACCAACCCAAACCACGGGTACAGCAATGGTCAGCGGCACCGTGAAGCGATGAACGGCCACTCGTGATATCGCAACAAATAGAGGCAAGTAGATCGCCATATATAACGCCAAGGCGAACCAAGCCAGACACATGGACGAGTCGCCCAAACGCATCCATTGTAGCGCAGCTAGATTAAAGGTCAGCCCACCGAAATACAGTACGAAAAACATCCAACGTGTCCGCCGCTTCAGACGAACTAGCAATATTACGGGAATCAGGCAGATCCAACCCAACGGCCCCCAATTCAACGGCGAGAAACTAGACCACATCAAAAGCACCGACAGCCCAGTTAACAGAATAGCGCCGTGGGCTCCGGCAGGCGCGGATCGGCCGGACGCAATGATTTGCTGGACAGTCGGTTCCCGAGATTCTCGCAAATTCACTAGTTCTCAGTCTTTCGACGACTTGCGCGGCATCAGTCGAGTAGCCATTGTGCTCCCGTTCTTGGTGCGAATTATTCTCGCTAACGCTAGGCCACTGCACGCTCATCAAACTCAGTTTGTGTAAGTCGCTGTATCTACTTCCCAACGAAAGACTTCGATAATTTCACCTGCTTGATGTATTTGGTCTCCCGCCTGGAACAAGACCATTGCATTTGCTTCCACTGTAGCTCGTAAGTCCGACGATCCATGCCACTTCACAGGTGTTACAACAGGTCCGGATTCGTTCCAGTCTAGGTAGGCGGGATAGTAAGTTGGGCGATTTCCACGCGCAACGTGATCTTTGGTCAATCGTGCTCGAACCGGAGCCGGTTGAGACGGTTCGATTCCCATCAATTGGCGAATCGCTGTCCGGACGAATAGCTCGAAGCAAACCATACTGCTGACGGGATTTCCCGGCAACCCGAATACGTAACAACGGCGGTCGAAGTCGGCAGCGGACTCGGTGTCTGACGGCTCGAACACGCCAAACCAAATCGGTTTTCCGGGTTTGACTTGCACTTTGTGGAAGACCTGCCGAACACCAACCGCTTCCAGCTCAGACGGGACCAGATCGAGCTTGCCGGCCGAGACGCCTCCACACAGCAACAGCACGTCGCACTCGAGACCAGCAAGAATTCGTTCGCGCAGATGATTCCTTTCGTCGTGCGCGATACCCAACGGAACCGGTTCACCGCCCGAACGTCGGATCTGGGCGACCAACATCGTTTCATTTGAGTTGCGAATCTGGCCCGGACCAGGAGTTTCGAAAATCGGCACCAGTTCGTCTCCAGTTGCTAAGACGCCGATTCTCGGTTGGCGACGGACTGCGATCATGTGTTGTCCCATCTCGGCCAGAGTACCCAGTTCTTGCGGACGTAGCAGACGTCCGGCCGGCAACACTTGCTCGCCTCGCTTCATCGAAGTGCCGCGATGGATTATGTTCGTGCCGGATTCGATCTGACGAGTTGCGATCTTGACTGTCTTCGACCACGCCGAACCATCTTCGAGTTCCGAGTCTTCAATGGGGGTCACGGCATCGGCGCCGTCAGGAATTACAGCGCCTGTCATAATCTGCGTTGTTTCGCCTGGGCCGACTGGTTTTTGGGGAACATGGCCAGCAGTCACTTCTTCGATCACTGTTAGAGTTGCCCTTCCATTCATGATGTCGGCGGCGCGCACGGCGTATCCGTCCATCAAAGCTTTGTCGAACGGTGGCGAATCGGTGTTGCTGACAATGTCTTTGGCCAGGGCAAGTCCGTGGGTCTCGGCCAACGGATGCGTCTCAACAGCAAATGGACGAACTTCCACAAGGAGGGCTATAAGCGCTTCGTGAACTGTAAGCATTAGCAAGTCGCTCTGATTTCTTGTGACTGTCTAAAGGCGGCATTGCGAAGGTATCACGTTGCCCGACTGCAACGCATTTGCCTTATCGCTCGGCGAGACGTACTCAAATTTACAGAGCAAGATGGCTGCTTTCAAATCTAAAGAGCCTTGTTGGGAAGATTCAGAAAATTCTTCAACATGTCGACACCGACTTCGGTCAAGTAACTTTCAGGGTGGAATTGCACACCGTGAAGCTCATAACGTAGATGACGAAACCCCATCAGTTCGCGAGGATTATCAGGATCGTCAGTCCACGCAGCAACCTCTAGGTCGTCCGAGAGTGAGTCCTCGGGAACGATCAGGCTGTGGTAGCGTGTCGCTTCGAACGGGTTGGGCAAGCCGACGAACACTCCTTTGCCGTCGTGGTGAATCATTGAGGTTTTTCCATGCATCAGTTGATCAGCGCACACCACCTTGCCGTTGAATGCTTCTGCAATGCATTGGTGACCTAGGCAGACTCCCAGAACGGGGACTCGTGACCCGAAATGCGCGGCCACAACGGTCGAGATACCGGCTTCCTTCGGCGTGCACGGACCCGGTGAAATGATGATACGTTCGGGTTCGAGCGATTCGATCTGGTCCACCGTGATTTGATCGTTGCGAGCGACTCGAATGTCCAAGCTCGCATCGATTTCACCCAGTCGTTGAACCAGGTTGTACGTGAACGAATCGTAGTTATCAAGAACGAATATCATCGGTCGGTTTTTTTGTTAGATGCTTTCTGCGTCAAGTTGGTAAAACACCGGAACATAGACAATGGACGCTGTAAATGCTTTAAGCTCTGAATGGCAGAACGTCGGTGGGGTTGGCGGCGTGTCCGATCCTCAAACTCTTTCGGATTGCACTACAAACGTTTGCCGCGAGTTATTTTTTTCCTAGTAACCTCTGTATTTCGAAAAACTCCTGCAAGATAGCCATACACTGCTCCTGCATGACTCCGCCGATGACGGTAGAGCGATGATTCAATCGTAAGTCGCTGGTAATTTGGAACAGTGTGTGACAGGCTCCTGCCTTAGGATCGGTGGTGCCGTAAATAACCGTGGGAATGCGTGCTTGTACAATCGCACCGGCACACATAGGGCACGGTTCCAACGTGACGTACAGTGTGCAATTGATCAACCGCCACGAACCCAGTGCTTCAGCTGCTTGAGTGATCGCGATCATTTCCGCATGAGCGGTCGGGTCCTTCAATGATTCACGTTGATTGTATGCCTCGGCTATGACCTGGTCCCTATGTACCACAACTGCTCCAACCGGCACTTCACGTTCGTCGAATGCAAGCCGTGCCTGCGACAAGGCACTGTGCATCCATTGGTCGTGCGGTTGCAGTGGATTATTGGTATGACGGACCACCTCGGCCTCCTAATTGTTGGTTTTCTCGTGGCTCGGAAAATCGCTTTGAACATAGAATATTGATGTTTAGCGTGGTCACGTTTCAAGTCAGCCAAAACGTTGTTGGCGGACAGAACGCGGTGACTGGACCCTGAAGGGCACATTACAGGCGGACGCGGAAGCTAGTCAAGCACAATGGCACACTCGCCACAAATTGTTGTTGCCGATCAGTTTGATATGATCGCATTCGATCTTCGGTCGTCCACGAAACCCGGGCTGTAATTTCTCGTCAGCCGTCAATCATACTCGAGCCAAATACGAAGGATTGAACGGCCGGTCGTTCCCTACAGTGTCGGTCTTCGTCGACAGTTCACCTCACAACACGAGTCAAAAGTTGTCGAGGCAGACCGTGATATGTCATTTCTGACTTTGTGGCCAAAATGAATTCGAGCAGCAGATCCAATTTTGGCGAACGATGCTGAGCACGTGGCCGAAGCGGCCCTCTGGCAATTTGATCTTCAAGCTCCAAGGATCGGATGCTTTGGCAATTACAAGCAATAGGTTTCGGGCCTGAACTGGACGAGCAGCCAGTCGTCCGAAGGTTATGCACATCGACGCACCCTGGAGCAACAATCTTGTCGTGGACATCGACAAACTCACGTGCCAAGGATTATTTCAGATCGCTAATTGTGGTGAGCCGGTCTCCCTGAATGCCTTGATTAGCGCAATACCGCGGCGTCTTGTTGCCGTCAATGATTGTGCCGTGTCAATTGATGCGGTTGAACACCAGTGGGCGATCTCTTCCATGGCTCGGCCAAAGGTTGGGCCGATCTCATGTCCGCGTAGCTGTTCCCAAGGGCACCCGTCAGATTGGAGCCGAAATATCTTTCGTCAATCGAATCTGACGCGCGCTGCCATCGAACGTCGCAAGACAGGCGCGCTCGACTGATCGGCGAATGATTGTCGCATGCGCCATGCAGCACGAACAAGCTGAATACAACCAAGTCTCCAGCCTGAAAGTCTTCCGTCAGCAAACGAGTATTTCGGGCGCGCACAAAGGTGAGTACGTCATCGGTCGATTTGCTCTGGTAGGCAGCTTGCTGAGCGTCTTTGGGTGATAACTTTACCTTGTCGTCGTCCGATCGCATCGAGTCGATCAAGTCGGTAAACTTGTTCGAGCCTTCGACGATCATGAGCGGTCCTTCACAGACGTGGATATCGCCCAAAGCCATCCAAACGATGCACACGCGGTTTGCCTTGTAAGCAAAAAACGGATAGTCGTAGTGCAAACCGGTCGAACATCCAACCGCACCGGGACGTAGCCAAAGGTAATCCTGTGGCCGTGCCGGTTCGCCGAAAACTGCGTCGACGGTTTTACGAGCTCTTGCCCCATGAGTTACTCGCCTCAAAACGGGTCCTTCGCTGACCGATCGCCAGAAGACGCCCAGATCATTGAACATTTCGCGTCGCTGACTTTGGCCGGTCACGATCCCGTCGATCGGCGGCGGTTTGATTTCTCCGACCTCCATCAAGCGGCCAAACACTTCGTCACGCGCGGCCAAAACTGCGTCCTGGTCCAAAACGCCGCGCAAAAAGACGTATCCTTCGTCATCAATCTGACGAGACAATTTGACTCCGTTGCCCAAGTCGTCCGTGCTGTCGCGCAAGCGACTAACTAACTCAACAGGGACCAATTGATTCTGGACGACACAGTCGTTGAGTGGCATAGAATTCTCACGTCCAGTTAACTGACAATCATTAGGTGTCGTGTCATAATTTGATGGTGGAAATGTTCAGCTTTTCCAAAAAATCAGGTGTTCGAGACTTGGGTGCCATAGGCGGCTGGTCCGCCCGTGTCGGGACGTTGTTTTAAACCAACACTGGTGGGCAAGCCGCGAGTGGCAACCGAAACACTGCATTCAGGGAGCTTGAATCCCGGACACCTTCTTTCGAAAAATCTGGGTATATTTCCCCAAGGTTAAGATACTGAAAAAACAGGTTCCCTCGCTGCACACGATTATGACGTAGGTTTCTGATAGTCTCAAATGTGATTCGGACCTATTCGGCAAGATTCCGGTCAATCGCGTGGATCAATGATTTCTTCTAGGACCATGCAGGACGGATCAATTTCCGGAAGAATCTAGCTTGCGGCTGGCTGGTTGGTTTAAATCTTGCGTATTGTGTGAATGTGCCAAGGTAGAACTCAAAGTGGCCGCAGGTTGATTTATTGCATTCGGAGCGGTTTCATTCACATTCATGTTACTCGAAGCGTTCAACTCGGTCAGTTGCTTCAGTAAATCGCGGATGATCGATTCGGCCTCGAATTTCTCTTGCATCCAGCGATCGCGTGCTGATCGCCAAGCGGCTTCTTGTGTATCGAGCTGCTCGGTCTCGTCACGCAGACATTTGTCCCGTTGCCGCAGGCGTTCATCGCGTTCAGCCACCCAGTTGGTTAGTGCTTGCCGTTCTTCATGGAACTCGTCGCGCTGTTGCTGAAATCGTCCTTGTGATTCGTCCAATTCCTGACGCTGCCGTGTCAGCGTTTCTTGAAGTTGTTGATAATGTTCGGACAAAGCATGTCGCGCGACTTCGACCCGCTGTTTGGCATCATCACCGCCGGCCGCTTGTGAGAGTTGGGCCCAGGCTTCTTCGACGGCCATTCGAATTTCCAACGTGTCACGGTGTGTATCTTCCAACTCGGCCCGCAGACGGTCCAAACGAAGGCGTCTCGCTTCCAGATTCTCGGCGTGCAACGCCAGCATGTCCTGTTGACGGCGACTTTCGGTATGCTGGGCCTGCCGTTCGTGCTCCCAAGTTTCACGATCGGCCACAAACCGGGCCTTGTCCGCCTGAAGCGACTCTTCCGATTCGTGTCGAGATCGCATTAGTAGCTCACGCTCGCGTTCCACCGATCGCTCACGTTCTTCCAGCAAGGTTCGGTAGTGCTCAAGTTGATCCAGGCGTAGACGGTGCAATGTTTCCGTCTGTGCAAATTGCTGCTGCGTGTTTTGACATTCCAGATTGAACTGCTTTTTAGCGAGACCCAGTTCATGCCGAGTCTTGGCGAGATGGTCCTGTTGAAAATGGTACCGATTCTCCAAGACTGCGGATTGGTGCTGGAGTTCGCAATGCCGTTCGTCACTTTCTTTTTCGAAAATCTGACGATGTTCGATAAGCTGACGTTCATGCGATTCTCGCTCGTGGGAAATTTCAGTTCGTTCCGCATCGCGGAGGGTATTCCATTCCTTTTGATCTCGACGTAATTCGTCACGCTGGTGTCTTAGTTCATCCGTGAAACGTTCTTCGGTCAGCTCTTCACGCAACCGAATTCGGTCGCTCTTCAGTTGGTTCTGAGCATGTTTCAGACTCGTTTCATGTTCTTGCTGGTTGCGTTCAATCTGCTCGCACAGTTGTTTTTGTTCCGCCTCGACATCTTTTTGCAACCGTTTCAAGGCGGAGCGATCCTCGTCGAGTTCGCATTCCAGATTTTTCTTCAGTCGTGTCCGTTCTTGGGTCAATTCATCCCGGGACTGAATTAGTACTTGCTCTTGTTCCTGAAATTCCGCTTCAAGTTTTTCACAAGCTGCGAACCGTTCGTCTGACGCGGTTTCGCGAGTTTGAAGCTGCACCTCACGTTCCTGAACTTCCAATTCGAGCTGACGCATCCACAGTCGAACGTTGCGGCGTTCCTGGTCTAACAGCGTCAATTGCTCGTTCAGATTCTGTTTACGGCGATTGAGTTCAGAAAACTGCGAGCGCACATTCTCAGCAATCCGACTTGCCTGCAGCAACAATTCACCCTCGTTGCCGGTCAGACCATTGAACGACGGCTGTGACATCTCGTTGATAGCGCTGGCTGAGATGTCATCGCACGGAGTCTGGTGGGAACTATCGGCCAATGACGGTTGGGTGTGAGCGTTGTCAATTCGTACAATCGCATCATTTTGTGGTTGCTGATCCGACTCTGACGGCTTTGCAATGGAATTTGTCGTCGATGCAAGATGGGACTTAGCTTGAACATCCTCGCTCATGGGGGGATTCCTTTCCCTCAGCGAGTTGACAGGTCAGTTTGTTCTCAGTCAGGAAATCGTTAGACGCAAGATAGTGGTGCGGCATACGTCCAATTACGATAAGTGGCTCTCTAGTGTCTCGGAAAACTTCTCTTTGGAGTTAACTCCAACCAACTTGTCGACCACTTCACCGCCTTTAAACAACAGGACCGTCGGGATAGCGCTGATTTGATGATTAGTAGCGATCTGCGTGTTTTCGTCAGTGTTCACTTTTCCGATTCGAACCCTTCCCTCATATTCATCTGCAAGCTCTTCGATGATCGGCGTAATCGCTTTACACGGCCCGCACCATGGTGCCCAAAAATCGACGAGTACGGGCTCGCTGCTTTCAAGTACGTCCGACTGAAAACTTGAATCGGTGAATTCCAAAACTTTTCCAGCCATTACGTCCGTTCCTTTCGAGATTTTCTAACAATCAGAAGCATCACCACGCCGTCCTGAAAAGGCAACTATGTGCACAGTGATGCGGATTATAGAAAAATGGCAACGGCTGTCAACATTCTCGGGAGATGGAGGATATTCATGAGATGACTGCCTTCGGTGCGGGGCGTCCGTCATAGGTGCGGCCGATTTGATCGTCACCGTTTTTGAAGTTGTCAAATGCGATCTCGTAAAGCCTTTGACCAGCAGGAGTCGGGTAGTTGGCGTCGATGCAGGCCTGACATAGTGCATTGGACTGCATTCCAATGCAGCGGGCAATAGCGTCGAGCGGAAGGTAACGCAGACTGTCGGCTCCCAACTTACGGGCCATCTGATCCTCAATTTCCGGTGTCAGGTTCGGTGAGTCCAGGAATTTTGGAGCGAATAATTCTTTAACCGTTGACATATCGATTCCGTAAAAGCACGGAGCGATGATCGGCGGGCAAGCGACTCGGACGTGCACTTCCCGGGCTCGTCCGCGTTCCCGCAATTGGAAGATCAACGCTTTCATTGTTGTCGAGCGGACGATGGTATCTTCTACCAACAGCACGCGCTTTCCCTCCATTACTTGCGGCAGAGGCGTGTATTTTGCTCTTGCCTTGTCCGCTCGGTTGGCTCCTTCAATAAATGTCCTGCCGACGTAGCGATTACGGATCAAGCCTTCCAATGCCGGGACATTCAACTGGAAGGCCATACTGTCGGCCGCGGCTTTCGCCGTGTCCGGGACAGGCACGACAATCGTGTCCTTGTCGATCACGATCCGCTCCTGGTTGGCAAGTTCCTCACCCAGCGCTTTGCGCGTCATGTAGACACTCTTGTCATCCAAGGTGCTGGCAACATTGGCGAAATAAATCCATTCGAAGAAGCAATGGGCACGAGCAGGCTTCGCAACGAACTGTTTGATCTCCAAATTTCCATTCTGGATAATGACTGCGCAGCCTGGCGGAAGACTCTTAATCTTTGATTCGTGAAAGCCTATGTTCGACAAGGCGACACTTTCGCTAGCGGCGGCAAACAGTGGACCTTCCTGTGCATAGCACAGCGGTCGGATACCCAATGGGTCACGAGCAACAAACATGTCGCCAAGAGCGTTGATAAAGGCGATGTTGTAAGCGCCGTCCAGACGTTCACTCAAGGCCGTCAGCACGTCGAGCAAATCGGGCTGCATGCCTTCTCGCAGCTCCTGGCTGATCAGATGCATCAGGATTTCCGTGTCGGTCTCACGTGCCAAATGAAAATCGGATTGCGACAAAATTTCATCATGAAGTTCTGGATAGTTGGCCAGTTGGCCATTGAAAGCGAAGCTGAACCATTTGGACTTTTCAATGTGATGGCGTTCAAACGGTTGAGCGTAGCTGCGATCATCTTTACCGCAGGTCGCGTACCGGACGTGTCCGATTGCGGCCGGACCGGCGTACTCCCGCATCAGCTTTTCGAATTCCTTCTCATGATTAAGGTGGAAGACCTCACTGACCGTGCCGACATTTTTAACGGTGTCGACAAGCTGTTTGCGATTGATGTTGTACGAAGTCATTCCGGCCGCTAGTTGGCCACGGTTTTGGATGTCCAGCAGAAGACGCGGAATCAGCCGCGAGGTTTCGCCCAAACCTTCTGGGGGTTCCAATGGACTAGTTTGGCCATTCGGCAAGCGATATACGGCGGCGATGCCACATTCGTGAAACAATTCGGACATGTAAGGCTTCTTCGCAATTAAAGACCTAACAGGAACCTCGGACACCAGTGTCGCTAATTTGCCGTCTACCCGTGACACAACACACTGGTCAACTCATCATAGCATTAGACGACATTTTGACCAACTGAATCAACAACTTCAAATCGACATGAACAACCGAATAACCTTTCCTACCAGGCTAGAATTGTTTACATAAGAACATATGGATGAGATCAAGAATCTAGTGCGACGTGAAGTGATTGAAACGGCTCGGACTTTGGTGATCAAGGTCGGGACGAATGTCCTATCGAACCAGGACGATTCGCTCGACGGCGACTGTATTGTCTCGCTGACCAAACAGATACAACGAGTGCTGCAAACGGGTCGGAAGGTCGTGGTAGTTTCCAGCGGCGCTATCGGTGCAGGGATGGACTTGTTGGGTGTCAATCGTCGTCCGGACGACCTTCCGCA
>CAUZSN010000079.1:0-13644 GCA_963582345.1 Planctomycetota bacterium
TCCAGTGAAGAGTGCGGAAAGAATCTGCTCGATCACTGCGTCCTGTCCGACAATGACCTTGTGCAGTTCCTCGGTCATCAAGTCGCGATGTCTCTTGAACTTCTCTAGAAAATCGTCGAAGGCCCATTTTCCTGTGACTTTTTGTTGTTTTTCTGTAGTCATTTTTCCTTGACTATTCTTGTTGGGTGACTGACGTTGACAGACAGTTTTCGCGAGCACAACATCGGCTCTTCACAGGACAAACGCTCAGTATCAGTCCATATTCAATATTCGCCGAGCAATCGTCAATCCATAGAAGGTCTTGCCTATGCCAATGATTGCTTTTCGACGACCGTTGGTCATTGTCTGCACGGTGGCGGCACACATTTCCTCATCGCAAGTGGCAGCATCTGATTTGTTCTTCCTGTGGAACAAATGGATGCGATACGATCCGCCAAAACGTATAGTGTAACTGAAGGTGAATATCATCAAGGCGACGTAAAACGGAGTCAACGTCGTCCTATATGCCATGCTACAGAACGTGGGATGGGAACAGCGTCTGTCGGTCAATTGATGGTGAGATGCCGACACTCACTAACCGAGGAATTGATGATATCAGAATCGTTGATCATTTCAGACCGTAACTACTATTGGGCCAGAGGGATGTAGTTGCGTTTGGTCTTGCCAGTATAGATCTGCCGTGGCCTATTAATGCGGCTGTTAGGGTTATCACGCAACTCTTTCCAATGAGCAATCCAACCGGGTAAACGGCCGAGGGCGAACATGACGGTAAACATGTTTGTGGGAATGCCCATGGCGCGATAAAGAACTCCGCTGTAAAAATCGACATTCGGATACAACTTTCGTTCGATAAAGTATTCATCATTTAGGGCCACATCTTCTAGTTGTTTGGCGATATTCAACAGCGGGTCATCGATTCCCATCTGACCGAGCACCTTATCGGCAAACTTGCGGAGGATCATCGCACGCGGATCAAAGTTCTTGTAGACGCGATGCCCAAATCCCATCAAGCGGAAGTCCGAGTTCTTGTCCTTTGCCATAGTGACATACTTCTTGTAGTCGCTGCCGTCATCGCGAATCTTCTGTAGCATCTCTAAAACTGCCTGATTTGCACCACCGTGCAGCGGGCCCCACAAAGCACAGATTCCGGCTGACAGCGAAGCAAAGAGGTTGGCCTGGCTGCTTCCGACCAAGCGCACAGTCGAAGTGCTACAGTTTTGCTCGTGATCGGCGTGCAGAATGAGCAGTGCATTGAGTGTCTTTTCCAGGATATCAGGCACTTCGTAGTCTTCAGTGGGGACAGCGAACATCATGTGCAGGAAATTGGCGCAATAGGATAGGTCATTGCGAGGATAAATGAACGGCTGGCCGATCGACTTCTTGTATGCGTAGGCAGCAATCGTCTTCACTTTGGCCAGTAGGCGAATGATGTTCAGATCGATGTCATTCTCTTTCATGTCGGGGTAATAACTCGACAGCGAGGCCACCATAGATGACAGGATTGCCATCGGATGCGCGTTGGCCGGAAATCCTTCGTAAAACTTCTTCATGTCTTCATGGAGTAGGCTGTGGTACGTCAATTGCTGGCGGAATTTGACCAATTGTTGTTTGTCTGGAAGTTCGCCATAAATCAGTAGATGACAAACCTCAATAAACTTGGCTTGTTCAGCCAATTGCTCGATCGGATAACCGCGGTACGTAAGGATCCCTTGCTCGCCGTCGATGAAACAAATCGAACTCTTGCAGGAGCCAGTGTTTCCAAAACCAGGATCGTACGATACCGCACTAGATTGGGCACGCAGTTGAGTGATTTCAACGCCAATTTCGCCTTCCGTACCCTTTATGACGGGCAGTTCATAATCCTGCCCATTAAGCCACAGTTTGGCTGTATCCATTTTTTGCTTTCTAAATAGAACTCGTACGACAGGTCAGTTACAGCCTACCACTTGCTAAATGCAATCAACTGCAGATACCAAGAAGACTTAATTTTGGACTTTAGCAGTCAATTTCGCAACCATTTTCCCATATAAGTGCCCTGTAGGCCGATGGCGGTTTAGTTAATTTTCTTTATGCAAAATTGCTTGTGCAGAAGCATTTGATGTGAAAATTGAACAAGACTCTCCGACCATGCTACATTTTATTTTTCGCGATTTTCTGGACGAAAATCGAATTTGGGCTAGCAGGAATTGCCTTTTCGGATGTGCATCATGTTACGTTTGTGCCTGACGATATTTCTACGGTCGAAAAAATACAATACTCCTGGGCATCAAAAAATCGAGAGCAGCAGCAACTTCGACACACGCGTCAGCCACTTTCGTTCGTTCGTAGTCATTGTGTTCCGGTCAACGATCTGCTTCGTTTTTATCTGAGTTTGTGACACTATAAACTGTTGGAGGTCAGTCAGTTTTTTATCTGACTTCAGCAGCAGCGTGGTAATTTGATGAATAGCCCGCGCCTCATCCACATCGGGTTCGAACTTGTCCGTCCACAAGGGTGTCGAATCGGCATTGGCAATGCTGTTGGTGATTCGCAGCACAAGGCTTGCCACACGCGCTACTTTCTTATAGTCGATGCGATCCGGTAAATCTTGCGGTGTGTGATAATCAGGATGCTCGCCGGTCGAGATAAACAAAAACGGAATTTTTTTGTCTCGAAACGGCCCGTAGTCGCTGCGTGTGCCGATCAGGTCGATCCCTAGGCGAGAAACTTCCAATCCGTGCGGGTGTCCCACATCATCCAGCACACGCTTCAACTCAGGTGCGTGTTCGCTGCCCAGAACGAAAACGACTGGCAACGGAAGATTTCCCAGTGAACGACCAATCATGTCTGCGGTCAGAAAAAATTTCACGCGTTTCAGCGGCCACGGTGGATGGGCAACGAACCAACGGGAACCCCACAACAGCTGTTCTTCCAGATCGAAGGCCAGAAAAACAATGCTTCGTCGTGGCCTGGTGCTCTCAGCCGATATCTGCCGGGCGACTTCCAGTAACATTGAGACCCCACTAGCATTGTCGTCTGCACCGCGGTACACGCGGCCGTCTCGCACTCCTAAATGATCGTAGTGCGCGCTAATGATGATAATCTCATTCTTCAACCGATCATCGCTTCCAGGAATCCATGCACCGACATTTCTACCGAGCAGATGCGTTTTACCTTTCTCGTTGCCTGAACCGGGAATTGGCTGAAAGTAGCTTTCGGAGTCAAACAACGGTTGCAATTCCGTCTTCTTGAAACACGACCGGACGTAATTCGCGGCCATTAGCGCGCTTTCACCGGAACGTCCCTTTAACTCGGGACTTGCAAGGAATTGGATGTGAGGACGGATGTTGTCATCGATGATTCGACCAGTAAATTTTCGAAGTTGCTTGGATTGTGACGAGGGGCTTTCGCAATGGGACGCCGGAGTCAGAATCAGCGTGGCAACGACTAGCCATGTGAATTGTATTCCGCGACGACTCCAAGACATGACAAGATTTTCCCAGAATGTGCACGTTGAATCGTTAAGAGCGAATTGTTGCGGTAAAGTACTCGTCCATCACTATTTCGGCAAGCGGAGTTGAGGTAAGCCAGAGCTCCGGATTACGCGGAATGTAGGAAACTTTCCTGTTGTACGGCATTATCAATCGCCGATGAACACGTTGAGTGTTAGTCTACGAGCACACAGCCCATACTGTAGGAGACTCCCCAATGTTGCGACGTGTTCTTCTGGCAGGCATTGTGTTGGCAGTAATGCTGCTGGTCTCGCCTGTCGTGAATGATTCTCAAGCACGAGCCGCTGGGCGTGGACAACCGTCCGATTGGTCTCGGTTTTTCTACTACCCACACGTCTTGTATCCGCACAACTTTCGACGGCCTCGGGACAGTTTTGACCACATGTATTACCGGTATGGACCGGAGCGACGGATCCCGGTTTTCAACAAGACCTGGCATAATTTCTATATGGAAGAACGTCCCTATCACCGAGGACACCATTTTATTCTGGACGTCTTCTAGATTCTGAATGCACGCGAAGCTGAAATCTCAGGATTCCAGTCTGTGTTCCCTGATTCGGGCACGTTCCTAGTACGATCCAAAGACAACAACTGTGCCGAATCGGAAAGCCCGCCCGCTTCTGCGAGTGGGCTTTTCGAGATTTGACGGGAGCGTTAGCGCAACGTCACAAATTTGGCTGTTGAAAGAGGAGCAGGGCTTTTTCTTGCGACCGTTCCGGGTGTATATGGTCAAGGGATGCTCTATTGACGTCGACCATCGAAGATTTCTGGCGGCCGTGTTCATGCGATGATAGTCGAGCCTGTCTTCGTACAAGTCAGATCGTGATTCCTTCGAACTTACCAACCCGTTTGAGGTCGTAGAGCAGTTCGGTTGGTGTCTGAAAACGGTCGTCGGGATTTTTGGCCATCAGTCGCAGCACAACACCCTCGAACATATCGCTGATCGATAGCTGAAAGTCTTTCGGAGAAGCCGGTTGATCGTTGCGGATTTTCGAAATCAGTGTGGGCAGTGACTCACCTTTGAACGGCGGACGCCCTGTCAGCAGCGCATAGATGGTCGCTCCCAGACTGTAGAGGTCACTGCGAGAATCAATATCAAGGGAACTGTTCGTACGCTCCGGTGGCGCGTAGGCCAGTTCACCCACCAGTTGACCCAGACGTGTGATTTGTTCGGACTTGGTCGATTCAAGCGCTTTGGCCAGCATCATATCACCCAACTTGATGACTTTATCCTCTGCCCGCACGAGAATGTTCTCGGGAGTAACATTTCGATGGACGATGTTGTGTTCGTAGGCGGCTTCTAAACCGCGAGCCACCTGCACGGCCACGCGGAACCCATATTGCCAGTCTAGCATGCCGACCGTACCAATCCGTTCGATCACTTTAGTCAGGCTTTCCCCGTCGACGTATTCGAGGGCCACCCAAGCATATGGCCCGGTCGTGCCGGCGTTGTATATCTGCACGAGGTTGGGATGTCGAATCGGATACATAGTTTTCATCGCCCGGATGAACCGCTGCATCTCTTGCTGGTCCGTTGAGATCTCCGACCACAACACTTTCAAAGCGATGTCCCGATCTTGCTTGAGATCGCGGCACAAGAACACCGCCCCCGAGTTACCCCTGGCCAACTCTCGTTGCACTTCGTAGTTGTGAATTGTCGAACCGATGAGTGTCGATAGGTTGTAGTCCGAAGTTAGTTTGGAGTCTTGCGCGGGGCCAGTTGTTGGTGCCATCGTTGTCTGACAGGCGGATTCCGGAAGAATCAACTTGAGCTCCGAGTCACCGAGGCCAATGACGTCACCGGGTTGCAGTTCCCGCGTTTCGACCGTTTCAGAGTTTACGGTCGTGCCGCCGGATCCGCCTGCATTCAATAATTCGATCTTGCCATCACTCACTTCGATCACAAAATGCTTGCGCGACACACGCGGATCAGTAAGCTGCAGAACAGCTTCTTGACCGCGTCCAACCACAACGGTTTTCCCCTCGGGCAATGGATATTGAATTCCCTTGTCGGGACCAGATGTGACCACAAGTTCGAACAACATGAAGAGTACTCCATTCCAAGGTGCTCAAAACGCAATCGAAAAACAAGGTGAGTTGGCGGCTGAATGATCTCACAAACAGATTCCGATCACAACATCGATCACGCTGAGCATATTCATCCATACACGCAAATGCTTTGGGATAGTCGGCTGAATCAACAATGGCAATGGCCATTTGTGCGTCGATTTCATGTGATTCGTTCAAAGCGGTCTCGACAACCGCTTGAGATTCCACCAATGTTAGGCTACTCATGGTTTACTCCTTACGTCAGCTGCGGGTCACGGAAAACAACAGGTTTCCCTGCATTGCTCGGTACCGATTGAAGACAACGTTGACAGTCTTGTTACTCGCCGATCGCCAATACGGTGACCACTCAGTACACCAAGACGACCAAGGATGAATTAGCTGATTTTTCGAACACGGTGTCTTAAGCAATTTAAGTTTAGTGGAGAATCACGCGTTCGGACTCGGATCAGAATGGAAAATTCGCATTGGCAGCAGAGTAAGTTGCATTATGTATTAGGAGCCCAGACGACGAAAAGCTAGAATGAAAACCCACACGTGGACTGCTTTGCCGACATATAGGCGGGCAAGCTTCTTCACGAAAGTTGATCGCCGCTGCCCCCCCCTAAACGGTAAAGGTGTGTAATCACCAATGGAACAGGCGTCGCCAAAAATGGCACCCTTCGGCTCCTGGAATTCTCCGATCAAAACGCGGATGCTGGTCGAAGGCAACATCCGTATTGGCGACATTTCACTGGATCGTGAAGAATTATATTGGGTTGAGATGCGTCCCGAGGAAGACGGCCGTTACGTGATTGTCAGACACTCGGATACAGGTACGGTCAGGGATGTATTGCCACACCCTTTCAGTGCTCGCACACTTGTTCACGAGTATGGTGGTGGGGCGTTACTCGCGTCGGCAGGAAACGTCTATTTCTCGAACTTTGACGATCAGCAGATCTGGTGCGTGGCGCCCGGCGAGAAACCTAAAACTGTTACGGCCGAGGGCACGTTGCGTTTCGCCGATGCTGTGCATGACCCGTCCCGCGACCGAATTATTAGTGTTTGCGAAGATCACAGCCGCGAGGACGCGGAGCCAACCAACCGAATCGTGGCCGTTGATCTAAACAATGGCGATGTCGCAACGCTTGTAGAAGGTGCCGACTTCTACTCGACGCCACGTATTCGATCCGATGCTCAGCAGCTTGCTTGGCTGTCGTGGAACCATCCGAATATGCCTTGGGATGGCACTGAATTGTTTGTCGCGCCAATTGGGGAAGACGGATTGCTTGGCACCCAGCGTAAGGTGAGTGGCGGCCACGACGAGTCGATTTTTCACCCCTCTTGGGCGCCGGACGGGACACTGTATTTTGTCTCCGATCGGACGAATTGGTGGAATCTCTATTGTGAGCATGAAGGCCAAATAACTGCTGTCTTCCCTAGGGAAGCCGAATTTGGGGTACCACAGTGGGTGTTCGGTATGACAACCTACGGTTTCCTTTCAGATGGAAGCTTGTTGGCCTCCTACACTCGCAATGGAAAGTGGTGGGTTGTACGGATTGAACCACGGTCCCGCAAACACCAGATTCTTGAACTTCCGTATTCAAATGTCTCCAGTATCCATGTGGGAGAAAGACGCGCCTTTGCTGTGCTGAGTTCGCCAACTGAATTCGATTCGCTAATCGAGATAGATCCTACTAATCGTAGTTGTCACGTGATACGTCGTAGTTCGCCGATCCAACCAGATCCGAACTACACTTCGGTGCCTGAAGCATTTGAGTTTCCGACGGATGATGATCGGACGGCTCACGCCTTCTATTATCCGCCCGCCAACATTGATTACTGTGGGCCGAGCGACGAAGCGCCGCCTCTACTGGTGATTGTTCATGGGGGACCGACCGGTGCTACGATTGCTCAGTGCCGCCTGAGTGTCCAGTATTGGACGTCACGCGGTTTTGCGGTCTGCGATGTGAACTACGGAGGCAGTACGGGTTACGGACGAGAATATCGTAATCGATTGCGACATTCCTGGGGCATCGTTGACGTGGCTGATGTAACTAACGCAGCCGTTTACTTGGCTAAGCAAGGCAAGGTCGACCAGCGTAGGTTGATCATCCGTGGTGGTAGTGCGGGGGGATATACGACTTTAGCATGTCTTGCGTTTCGGGATGTCTTTTGTTGCGGAGCAAGTTACTACGGAGTGAGCGATTTGGCTCTGCTCGCTCGTGACACACACAAATTTGAATCTGGTTATTTGGATAGGCTTGTCGGTCAATATCCGCAGCAGGCAGAACGATATCGGGAACGCTCCCCGATTGATCACTTGGATGGGTTTGATCGACCGGTGATTCTGTTGCAGGGCCTTGAAGACAAAATCGTTCCGCCAAACCAAGCAGAGCTGATTCTTGAATCGCTGACTCGGAAGGGTATCCCAGTGGCATACGTTGCCTTTCCTGAAGAACAGCACGGTTTCCGCAAGGCAGACACGATCATCCGAGCCCACGAGGCCGAGCTATATTTCTATTCACGAGTACTGGGTTTTTCATTGCCCGATCAGATTGAGCCAATCGAGATTCGCAACTTGAAATGATGAGGAAGCCATGGACCAACCACTCGCAAGAACACGAATTCTGATGTTCGTCGGCGACATCTACGAGGATCTTGAACTGTGGTATCCGAAGCTGCGATTGATCGAAGCCGGTGCCGAAGTGGTAGTGGCCGGATCCGAAGCACAGCAGCAGTACACAGGAAAGAATGGTTATCCGTGTGTTTCCGACATTGCGATTGCCGATGTACGCGCCGGAGAATTCAACGGCCTGGTCGTGCCCGGTGGCTTCATGCCAGATAAATTGCGCCGGGATGCCAAGGTGTTGGAAATCGTTTGCCAATTCGATGGCGCAAGCAAGTTGATCGCGGCTGTGTGTCACGGCGGCTGGATTCCTATTTCTGCCGGCGTCTATTCCGGCGTGCGCGTAACCGGATCAGCGGGTATTAAGGACGATTTGGTGAACGCCGGTGCAATTTGGGAAGATAAGCCGGTGGTGGTCGACCGGCACTTTGTTTCGAGTCGCAAGCCAGACGATCTGCCGGAATTTTGCCGCGGAATTCTTAGCGTACTGACTTTGTGAGAGTCTGACAGCTATCAGTTGCTATCAGATGGATGGTGATTGTTGCACATATGACGACAAAAACCGCACATTGCAGTGAATAGTGAAATAGGCTGCGTGATCTCTAACTCCTTCTGAATAGATGACATGTGCGTTTCTGTGCATGGCGTTGCTGGTTCTGGCACTAGGTGTGTCTGCTTCATTGAGAATTGCCGCGTCGCGTGAATCGCCTTGACGGATTCTGCGGCGGTTTTCGAATCGATTTCATCAGCCGTTTGCGCGACATTGACAGCCGAGTCAGCGGTTCGCAAATTGGATTAGCCCAGATTATTCACTAGCCTGAATCGCAAGTTTTGAGGTTGCGTCTTTTAGTCGCGAGGCCACAACGTTTCTCAAGCGACATCTCAAAGGTGATAATTTTTACACAACGGTTTGAGCCTTCAAACAGAAGGTGTATTTGAACAGAACTTTGCTGGGATCACGTGATAGGCACAACTTCAAAATTTGCGTGTCGGGCTGTTGTTCTCAACTGGTTACATGGTGTTTTTGGCAAGATGACTGCAGCGCACGGCACGGAAAATTTTCATCAATTTAACGATGTTTGTGAACAACCCGGGTTAGCACTCAGCACCAACGGGGCCGAAGAATCACGCTTGCTAAATAACTGCTGGAAGTTCTATTGCCGGATTCAACGACTCGACACCAATGGGACTTCGACCGAGACTAGCTCGAATTGGTCGGCCAGTCGCTGAAGTGCATCGTGTGGGTTCATGTTGAACAAAGCACGTCCGCCGGTACCCCAGCGGCCGTTCTGGAAATGAAACATCGCGGCGGCGTCACGGATGGTGTTAACGGCCTCAACGTATTCCATATCACCTCCTTTAACGGCTTCGAAGGCGATGTCCACCGCGACGAAGGCGGTTAGCAGGCCACTGTCCAGTGCGCGACCAAAAGTGACGATATCTGACCAGTCACAGGACAGCCAACGCAATCCGCGAGGTTTGCCGCGAGAGCTGGCCAAGTCAAAAAAATTGGCTTCTAATTGTTCTCGCTGCAAGCGAAACTCACGTATCGCTCGTATCTCTTGTTGCACTCGCCACCGATTGCGCAGTGGTCTGTAGGCTAAGTACAACGCAGTTACAACAAACACAGCAGCAATTAAGATCAGTGTGTAAGAGTTTGTCCAATCCATTTCAGTGAACTCGAAAAAGTGACTCTCGAACGGTCTAATGCATCTTAGATGTCTTTGTATTGCTGGTTCAAGTTGTCAGGTCAATTTTTGTTTACTTCATACGTGGCACGGCCACAAAACTTAGACGGAAGCAAATGCCTCTTTTGGGCGCTCACATGTCGATCGCTGGCGGATACTACAAAGCCATTGAAGCCGCGGCACAGCTAGAAATGGACTGCGTCCAGATCTTTACGAAGAACAGTAACCAATGGCGTGCTAAACCGCTAACCGAAGACGACGTCCGCCGCTTTCGTGATGCGTTGGAGCAGACTGGAGTGCAAATGCCGTGTGCGCATGATAGCTATTTGATTAATTTGGCAAGTCCCGACGATGTCCTATGGCGCAAGTCGTTGGAAGCGATCATCGTCGAGTTGCAAAGGGCCAACTCGTTTAGGTTGTTTGGAGTGGTGGTGCATCCCGGCAGCTACGTTGATTCGGGCGAAGAACAAGGGTTGAACCGAATCGTCAAGGCGATTGACGTTGTCCATCGGCGGACTGATGGAATCGAGACGAAAGTTCTGCTCGAAACGACTGCCGGTCAGGGAACGAGTTTAGGGTGCCGATTCGAACATTTGGCGTACATTATCAACAATGTCGTCGAAAGCGATCGGTTGGGCGTGTGCATCGACAGTTGTCATCTCTTCGCCGCTGGGTATCCACTCGGTTCTTCCGACGACTACGCCGCTACAATGGCCGAATTCGATCGCATTGTAGGGATCGACCGAGTGTGTGCGTTTCATCTGAACGATAGTAAACAGGAACTTGGTAGTCGCATCGACCGGCACGAGAAGATTGGTGCGGGGCACCTGGGGCTAAAACCTTTCCGCTACATTCTGAACGATCCCCGCTTCGCACACCTTCCGATGTATCTGGAAACTCCGAAAGGCGAAACAAACCACCAGAAGCTGGATGCCATCAACCTGGCGACGTTGCGAAGCTTGCTCTCAAAAAACGTACGTAGCCGACGTTCTCAAGATTGATATGAATGACTATAACCCGTGTGCCGCCCAGTGAATCCAACGAAAGAGACGCGAATGTCATCACAAGCAACACAGCGGATTCTCAGTGTTTCGGGGTTGCGCGGCGTGATTGGTGAGGGAATCGATCCAGAATTCATCGTCCATTTTGCATCGGCAATGGGGACGATGATCGATGGCGGCACAGTTGTTGTGTCACGTGATGGTCGGACTAGTGGCCAGATGATCAATCACGCGGTCACGTCAGCTTTGATGGCGACCGGTTGCCATGTTGTCGACGCCGGAATAGCTTCGACCCCGACCTGCGGCATATTGGTTCAGCACGTTAAAGCCGATGGCGGACTTCAAATCACGGCAAGTCACAATCCAATTGAATGGAATGGTCTGAAACCGTTCTCACGCGACGGTTGTGTTTTCGATCAGTCACTTGGTCGTCGGTTGTTGGAAATCTTACAGTCACGAGTTTTTCATTTCGTTACCTGGGACAAGATTGGCACGGCGGAAGTCTTGGAAGATGCTTCAGCGATTCATATAAAGCGAGTGTTGGACTTTGTCGACGATAGTGGGATTCAGCAGCGTCGATTGAGAGTTGTCTTGGATTGCAATCACGGTTCTGGAGCGATCGCCGGGCCTCGCTTCTTGCAGTCACTTGGCTGTGAAGTGAATGTTTTGGGAGGAACACCGGACGGTCGGTTGGAGCATGATCCTGAGCCGCTCAAAGAAAACCTGAATGGTCTTTGCGATGCTGTCAAGCAATTCGGTGCGGACGTTGGCTTCGCACAAGATCCGGATGCCGATCGACTGGCCATTGTTGATAACAATGGTCGATACATTGGCGAGGAGATGACTTTAGCACTGTGCGCTGACTACATCCTGTCGCAAAAACGTGGACCGGTGGTCGTCAACGGTTCGACCAGCCGCATGACGGCTGATATCGCCCAGAAGTATGGCTGTCCATTTTTTCGGTCTCACGTCGGCGAAGCAAATGTCGTTACAAAGATGAAAGAGGTTTCCGCTATCATGGGCGGTGAAGGCAGTGGTGGCGTGATTGAACCAAATATCGGCTATGTGCGCGATAGTTTTGTTGCAATCGCGTATGTGCTGGCCGGTTTAGTTTTGGAGAACAGAACATTGGCAGAATGGGCTGACTCGCTGCCCCAGTACACGATTGTGAAAGATAAGATCACTTGCCCTCGCAATCGAGTTGACGAAGCTTGTGTTGCGTTGGAGAAGTCGTTTTCGGACGCGACCACTCAATACGGTGACGGTTTAAGGCTGGATTGGCAAGATCGATGGGTTCAAGTTCGAGCTAGCAACACCGAACCGATTGTACGCGTCATTGCTGAAGCTCCTGAAGATAAGTTTGCGAGGCAACTGTGCGCCGAGGCCGTTGACATCGTTAAGAGCGTATCCTCAGATTCATCTCGCCGATGAAAACTGGGAGGGCGAAGCTCCTGCTGATCCGGAAGTTCGCCTTTCAAGGGTTGGGAATTTCAGAATACCCTTTAAGCAAGCTCTGGGTTAGCTGCTAGCGTTAAGTGTGAACCGCACGTCAATCTTAGTTCACTAGAGTCAACAGCGTTTTCCTGATACGGACCATTCTAAAAAATTGTGACACAGGTCACACTTCAGCCAAGCGAAGTAAGTATGGCCGGAACTGAGCTATGCTTGTTCCGGCTTACGATTACTTTGGGAAAAATCTGCCGGAGACGCACAGTCTTTTTGGATGGACTTCAATCAATCAAGCGAACTAGTCCGAGTTTTTACTCTAAGAGAGTATTCCAGAATTCTAAATTAGGGGGAGGCGAGTCTCCTGTAGAGGCGTCGAAGCCAGAGAAATTCTGGTTCAGTAGGAGATTTTCCTATTCATTTTTCGTCAAAGAGATGAATTTGAGGACACGCTTTCAGTGGGCTAGTCCGGAGTATTCATGAATCCGTAGTTCCGGAACAAGCAAACACTGCCTGTTCCGGAACTACGGTCGATTTTCTTTGAGCCTTCCATAGATACAGTACGGCGTCGGGCGACTGTGTTTGCGTTGCTCCGGCAGTATGTGGCGCGACCTCGATCCGGCCTACATGAATAATCGGGATTAACAGAGGCGGAATGCGCATCTAACGAGTTTACCGCGGATGCTTACGATACCGCTGTGCGATGAAAGCCAAGCCGCCGCGGATCACTCCGGCAGTCGTTCGAATTTGTCTCGATTGCGAATCGTGAAAAAACGTAAAGGCCAGGATGATCAGTACGGTCGACAGCGTCAATGTCGCGGTCCGCAGCTTTCCATTTTTGGCTGACGCTTTTAGCAAGGGGTCGTACCATGGCAACGTGACTGTGGGGATCGCAGAGTTCGCTTCAGGTATGCGAGTGTTCAAAGTCAAACTGGTCTCGACAGTAATGCGTTCATCCCCCGGCCGGGCAGCGTCAAAGTCGGCCCGCGCTAACTCCTCGGAAAACTCAGGATTGCTCTCAAGAGCCTCGATGACCTTGCGCATGTCGCCAACCTGTTGCTTCAGCGTCACCAGCTGGACTTGAGTGGCGTGGTATTTGTTCTTCAGAGTCAGGTAGATCAGGTATTTTGGAGCCAAGGCGATTGCGGAATACAGACCGGCAGCGCATAGCAGGCACAACCAAAAAGTCAGAGAAATTGCCCATGCGTGTTTCGGTGATTTGCTTTGCGGATGTGTCATGGATATGAACTGCCTGCAACCCTAAATTGTTCCGCCATACCGTGCTTTGTCGCCAAGGAGTTCTTCAATCCGAAGTAGTTGGTTGTATTTGCAAATACGTTCGG
>CAUZSN010000080.1:0-13601 GCA_963582345.1 Planctomycetota bacterium
CGCAACTCTTGCAATGCCAAGAGTTATGGTCAGGATAGGGTCAGCAATGCGTCTTGAAGGGGATTAGATATATCTGGTGGCCTCTTGGTGCATAAGGCATCTGTGACTGCAATGTATTACAACTGTTGCACGATGCATCGGGTATTTCCGTTTGACGAACTGAAGCACCAGCGAGGCATGCGTCGCTCGACGATCTGCGGAGAAACTCCGTCGTCATGAGCAGGGGCAACGGCCCAAATCAATAGCTGGCCGTGTTATCGAGGCTATCTTTTATTCTGTGGAAATCCACATGCGAACAAGATGCCGTGGTTGTTGAGGGTCCTGCTCGTATTCCGTGCGATTATGGGCCACAATGTGATTGTTGACCCAGAGTTGATCGCCAGATTCAAGCTTGAGCCTTCCGACTAGCTGTGGTGATTCTAGGAGGCCATCAAGTGTATCCAGAGCGTTAATATCTGCCTGTGCCAGGTCCACGTTCGCTTCCTGGTGACCCTTCTCAATCCAATATCGCATATAACGAAATGAAAGACCGGACGAATACAGTCCCTGTGAAAAAACGGGGAATCGATTGTTAATCAATGATTTCAGTGTCTTGCCTGCACCAGGGGTCACAATGTCGCGGATGAATTCGCGGTACAGAATGGTCAATGCTTTCATATTGGTTTTACGAAGTCGCTCATGTACAGTGGCTCCGCTAACGACGAGAGACTCTCCTCCATTGCGGGCCGGTTGGATGCATAGAAGCGCTACGATATCCGGCATGCAGCTTCTAGCACTGCTGTCGGTATGAAAGCTGGTAGCGGCCCGTGTCTGAGAAACAGGGATTCGTTCTTCTTTGTAAGAGCCTCCATAATCTTGCACATCGTAAAGCCGTCCGTAGTTGCCCATGGTCTTGCCTACGGCTGCACCAATCGCAAGGTAAAAGAACTTCATCTGTGCCACAGTGAAGCTCGTAGCGGGAAAACCCTGGAGCCAAACGATACCCGATCTCTGTTGAAGTTCTTGGCGAATACGGTCGGAGAGTTCTTGGAGGCCGAATAATTCGACGTCGCCATGGGCGTACCTGTTTAAAAAATCGTCATCGAGCTGAAGGTTTGCAGTGGCCTGTCGCAATCCGTGTATCGTTTTATCTTCAATCCTCATACGCCAGGCTGGCCTTGCTGACAAGCTCTGGGCATCCCAGGAAAATGGATCATCAACGGTGGGGGCTATCTCATGCTGTTTCAATGAAATCAATGTGGATCACCTCAACGCATTATCCGAAAGGCAAGATGAAGGGGCTTGTCTTTCAAGGGTTCAAAGAAATCCGGGTCCATCTCCAAGTGTTCCGGCTGAGTATAGAGCTCCTTGATGGCTGGCAGTGAGGTGAACCCCGCCGCCGCCAATGCGTTGAAGTAATCATCAAAAGTCTTGTGGATGCATTGGACGGGTACATCAGTTCCGTCACGACGCCAAATTCGACCCTCGAAAAGTTGATTGCGACTGGAAAAATAGCCGGCTCCGTTTCTTTGAAAATAGAACGGAGGTTGTTCCTTATGGAGAAACGCAAAGAACGGATGCGGGACAGAAAAAACAAACCGGCCGCCGGTGCGCAATAGCCGAAAAATCTCCTTCATGATCGACGTCATCTTTGCACAGTCGACGTAGTTGAACAAAAAGACGACAACAACAAGGTCGAATTGCTCGTCGTGGAATTCGGACAATTCTCCGGCATCGGATACCCGGTAGCTAATTCCTAGCGGTTCGATCTGTTCAGCGGCTATTGCGCCGCTAATCATCTGCCTGGAACTGTCAATCCCTTCGATATCCGCCGCGCCACGTTCTTTGAGTTGCCTTGCAAAGTACCCTTCACCGCAACCGAGGTCCAGGACGCGCAGCCCATAGATCGGTTCGCACCAAGACAGCACAAAAGGACGGGCCGTGAAATCTGATAGAAGAATCGGTTCGGTGCGTTTCCAGTTAGTTACTGACCGATCGTAGATGTTCGCATTGGGTTCATTCATGAGTCCAGCCCTGCATCTCGGGCACGCTTGTGCATCCAGTTCCAGAACATAGCGCGAAGTCCAAGGGCCTTGAGCATGCCCTTGCGAAGATCAATGCGATTCTGCGCAACGTCTGTAAAATCATGGGCAATCTTCAGCAGGGCTTCGTGATGGTCGTCATCAACCTCGCAATGGAGTTCGAAAAACACGTACTGCTTGCGATCGAGCGTTCCCAGCCGTTCAATGGCGCGTATGATCGGCGCGTAGATTTTGTTCACCACGTTCTCTGTTCCCAGCCCAATAGCACCTACCGCTTCGGCAGGTGACCCATTTGCGAGCAGGTGATAAAAGGACTCGCGCCAACAGACCACTTCCAGGGTGTCATTTGAATGATCATCGGTGTCATTTGCGTCTACAGCTTGTTGAAATCTCTTGAACAACTTGGGGTGTGCAATCCCTTGGACCCAGTCAGGGTCAATTCCATGCTCGACCAGAACCGCTATTTCTTCGTCATCGAGCATACCACTTTCCTCGATCAGGTTTTGCATTAAGGTCGTGCGGTGTTCAGGCGAATGTAACTTGGAAATGACCATAGTCAGGTACCGGGGGAAATGGGCACAGTAGCCGGCGTATTGGGATGCAAAATCACGGAGGGCCCATTTTAAATCAGGCAGATTTCCTTCGGCCAAATCAGTCAAATAAGGATGGCAAACGGCAGGATGGGAAAGGGCTTCCTGAACAAGTTCTTCTAGGTACGATTTACCGGTTCTTTCCATATAGGTCGGTGTATCGGGTATGGAAGATACCTTTGACAGTTCGGACTGAATAATCTGTTCGGTCATGTGGCCACGCAGTCGTAGCGTCACGCGAATAGCAAGCGCTTGGACCAGCTCTGCCAAGGCCGCTGGATTGTCCATCAGAGCATAAATGACCTGGGCATGATCCAATTTAAGTAATCTCGCAGCCTGACTAACCGTGACGGTAGCGGACCTGGGCCGTTGATCGATAAAGGCGATTTCTCCGGTCACATCTCCAGGCTCGATCGTGCCCAGTTTTTGTGCGCCATTACCCGTTTTTTGCGACACATTGAGAGATCCTGATTCCAGAATAAACAAAGTTCGACTCTGGTCCCCTTCGGTGATTAAAACCGTTCCCTCCGAGAGGGTGAGTGTCTCAGCAATGCGTACGAGATGTTGATACGTATCCGCAGATAGATTTTCTTCAAGACGCCACGACATAACACAGTCCTGGTACTTAGACAGTGGTTTTTCCAATGCTCCAGTGTCGCTAGAATACCGCGATCACTGGAACTTTGGAAATGGAGTGTTGGCCAACAACAATAATCAGACTACCACAACGTATCCCATTGGCTTGTAATTGTTCGAAGAACGTGACAAGACACTTGACACTATTCGTATTTGTGTACTCGTAGACCTTGCCGAGAATGGAAAAATTCTTATCGAAATCGACAGCCAGTGATTTGGCAAGATCGAGGTCGTCACTCTGATCGAAACGCCTGATACTGATAGATATTTTAATTCTCCGAATACCCAGGCTGCATCATTCGACTGATAGAAATTATTTCTTTTTTGTGCCTTTGATATTATCATGATATATATTGTCGATCGGCGGGATCGAGACGGTTGGGGTTGATGGGCTTGTTCTCTTTGAATTGCGATTGTCTTAGGTGTTAAGTCGCATTTGGGATGCAATTGGTTCGGACTCCAAATTCGGATTATTTGTCACGGCTCACGTATGTTTGCACCTCTTACTTGAGGAATTTCGGATGTCAAAAATGAGAATAGTTAAACGAATAATCTGCACCGTGGTTGCTACGAGTGTGCTGATTGCGGCGTTGCAGGCCTCGGCCGCCGAGACGTTGAGCGACATTCTTCACAAATCAAAATGGGATGGGTTCACTGGGACTTGGGTCGATGCGGAAACCAGAGGAACCCATTTCAAGATGACCGTTGCCTGGAAGCTTAAGAATTGGGTGATCGAAATCACGACTAAGGACAGCGACAAGGAAACCGTTAATTTGATGGGCGTCGATCAGAATACCGGAGGCATCTTTCACATGGGTGCTGACAGCAACGGGTTTTCCTCTCTTGGAAAATGGACTGTGGATAACGAAGGAGACGCCGTTCAATCAATACTCTATGGCGGTCCTAACGGCCAGAAAGGCGCTTTCAGTGTTCGGTATCACTTCGAGGACAAGGACACAATCACGATAACAGTCGAGCTGGCACAGCCTATTAAATTCAAGGTTATTCGGGCAAAGCCAGAGAAGTAGCTAGATTTGCGTTTCGTACTGTCAAGTTCATCTCCTCAATTTTATAACTGGTTTTATGAGATCGACTTTCACACATGGAAGATGACATTGATGCCATCATAACTGTTGGTGTGAAGTTTCAGTGAATTGTCGGCACTGCATAGTGTGGTGTGTTTGTCCGCAGCTTTAACTGGCTTTCGGCTTTATGGTCGATCTGTACTGGCCAACAGAAAAACGTCGCCCTATGGACCGATCGTTTTATGTTGGCACATGATGACGAAAACTTATGGAACACGAGGCCCAATCAGCGTACCATTGAGTTAGTTGATCGCCGAACTCTTGCCCTTTCAACAATAGTGAGCCGACCGATGACCGGACTGATATCCATTCAATGTCCCAAGTGCAGATCCAATCTCAAATTAAAAAGCGTGAGTTCCTTTGGGAAAAAAGTCGCATGCCCCAAGTGCAAGTATCCATTTGTCCTCAAAAAGCCAAAACCGGAACCTGTGGTCGACGAGTTCGATAGTTTTGACGAATTTGACGAAGAAGATTACGGCGCAACCGCCCCGATGGTGTCTGGTCGTAAGTCCTCGAAAAAGCCTGGTGGTTCCAAAGTTAAGAAATCAGGCGATTTAAATTTGACGCCAGTCTTAATCGCCGGTGGCGTATTGCTAATAGTCGGACTGCTAGTTGGTTTGGGATGGATGTTGTTCGGCAGTGGTGATCAGCTGGCTTCTGGGCCTGCAGACGCCAACGGCATCGCCGATTCGAGTGAACCGCCGGTTGATGCTGGTGGCGTGGTCGGTCCGGACGCAGTCGCAAACCAACGGCCGGCCGGCGAGGTAAAAGTCCAAGGCATCAACAATCAACTCAATCTGGCGTACCTGCCGCTCGATGCAGAATTGGTCGTTGCGATCAAAATGGCCGATTTGTGGAATGAGTCGCTGGTCAAGTCGCTGATCCAGAATCCGCAGACGCAAGCTACCATCGATGAAATACAAGAGAATTACGGTCTGGGACCGGACGAAATCGACATGGTGATGGTCGGAATTGGGGAGATTTCCAATGCCGGGTTGCAAGCTCAGCAGGGAGCTAGCCCCCAAGAACTCGTTGGAACCACATTACGCGACAACGTTATCGTCGTCGTTCACACGAAGGCGCCTTACAGTGTTTCTAAACTGAAGGCCAATCCGCAAAGCGAAGTCGTAACAACGCAGAACGCAAAAACTTACTACCGCAGGAAACCGACACCCGTACAAGGCATGTCGGGGATGCCAACAATGGCGACCAAAGCTGCATGGATTGCGGAGCCCAAGACGGTCGTATTTGGCAGCGAACCAGCGATTCGTGAAGTCATGAATCGGTCGGAGACACAGGTTCGCCGTGAGGACCTGGACTTCGTAGATTCGCACCATCAACTGGTCGTTGCATTCGTTCCAAGGATACGCGACGTGGTGATGGGACAAGTCCCGCAATCTGACCCAAACAGGTCGCCCGGCATGGCCAACTTGATTCAAGCCTTAAAAACGAAAGTTAAAGGCCTCTCACTCGGGATGTCGTTGAACCAGGGGATTAACCTTAAGTTGCAACTCAGTTGTACCGATTTCGCCGGATCGACGGATATCAAATCAGCCTTTGATTTGGTCTTGGCAGACGCAAAGACTGCGTTCGTCGCCTCAAAGGAACAGTTTCTACCAGCACTGGCACAACTGGGTGAAAGCGTACTCAACAGCGTTGAATCAAACGAGCAAAGTGGTTTGATGGAAGTCACAGTCGAAGTGTCGGATGCCTTCAAGGAGTTGTGGGCCTTTGAAACGTTCGCCCAACTTTCCGAACACCTAATGGCGGCAAAGAGTTTTGGGCCAACTTCTTCGACGCTGGCCACGGATTTTCAGACGACTCGGCCAGTCGAATTGACACCATCTGCTGCTGCCGTTGTCAAACAGGGAGATCTGGAACAGAAGATTATTCTGTTCAACAAAGCACCGTTCGGCATATTCGCACCCCACGGCAAGAATCCGTTGTTCGCCACGCTCGAACTGCAAGGTCCTACTATCACTACAGCATCGTCGGTCGGTTTTGTGACAGTCGAAAAAGCGCAAGACGATCGTGGCAAGGAACTGAAACAACTGAAACACGATTGGACCACGCTGCGGAATAACACGACACAATTTGTTGAACTGAATCGCCTTCTGATGTTCCCCCTCCAATTTGACAAGCCCCAAGACGCTATCCAAATCCATTTCATGGTGGAACAGGCCGATCCCCAGGCAATGCAGCTTGCAGTCTTACAGGGTTCGTTGCAACTCAGGGTTGGCGGTGAAAAGAAAGTAGTGCTCGTCCCGGAAGTTATAAGCCTGGAAGGAAAAGAGGTGGACGATACGACACTGAAAGAAGCTAGTGTGAAAGTGGAGATCGGCGATTCCCAGAACGACTCTGAAAAATCCGTGGTTGTGTCAATAACCGATCTGGACAACTCGGTTGTTGACGTCGAGTTGCTGGATGATCAAGGAGATGTGCTCCACCAAGGCACTTCGTGGTCAATCGTCAACAAGGTGACACGTTACGTACTCAGCGCAGAGAAACCGGTGCCGAATAACGCCCATGTACGGATCACGTTGCACGTGAATCGGAAGTCAGTGAAGGTTCCGTTCAAATTTGAGAAACTCGCGCTGCCGTCTGCCGAGTGATGAGCACCGTGTAGAAAGATATGAGGTTTTCCAGAAGATGGGATGAGTGTGCTCGGCCACAAATTGGCGGGCGTCCATAGCTGGTGTCAGGTGTGGCTGAAGGAGAGTTGCGACTGTTACTTGAAAGTTTGACTTAGTGGTAAAATGGTTTACAGATTGAGTGTCGTACGGTTTCAGCCGCACGTCACGGTGGCTGATATCGACCATCAACTAACGAATTTCAAAGAAACTTGTCAACGAAGTCAATTTCGTACTTGAATTGGAGACGCATTGACAAACGACTCCTTTGAAAGGAAACAAACTCATGTATCGATTAAGACTGGCATTGCTGTTCGTTGTCGTAGTGTTGGTTGTTTATGTGGCAATGGGATTTGATGTCACTTCTCTGTTATTTGCACAACAAGAAGATACGCAAAATATTCGCGAAGCAGGAGGGGACGACATCCAGCTCAACCTAGAACCGCAAGGTCAAGAGTCTTCACCGGAGGGACGAGACCGGGAACAACGTCGATACCACAACCATCACGGGGGACAAGATCGAAATCGAGACGATGACCGCAACTGGTTCGAGCATCGGATGACAGAGCTCGATGAAGCACTTAAAAGATTACGACATCACCGTGAAGAACTGGCAGAGTCGGAAAACGTCGAAGCTCGCGAAGAGGTTGAACGAGCCATATCGCGAATTGAAAACGAAATTCGCGAACGGGCCAAGCATCAGAGTCAGCAGTACCCCGGACGGCACCGCGAGGAGCATCCTGAGATTACAGAACAGGCTCGTCAGATCGAGCACTTCCATCGCTTGGCGCGCAACTTAGAGGCGGCTGGCCAGAATGACTTGGCACACGAATTGCATAAACGAGTGCAACATATGGAACGTGAACTTCAGCAGGGAAAGGAACGAATGATGCGAGAATCGCATCGTCAACGACACGATCGCCTGCCGATGGAAGAAGTTCACCGAGTGATCCAGCAGATGCGTGAAGAAGTGCAGCATCTTCACCACAAAGTCAATGAACTGCGTGAGCTGCGCCAAGAAGTCAATGAACTGCGTGAGTTGTTCAAAAGAAGTCAATAGCCCTTTGCTAGGAATGCCATATAAGAGCAGACCATCTTCTGGGCTAAGTTCGTTGGTTGAGATTCGGGGTGTGGGTTGCACGAGGAGATCTGTTGGGACCTTATTTGGTCGTAGCCTAAATTATCGAGAAACAACGCTACTTCGTAACAGCTGGCGTGACGAATCGGATTCTGAGATGCGTCAGTTAATGGTCAACCTCAGCCACCGTGGCGTGCGGCTGGTGTCTTCATTTTTGGTAAACCTTCAGCAACCAGATCATCGTATTGTTCCCGGCTCTCAGGAGAACTGTAGAGGCCCAAGTAGTGATCCTTTTACCCTGACTAGTGTGTTTGTGAAGTTGATAGCTTGGAATTTTCTTAAGCATTGCGGCGTTCTCCAAATGTGGTAGTGAAGTGGTAGTAATCAGGCTTCTCGCCGCTCTGCCGAGCTTGGCAGGTAGTTGTAAGTCGATTCTAAAAAGGGAGTTGTGTCATCTGTCTGTGTCAAAGCATCCTCGGACAACTCTCTTTGTACTAGAATCCTTAACGGATGTTTTTTGCAAGAGTTAGCAATTCCAAGTCTCGTTGGGTTGGCGTCAAACCGATACAAACCTACTTCGGAATCTGACACGTTTGGTTTGCAGCACAGAGCGGCGAATGTCTCTTTCTAGCCAAAGAAAAAGAATAGGATGGGATCATCGCTCGTGGTTATCGATTATCGTGTGGGCCTATTCATTAAGTCTCTAATTAAAGGCACCTCGTTTCAAATCGGCTATAAACGTATGATCAACAGTCATATGAGTTGTCGAAACGTGCTATTCGGGATTCGCGTTTCAGATGACCGCATCAAGTCAATGGCAGCCAACAGAATGCGAGTCGTCGTCGTGGATCCGTTGTTGATCGGGTGCTCTCGCTAACGCGGACTGACTCGGCTACTTGCCTGCGGCTGTCCTGTCATTGTCGCAGCTTGAACCAGACTGATTTTGTGCCAAAGTGACTTTTTTTCCAAAACAAGGGTTTTTCTATTTGCCACACGTCATTTAGACGATATTATCATGAGCCTGCATCCGTTTCTTGCCTCTCAGTGTGGTCCCACCTGTTCGGCAGCGGCGTTTGTCGAGTAAGACACGGTCGGTGTTCGCGTCGATTAAGCATTCTCCAACGGTTCAATAATCTGAAGATAGCCTACCGTCTGGAGGAATCGCCGCTTGGCATCTTCGCAAGTTGTACGCTCGCGGACCTTCCATGTGTCTCAGTTTTAACTTGTATCGTTTTACAATCTAGTGTCATGAAGAATCTCGAAAAACATCGCAACATCGGTATTTCAGCCCATATCGATTCTGGAAAAACCACTTTGACCGAGCGAATTCTGTTCTATTCGGGACGCATACATCGCATCCGTGAAATCAAGGGAGACAGCGGTGGCGCGACCATGGACTTTATGGAGTTGGAGCAAGAGCGGGGTATCACGATCACCTCGGCCGCGACGCGCGTCAATTGGATGCAGCATTCGATCAACGTCATCGACACGCCGGGACACGTCGATTTTACAGTCGAAGTCGAACGCAGCTTGCGTGTGCTGGATGGAGCCGTGCTGGTGCTTTGCGCTGTCGGCGGCGTGCAGAGCCAGTCGCTGGCCGTTGATCGCCAAATGAAGCGATATCACGTACCGCGTATCACGTTCATCAATAAGATGGACCGAACGGGTGCGAATCCGGACGAAGTGATTGAACAGATTGCCGATAAACTGGGCGTCACCCCCTTGCCTGTTCAGTTGTCGATTGGCAAAGAACAAGATTTCGAGGGCGTCATCGACCTGATCAACATGCAAGCGGTCTATTTTGAAGGCGAACAGGGTGAACACGTTCGGCGTGAAGAGATATCGGCCGAATTCGTACATCAAGCCAAGGCGGCCCGGTATGAGATGCTCGATGTACTTTCGACGTATTGCGATGATCTGATGCTGGCCCTGTTGGAGAAGCGCGACGTATCGGTCGACCTGGTTCGTCGAGCGATCCGCGATGCTACGCTTGCGCAAGAGATCACTCCAGTCATGATAGGCTCGGCCTACCACAACAAGGGTGTTCAGGAACTGCTTGATGGAGTCATCCACTTTCTCCCCAGCCCTCGTGATCGGAATGTGCAGGCAAATAACATCGTGAAGCGACAATCCGACCAGGCACTTGGTGACGAGCGAGTAGTCTTGTCGACGTCGGCTGACGAACCGTTAGTCGCCATGGCGTTTAAGACCGTGGTTGAGCGATTCGGTCAGTTAACCTACATGCGAATCTATCAGGGACAGCTGAAGAAGGGTGAGACCTATTGCAACATGAGAACTCGCCAGAGTGTACGTCTGGGCCGACTTGTGCGAATGCATGCTGACCAGCGCGAGGATTTGGACGTTGCGGGTCCTGGCGACATTGTGGCAGCTATTGGAATTGACTGCGGATCGGGCGACACATTCTGCGGACCAGGGGCTCAGTGCGCTTTGGAAAACATCTTTGTTGCCGAACCGGTGATTCGTTTGTCGATCGAGTCGCGGACGCGCAACGGCGCCGGTCGTCTGAGCAAAGCGCTCGAACGTTTTCGTCGCGAAGACCCTACTTTCCGCGTTCAGTCTGATCAGGAAACCGGCGAGACGTTGATCGCCGGCATGGGGCAGTTGCATCTTGAAGTCTATATCGAACGCATTCGTCGTGAATACAAGGTCGAGTGCCTTGTGGGTGAACCGAAAGTGGCTTACCGCGAATGCCCGACTGCTCCGGTCGAATTTAACTTCAAGCACCGCAAACAGTCGGGTGGCTCGGGCCAGTACGCTCACGTTGTGGGCCGGATTTTTCCGTTGCCAGACGACGCCGAGACTCCGTACGAATTTTCCAGCGAAATCACACAAGGGCGTATCCCCAAAGAGTACATCCCGGCTGTGGATCAAGGCTTCCGGAAGGCGCTGCTGAAAGGGCCATTATGCGAAAGTGAGATTGTCGGCGTACACGCTGTCCTGGAGGACGGCAGCTTTCACGAAGTCGATTCTTCCGAAATGGCCTTTCGTATTTGTGCGTTCTACTGCATGCGAGACGCACTGAAGAAGTCAAAAATGGCCTTGCTCGAACCGATCATGAAGTTGGAAGTCGAGGCTCCCGATGCTTTCCAGGGTTCGATCTGTGGTCACCTCTCGAGCAAACGGGGATTGATCACGAGTACCAGAATTGTCCACGGGATCAGCATCGTCTGCGCTGAAGTCCCATTGGCTGAAATGTTCGATTACGCTAACGAACTGAGGTCGATGACTCAAGGACAGGGGAGTTTCACGATGGAATTCTGTCGTAACAAGCAAGTCCCCGCCAGCATTAGGGACGCGGTTATTGCCCGTCGTCGCGAAGACGCGACGGAATTGGTTGCCGCCTCGTAGCCCTGAAAGGCCGCAAGGAAGGCGAAGGACCAATAAACTGTGCACCATGAAATCCGGCGATTTCTAGTGAGTGCGATTCCCACTCGGCGATGGGTCGTTCCAGCTGGAAGCAAACGGCGAGCAGGTTTCAAGCGAGGTCTCTGCACTCGCCATGGCGTGACGGTAGTGAGAAAGTCAGATCGGGACCGAAAGCAGCGATCACGTTAAAAATGACCGTGCGCAAGGGTGAACTCCGTGAGGAAGTACCGAAATACGTGTGGAACAAAGTCACAAGAATGGCAGTCGGAGCGCTGCGTAAGGGCTGTGGCGGCATTAAAATTTCTATCAGTCAACAATCCCTGACGAAAAGCAGTCATTGGTCCAAGAACTCGTATGCAACGAAATGCTCGCGAACGAACGTCGGTCCTGGGATTTGCTGCTACGGTGTTTCTCAGCGCGTTTCTGTTATTTCAGGTCCAACCGCTCATTGGAAAATATATTCTGCCTTGGTTCGGTGGGAGCACTACGGTTTGGACCATTTGCATGCTCTTTTTTCAGGCGTTTCTACTGGTAGGTTACGCGTATGCTCACTTTGTTACTCGCTCGTTTCGAGTCAGAACGCAGTTCGTAGTCCATGTTTCGTTGATGACTGCGGCGCTGGCCTTTCTACCGATAGCACCAGATGTTGATTGGAAACCAATCGACAGTAGCAATCCAACGTTGCGCATTGTTCTACTGTTGGCTGCGTCGATTGGCCTGCCGTACTTTGTTCTTTCAGCAACTGGGCCCTTGCTGCAGGCCTGGTTTAGTCTCACAAATCCCGGTCGGTCTCCGTATCGGCTATATGCTCTCTCAAATGCCGGTTCATTGTTGGCGTTGGTTTCGTATCCGTTCGTGGTCGAACCTTTGTTTGGCGTGCAGACACAAGCTGTGATCTGGTCATGGCTGTTTGGCGGCTTCGCGCTGAGCTGCGCGATGACCGCAGCGCCGTTATTCAGAGATTCGCGAGAGACAGCGGGGCGTTCGCTTTCCGAAGCGGCTACCAGTTTGAAATCGTCGTGCCCCAAGTGGGGAGAAACAGAAATTAATGCGACCGTCAGCTCGGAGCCGCCGACATTCTCTCGAGGTTTACTATGGTTCAGCCTGGCGATGGTTCCTTCGGTCATGTTGCTGGCCGTCACTAACCAGGTCTGCACCGATGTGGCCGTGTTTCCCTTCCTATGGGTGTTCCCACTGATGCTCTATCTGCTGTCGTTTATACTTTGTTTCGAAAGCGATCGTTGGTATTCGCGGCGCTGGTTTGGCGGTGCCTGGGTGATTCTCGCGGCAGCTGTATGCGGGAACAATGCTGTGCTTGGCGCGGTCGGCCAGGTGTCGTTCATCGTACAAGCGGTGATTTATTTCTCCGCGATGTTCTGTTGTTGCATGGTTTGTCATGGGGAATTGGTTCAACTGAAACCCGATCCCCGATACTTGACCTCGTTCTATCTGGTGCTGGCTGCAGGCGGTGCTGCAGGCGGTTTGTTTGTGGGACTGATTGCACCCTTCATCTTTTCAATGTACGTGGAATTGCACCTCGCGTTATTGGGTTGCTCGCTGCTAATGCTGGCTGTGTACTTCCGTGATCAGACATCGAAACTCTATCGGGGGAAGCCGCGTTGGGCGTGGTGTGTCATGGTGGTGGGACTCACGGTATTGGCATTTCATTTGGTCGCCGAGATTCAATTGACCGTCCAGAACGCCTACAGCATCTCGCGGAACTTTTACGGAGTCCTACGAGTCGAAGTTCGCAACAAAGAACATCGCGGCGAAGAGTATTTCGCATTAATTCACGGCAGGACAATGCACGGGATGCAGTTTAGGAGACAGGATATACAACGGCGACCCACCTCGTATTATGGAGAATCATCGGGTGTCGGAATTGTGTTGCGGAACCACCGACCGGGCCAGCCGAAGCGTGTCGGTGTAGTGGGACTCGGCGTCGGTACGGTTGCGGCCTATGCGAAACCAGACGATTGGTATTGCTTTTACGAGATCAATCCCGAAGTCATTCGACTTGCTAGAGAATTTTTTGTTTACTTGTTGGATTGTCCAGCGGACGTACAAATTGTGACCGGAGATGCACGCATTTCTTTGGAGCAACAATCTCATCAGCAATTCGATGTTCTGATCCTTGACGCCTTTTCTAGCGATTCGATTCCCGTTCACCTGTT
>CAUZSN010000081.1:0-13339 GCA_963582345.1 Planctomycetota bacterium
GCTGGTGCGACGGAACATTCTATCTACGCGGGAACCAAGGGAGCGATAGTGTCGTTCACTCGAGAACTTTCACTGGAGCTCATCCAAAAAGGAATTCGTGTCAATGCCATCGCACCGGGATGGGTCGAAGTTCCGAACCACCACAGACTGCTAGGCGACGATTTTGACTGGGAAGCCGGCGCAAGGGAAGTCCCCGTAGGATTCATTGGACAGCCTTCTGATATCGGACGGGTCGCAATTTTTCTGTCGTCCGACGAGGCACGTTACATCATCGGCCAAACGATTGTGGCCGATGGCGGTCAGGTTTCAATTATGCCGTTGTCGGGAGATTTTCGTGGACGGCGGGAGTATCAATTTGGCCAAGACTATGTTCCAAACTTGAAGAACATAACGCGGTGAAGCCAAGCACAACATCGTCATAAGGAAAATAACGTCGTCATGGCTAACAGCAATCACTCAATCGGAAAGTCCGATGAAGTAAGAATGTCCTATGTGCTTCTCGTTTGCTTTATTGCAGCTGCAGGAGGCTTTCTCTTCGGTTACGACTTAGTGATCGTTTTGGGAGGCCAAATTCCGGTGGCTAATTTTTTCGACGTTTCCAATGGCACTTTGCGCTATGGCATGATCATTTCGAGTGCCTCTTGGGGCTGCATCGCTGGTCCGTTTTTGGGTATGTTTCTCTGTGATGTGTTCGGAAGGAAACGGACACTGGTGTTTGCCGCGCTCCTATTTGGAGTGAGCGCAATCGGCACCGCGTTGCCGGAGCACATTGAAAAATTTCTTCCCACTGAGACATTTTGGACGTTTCTTATTATGCGCGCTGTGGGAGGTATCGGGATCGGCCTCGCGTCGGTGGCTTCTCCGATGTATATCGTCGAGATCGCCCCGCCCAAATGGCGCGGAAGCTTGGGATTTATGTTTCAGCTTGCCGTTTGTATTGGAGCTTTGGCCGCCTTGATTGCGGCATACCCTTTAGCGCTTTATCTTCCCGACGAAACGAGTTGGCGGTGGATGTTCGTTTCGGAAATAGTGCCCGTCATCGCGTTTTTTATCTGTTTGATGTTCGTTCCGTTTAGCCCGCGTTGGCTGGCTGAGAAAGGAAGGAATGACGAAGCCTTAAGTGTGATGACGAGCATCAGCGGCCCGCAACAGGCGGAGCAGGAGATGGCCGAAATTCGCGAATCATTAGCAGCCGAAACCGGCAGCTTTTCTGAGCTGTGGCAGCCGGGCCTGCGTATGGCATTGCTGGTAGGTATCTTGCTGGCGTTTTTTAACAACTGGACCGGCTGGACGGCCGTCGGCTCATACTCGCCTGTGCTATTTCAAAAAGCTGGATTTTCGGAGACTAGCGCAGCGATCAAGCAAACCTTACCGATCTTTTCCTCTAGCGTTATCTTCACGCTGATTGCCGTGTGGCTCGTGGATCGAGTCGGGCGGCGCATTCTCTGGAATTTGACAGCTTTTGCGATGATTTTTGCCACATTTTTTGCCGGACTCGTTTTTCAATTTGACCTCAAGGGTCCATGGGTCGTGCTTGTAATCTTTGGCACTTCGATCCCTCATTGTATTGGTTTAGGTGGTTTGCCGTGGTTGATGATGTCGGAACTTTATCCGACTCGCATTCGTGCCAAGGCGGTCGCAATTACGACGACCGTTGTCTGGATTGGCAGTTCCATGGTGATTCTATTGATTCCCAAGATGGTCGCGATCTCGGAAAGCAGCGTACTACAAACTCCTGCCGGGGCGTTTTGGATATTTTCGGTGATTTCGTTCTTTGCTCTGTTTTTTGGGTTAACCCTGTTGCCCGAGACAAAGAACAAAACGTTGGAGGAAATTGCGCGTCACTGGAATCGTCCATGACGAATGTGGGCTCACAGAAGGGTAGAATTGCCCGGCTCAAAGGGTCAAGATCTAAAAGCCCAGGCCAGTAGGCCTGGGCTTTGAAACTGGTCGACCATCGCTTAGATCTCTGACGGGGTATCCACAGGAATCTGTGCGAGTTGAGAGCTTTCGCGTTGAATCGCTTCGTACACCTCTTGTCGGTGCACGGTGACCTCGCGAGGCGCTTCGACGCCAAGTCGCACTTTGTCGCCGCGAATTTCGACGATCATGATCGAAATCGAATCGCCAATGACTATTTTCTCATCCTTCTTTCGGCTCAGTACCAACATCGTCCTGTCCTTGGTCCGAGTGTAGATTAAGTATAAAGCTATTGTGATAACCTACACCACAAACTGCCCGAATCCACCCGGCACGACGTGCAATTCACATTTCTCATTACTGTCTGTAAAGACTGTGTCGACTGCATTGGTTTGTCCGAAAAGGACTCCCGGCCCCCTCATCCATCCAAGAAACGTGGTGTAATCAAAACGTCGATTTGATCAAGGCCAAGACGAGTGATCAAAACTAAGATGAAATTGCGCAACCGATAAGAAACATGTCACAAGTCATGTTTCTTAAATGACTTACGGAACGATCGCTGGGTTAGTCGGATGAATTCTCGCGAAAAGAATGTTACACTTCGCAAAACGGACAAATTACGATAAGGCCAGATGTTGATTTGACCAAAGACTTTTCACGTGAGCAGAAGTGTACAGGAGCGATTGGTCGATAAAATATCTGGAGTATCTAGGTTGTACTTGCGTCGATAGTTCTCGGTGTAAATAGTGACTCCAACTATCGTATTTGGACCTTGAGGGGCACCGCTGTGCTCGCTTTGTTTGTGCGGGTTTGAGATGGTACATGTGGCTATGCACGCAAGATCTCGAAGAGAACGCACCTTGTTCTGCTTAAGACTCGGCTTCATCGTCCTTCTACTGAGTCTTGGCTGGGTAGTTGGACCGCTTGATGCGGTAGCAGCACCGCAATTTGAACGGGACATTGTTCCAATCTTAAAGGCAAAGTGCATTCGGTGTCATGGTGGTGAAGACTTTCATGCCGAATTGGACCTGCGCACATTGGGTTCGCTGCTCAAAGGGGGCGAAAGTGGTGAGGTCGTGGTACGCGGCAAGCCGAAGCAGAGTTTGCTTTTACAGCGAATCATCGACGGCGAGATGCCGCCGGAGGATGTCGAACAACTGACCCCCGATGAGGTGAACCTGTTGAGTCAATGGATTGTGGCTGGTATGTCCACGGAGAAGCCAACGCAGGGATTGACGTCGTCATTTGTTAGCGATGAAGACCGTCGGTTTTGGGCGTTTCGACCGCTGGCTCGTCCCGCAGTGCCAAGATTGAGCGACATGCGACAGATACGCACGCCAATTGACGCATTTGTTCTTCGCAAGCTTCAGGGACACCAACTCACGTTGTCTTCAGATTCTGAGCCGGTTCGACTTTTACGACGGGCGTACTTCGACTTGCTCGGGCTGCCTCCGTCACCGGAAGCCGTGGATGCGTATCTGGCCGACACGGCACCCCACGCTTACGAACGGCTAGTCGATCAGCTCTTGGCGTCACCGCACTTCGGAGAGCGGTGGGGACGTCATTGGCTTGATACGGTCGGGTATACGGACACGGTCTATTACGATGGCAACACGAATTACCTTCCAGGATATAAAGAAGGATTTATCGACGGGCGGTGGCGGTACCGCGATTACGTGATCGATTCATTCAACGCCGACAAGTCCTATGCTCGATTCATCACCGAACAAATTGCTGGCGATGAGCTTGTCGAGTGGCGCGGTGTGGAGAAAATGACTCCAGAGATTGTCAGTACTCTGGCCGCAACCGGCTTTTGGTACAACGGTACGCAATTCACGGGTCAGGAAGTCGAGTACACGTGGTCGTTCCTACACGAAACCATGGAAATATTCGGAACAAGTTTGTTGGGACTGACACTGCGCTGCGCTCGCTGCCATAGCCACAAGCACGAGCCGATTCCGCAGGAAGACTATTATCGGCTGCTTGCCCTGATCACACCGGCATTCAACATCGAGAACTGGAAGGTACCCAGCAAGCGCCGACTGCCAGCGATTTCTTCGAGGGAAAAGGAGAAAATAGATGTCGAGAACACGGCGATTGATAAGCAGATAGCTAGCCTGAACAAGGAAGTCACAGTTTTGCATCGAAATTGTGAACTTCGTCTGCAGGACGTGAAATTTTCTGAGTTGCCCGATTCCATTCGCGAGGACGTCAAAGTGGCTTTCGCCTTGCCGGTCAAAGATCGCGACTTGATGCAGCGGCAGTTCATTGAAAAGTTTTCCATGGACCTGTTGGTCAAGCCTGCAGAAATTGAGGCCGGTTTGGACATGACAGAAAAATCACTGATAAGCGTCCTCAGCTCGAAGATCACCACAGCGAAAGCGCAGCGAGGTTCCTATGGTTGGATTCAAACAGTCTATGACGTTGGCCCTCCCCCGGAGACTCGTCTGCTGAAACGGGGCGACTACAAACGTCCGGGGCGCATAGTGCAGCCGGGGTTTTTGAGCGTGTTGAACGACGAGCACGACATCGATCCATCCGCGTTCGAAGCGATTCCGGCGAGCAGTGGCCGCCGCCGCGCTTTAGCTCACTGGCTGACGGCTCCGAACACTCCGGCATCAGGCCTGGTTGCTCGCGTTCTGGTGAATCGTGTCTGGCAACACTTGCTGGGTGTGGGGATCGTACCCTCATCGGAAAACCTGGGAAAGTCTGGTGACCGCCCGACGCATCCGGAACTGTTGGAATGGATGGCGGCAGAGTTTGTCAAAGGAGGTTGGCGGATCAAACCCCTGATCAAACAGATTGTGATGTCGTCTGTTTACCGGCAGACCTCGCGAAGCAAGGTGTCTGGTGTTTCCAATGATGCGGATCCGCTGACGATCGATCCGGGAAACGTGTTGTTGTGGCAAGCACGGATTCGGCGCCTGGAATCGGAGGCCATCCGTGACTCGATGCTTGTTGTGTCCGGGCTGTTCGACCCGACGGAGGGCGGTCCACCGGTTCGCTTAAAATACAGCAAAGATGGCCTGGTCAGTTTTGACGAAACGCTATTGTCCACGCCTGCGGCGAAATGGCGTCGCAGTGTCTACCTCTTCCAGCGGCGGTTCTACCATTTGACCATGATGGGCGTATTTGACCAACCGATGGTGGCCGGTGCGATCTGCCGGCGGAATGCCTCAGTCGTCACGCTACAGTCATTGGGTTTGTTGAACGATCGGCTGGTGCTCGAAAAAGTGGAGCATTTCGCCAAGCGGGTGTCCCGGGTCGCTGGAGAGTCGCGTGACAAGCAGGTGCAAGCGGCTTTTCGCCTGGCGTTGGCTCGACCGCCCCAGGCACAGGAAAGCGAGTGGAGCTTGGAACTGCTCCGCCAACAGACGGAGCTGTATCGCAGCGAGCTGCCGACCGGTCCCAAAGCGGCCGAAAAAGCGCTAATGCATTTGTGTCGCGCCCTGTTCAATTCGACCGAATTTCTCTACATTGAATAAGTCGTCTTGAGTGGTGACTATTTCTTTTTTCGAGTCCGTCCTTGCAAGCACGTAACAAGGCGGAACTGGTTTATCTTATCACATAACTATATGGGAAACCGTTAGTCAAGAATTCCAACTCCGAAATCCTCGAATTCGATTGGCGTATCAGTTTCAGGCATCGTCCCATCTCGATTGTGTGAATCCCGTTCCACGATGTCCGAGGCGTGGACAGATTCGATGATCTTGTCGGTGCTATCTGGATCGACGTTGCTGCAACTTGCTGTCAGTTGGTCGGATATGTCTTGAAGCTCGTTGTGCCACTGGTCCGCCTCGGCATCGGGTGGAGTGAGTTCGGAAAATTCGCCTAACAACAAGATCATCCGCAGGATATGTCGGAATAGTAGGCCTTCTTGTTTGACAAGTTTTCGGCTGGTGACAAGCTTATTGAAATCGCCGCCGAACCGTAACAGTTCGCCAGCCGCCCAAATTGATTGTGTGCGCACATCCTTTACGTCGGGGAATTTCGCATCGAAGAGCAACCGCAATTTGAACGCCAATGATAGGATGCGCGGGCGATCTCGGTGGTCGTAGTCGCTTTCGTCATCGGGACCGTCGAGTTCATCAGCGGTGGCCAGACCACGCCGCAACAATTCTGAATTCAGGAACTCTATCGCCAACGGTCCTGGTGAAAGTTCTTCACGGCCAGGAACACGCAGCGGATGAATAGCGGCACGAGGAAACTCGAGCACGCTTTCAAATGCCTGAATTCGCTCGTCCCTGTCCGCATGTCCCAAGTGCTGAAGTAGAAATGCTCCATAGATCGGATTCACACTGCGAAATTTCAGAAGTGTTTGCAACTGCGGCGTCGGAGTTGCCAGCATGGGCCGGTAGTCATCTTGAATCTCTGACTCAAATCCTGAACCGGCTGACGATTGTGCGTACGACGAATCGGGCGACGCAAGCTTCACGTTCGCTTCGGACAGCAGTATCGCCAGTGTTCCCGATACCGGTTGTCGGCCGTTCTGGGGCATCGAATCGCATTCGTTTTTCGGAGAAGGTGGCGGTTCCGGATCGAGTGCGACGAAGCCGCCGGCGCATAAAGTTATCAGCATGCGGTCGAGAGCTTGTTGAGCGTGTTCGAGTTTCTTCGCGTCCAGTAGTCGTCTGCTGACGAATTGACGGAGGCGATCGACTTCCGGTGAAATGCTGAGCAGATAAGCGAGTAGTCGCCACGGCAATTGACCCTTGCTTTCGAGTTTGGTGGATGGAGCAGTCCTGAGTTTTTCAAACTGGGTGTCGTTCCAATACTGCTCGTTCTTGCGGCGCGTCGGCATCTTTCGCTTCATCGCCTTTTTGGCTTTGATCAGCAAGGGGTCCTTGGCGTCTCCTGGAATCGCTTCGAATTTATCCTTCCACCGCCTAATTTTGACGTCGTCTTCGTGAGCCAGCGCGTACACGAAACCGCGATCGTCGTATTGCGGCCGTCCCGCACGGCCGAAAATTTGGTGGGCTGAACTGGCATCGATGAGCTTCTTCTTCCCAAATGGGCCTTTCAGTAATTCTGTCAGAACGACCGAACGGGCTGGCAGGTTGATTCCAGACGCCAGTGTTTCGGTACAGACCACAACCGAAAGTAACTTTTTCTGAAATAAATACTCAACGATTCGTTTGTATTTCTGAAGCAGCCCTGCATGATGGACTCCCACGCCCCGCAACAGGATCGTCTTCAGTTTCGGCCCTACGCCTTTCGACCAATCGTATTTTTCGATCTCTTCGATCAGTTTCTTTCGTTGCCCGGGTCTGAGTAGCCGTTTCCCTTTCAACTGCTCGGCGACACTCCAACAATACTCGCGGTTGAAACAGAATACCAAGGCCGGCGTCCTACGTGTTGTCTCATCACCGTCGGCCATGAGTTCTAGCTGTTCGTTCAATAACTGGTTAGGCACCCATTGATAGCTAAGCGGTACTTTGCGATCGGTGCTTTGTACCAGCTCGATCCGTCGCCCGTGACAATGGTTTAACCATCTGACAAACTCGGCGGCGTTTCCGACGGTTGCTGACAACAACAACAGCCGAACGTGTTGTAGCAATAGCCCCAATGACAATTCCCATACAATACCGCGTTCGGGCTCGTTGAAACTGTGAAACTCGTCCATCACGACCACTGACACGTCGGAGAAGTCAAACGCTGCTGGGTGCAACAAACGATTCAACAGAATCTCGGCGACGACGACCAACACGCAAGCGTCAGGATTGACGCGCCGGTTTCCGGTCACTAGACCTACGTCGTCGGCGTTGAATCCCCACCGTACGGCCGCTTCTTGCATTTCCTGAAACTTTTGCTCGGTCAGAGCGATCAACGGTGTTGTGTAGTAGGCAATTTTCCGAGCGTGTAACGCTTCAAACAAGGCGGCTTCGGCGATTAACGTTTTCCCGGTGCCGGTGGGCGCGCACACGAGCACCCCTTGATCGGTCGTGAACCAGGACAACAAGGCTTCTTCCTGGACCGAATAAGGTTCGTACGGAAGTTGATCGAGGTACATAGACGCCAATTCGTCGCGAGTTGGAACGATTGCGGACATGGAAAAATGAACCGTAGGATGTATGTGTTGATGGTCGTCGTCAAGATTGTCATCATAGGGTAACACTCGATTGAAATCGATATGATGCTGCATCAGTATTCTGTTGAATGCATACAACGAGGCTTGCAGCGGACCATGAGTGATCCCGTTTTTGGACCAAAGATTTTCCCTTGGCTCGACGTTAGTCGAGATTAAAAAATTTTTCCGACAGTTCACCCACGATGCAAAACAAAAGTTGGTGGCTGGAATTCCGTCGTAAAATGCCCGTCGTGGAAAAGTGGGCGTATTTCGACCATGCCGCCGTGGCTCCTCTTTCCGGTCCCGCACTGCAAACACTTTCTGCCTGGTCCTGCGAAGCGGCTTCGAATGGCGAAGTCAACTGGAGTGCATGGCGAAAGCGGGTTGAAGAAGTTCGTGACTTGGCAGCAAAGTTTGTTGGCGCGGACAGCACAGAAATCGCGCTAATTCACAACACGACCGAGGGTATCACGTTGGTCGCGGAGGGGTTTCCTTGGAAACCCGGTGACAACGTGGTCACTCCGGTCGGTGAATTTCCGACAAACCTCTACCCGTGGCTCAACTTAGCGTCTCGCGGAATCGAAGTACGACAAGTTCCAACGGTCGACGAACGCGTTGATCTTAAAATGCTGGAGTCTGCCTGCGATGAGCGAACACGCATTGTGACGATCAGTTGGGTCGGTTTTGCTACCGGGTGGCGGAACGACGTCGATGCGCTCGCAGAAATCGCTCATCGTCGCGGAGCATACTTGTTCTTAGACGCGATCCAGGGATTGGGGGTCTTTCCATTGGATGTCAGGAAAACGCCCGTGGACTTTCTCGCCGTTGATGGTCACAAGTGGTTGTTGGGGCCGGAAGGCGCGGGAATTTTCTTCGTGCGCCGAGACAACCTGGAACTTCTTCAACCAATGGGTGTCGGCTGGAACAGTGTTCAAAATGAGTGGGACTTCAGTCATCCGCAATTTAATTTGAAACCGTCTGCTGCTCGATTCGAAGGCGGGTCGTATAACATGGCCGGTTTGCACGCTTTGGGTGCCAGCCTCGAGATGCTGTACGGTTACGGTGTTGAGATGCTTTCCGAACGAGTGCAGGAATTAACTGATTCAATCTGTGAGCGGCTGAGAGGAATCGGAGCCAATATTGTCAGTGTGCGCGAGGATAATCGACTGTCCGGCATCGTTGCTGTCGAAGTGCCGCGAAAAGACCCAAATGTTGTGCGGAAGATGTGTCGATGTCGCGGTGTCATCGTTAATTGTCGCGCTGGACGATTGCGAGTCAGTCCTCATGCTTACAACAACGATGAAGATATCGACCGATTGATTGCTGCCATAGCAATTTGAAAATTCTTCCTCGCGAGACTCGTATGCATTTTTGACCCGTAGAGTTGCTAAGCGGAAGACGTGCAGTAAGGGCAAGAGTTGGTTGGCTAGGTGAGTATTGATTGGGACATCTGCACCCAAATATTCACGGACTTCGTGGGCCGTTTGATCAGCAACCTTCTCGGCAGGAACGTTCCTTTTGCTGAAGCCGACGATGACTTCAATTAGTTGATTCATTTCAACTTCGACGACGACGAAGTTGCTAGGACTGACGGAGCTGGTTTCATTGACGGATGCGAGCCGACTTTTGTTGAGTGAGAGGTTTTTTCAGAGTAGCTTCAATTCTCGTTTGGCAATCTTTGATAGAATTTGTGACACAATGGCCCGCACGCGGATGTCGAAGATCGGACCACATTTGGTGAGGTCTATACGGGCGAGTTATGCGGCCGATTCCACGGCAGCGAGAATCTTTCCGACGTCAGTTGGATAGAAGCTGGGTCGGACTAAGGTGGCGGTCACGGTCGGTCCCATGCGGTTCACGAGCGACAGAAACGTCGTATGTAAAAAACGAACGGGGCACGAATGGATGGTGCATGCCGACTGATTGAATATCAAAACTGTAGTCGCTTGACTGGAACTCACTCGGCACAAATGCCAGATCGTTGTCACGCAGCTTGGCCCCCTTCACTTCGGCATGGCCAATTGCGGCTGTTGCACACACCGACGTCAGATGTCGTCTTAACAGTCCGGACATTTTTCGACTGATTCGGCACCGAGACTTTTCCAAATATTGGTAGAAAAGTCTCGGGAATGAATTCCGTATTGGTCGGTCGTTTGCCGCGAATCCGTTCAAAGGCCAAACGATATAACGACCCGAAACAAATTTTCGTCATCCGGCTCGATCTGGATGCATAACAGACATGATGGACCACTTGTCACCTTGACGGCTTAATATAATCAACGTTCCGGTTTCAAAGTGAGGGACAGTTTGATCCGCGTTGCCGTGAACCATGTGACTGACCAAGTAGCTTAGGAACGGCAGGTGACCAACGAGCATAACCGGACGGTTTTCCTGTCTCAACAAGCTGGCAATAGGTCGAACGTCATCATTCGGGTCGAGTCCGGAGACCGCAATGGTCGATGACGGCGGATTGAGATTTTCAGCCAGGAGCTGAGCAGTTTGTTCGGCACGAAGTATTCCGCTGTGCCGGATTTCATCAATTTGCAAACCGGCAGCAACGGCCCTGCTTACAATCTGTTCGACGTCTTTTCGGCCTCGTTCAGTCAATGATCGATCGGGATCCTCGTTCTTTGACTTGGCCTCACCGTGTCGTACCAGGTAGACGATCTGCGTTGTCTGGTCGGGTTGTTTGCCGTTCATCGCTTATCTTCACGCCGTTCGGATTTTCTCGCGGCTTTCCTTGACGTTTCTTGTGGCGTTGCGTGTATCGAGCACCATTTGCGCGTGCTTGACGATAAAGTCGTAATTGTAATCTGAATGGTCGGTGGCGATTAGTATGCAGTCTTGCGTGGCCAGAAATTCTGCGGTCAGCTCGCAGCTTTCCAAATCTGGCACGTCGTGGTGACGCATTGCCGGCAGTTGGGGAATGTGCGGATCGTTGTACGTCAACTCCGCTCCGCGCTGCAGCAATAGATCCATCAACGTGAAGGACGGACTTTCGCGTGGGTCGTCGATGTCCTTCTTATAGGCGACTCCCAATAGACAAATTTTGCTCCCCTTTAGTGACTTGCTTTGGTTGTCTAGGAATTCCGTAAGCCGAGACACAACGTATTCGGGCATCCGCGCATTAACCTCGCCGGCCAACTCGATAAAACGAGTGGTCAATCCCTGCCGACGTGCCAACCACGTCAGGTAAAATGGATCGATGGGGATACAGTGACCGCCCAGTCCTGGACCCGGGTAGAATGCCTGAAACCCGAATGGCTTCGTCTTGGCAGCGTTGATTACATCCCAGATGTCGATCTCCATGCGGTCGAAGAGCATCTTCAATTCGTTGACCAGCGCAATGTTGACTGCGCGATAAGTGTTTTCGAGGATCTTGCACGCTTCGGCCACTTCGGGGTTGGCGACCGGGATGACTTTCACGATCGCCAGGCTGTACAGTAATTGGGCTAAACGCCCACTTTGCTCGTCGATCCCGCCGACGACCTTGGGAATGTTAGCAGCTGTGTAGTCGGGGTTACCGGGATCTTCGCGTTCTGGGCTGTAGGCCAGGAAAAAATCATGGCCTACAATCAATCCGCTATCGCTTAGGATCGGCAGCAGAACGTCACGTGTTGTTGTCGGATAGGTCGTGCTTTCCAATACGATCAACTGGCCGGGGCGCAGTGCGGAAGAAATGGACCTGGCCGTTCCTTTGATGTACGTCAGGTCCGGATTGCGGCTTTCTGTCAAAGGCGTTGGTACACAAATTAACAGACAATCGGCTTCCGAAAGCCGCCGCATGTCGGTCGTCGCTTCAAAGCGATCCTCTTTGATCCATTTTTCGATTGCCGACGAATCGATGTGTTTGATGTAACTTTTAAAGGTGTGCAACATGTCGACCTTGTTCTGGTCGACGTCGAAGCCCAGCGTGCGAAAACCAGCTGACACAAAGGCGTTGATTAACGGCAGGCCGGCATAGCCAAGTCCGATGACGCCCACTTGGGCCGACTTGTTCTGAATCGCTTGTTCCAACGGGTTAGACACGATCTCTCCATTGTCTACTCTCCCAGATTATTCACTAATCCGAAGAAAAAACGAGGGAAATGCGGTCGAGTTACTCGCTTACGCGTCGTGCTGCTGTTCTCAGCTAATTCGTATTGTGTTGTGGGCAAGATAGCTGCAGCGTGCAGTACCGACAGGAATTGCCATTAATTGATCGATGTTCGTGAATAATCTGGGTTCGCGGTTGCTCGTTGCCACGCATCGGTTGTCTGTTCATCGGACGGGATAATACCACCGACAGTAGACTGCGACAATCTGAAGGATTCGATCCTGGTGGCAAGAGCTCCGAATTGGTGGCATTGCTATGACGACGTGGCCTTATGCAGCAGAATGGTTCTTCGGAGATAGTTTCTTGGTCAAACTTCTCAGGGTTTCAAATTTACTTTGGGGCATTTTGCTTGACTTCTCGCACCTGGGGAAATAGCTTCAAATGTGTGCCGTTCGGGCTGTTCGTCCGGTGTGAGCCTGACCTGGAATGGCTAGCACACCCGGTGAGATAATGGAAAATTATCAAATCATATCTCATTTCCTGACAATACTTTGCGCCTCGTTTCTCTGTCTGGATTCGATTATTTTGTGACCGACGTCGCAGCGACGGAAACTAACGGATCAGCCACGCAAACACAGCCACGCAAACACAGCCACAGCGAATGAGGCTCACCCGTGTGGTTACGACTGTGCAACAGACTCAACAAACCGATGAACAGTTGGCTGCTGCTGCCGCTCGTGAAGGTTCCGATGGCCCTGCCTTCTTGACGCTATTGGATCGTCATCGCGAGCGTGTGTGGCGTGTCTGCTATCGGTTGATGGGAAACGAGCACGACGCCAGTGACGCGGCCCAAGAGGTCTTTGTACGGTTGTTCTTGAAACGGGCGGACTTTGCCGGGCGTTCGAAGTATGTGACCTGGCTCCATGGAGTTACAGTTCGTACGTGTCTGTCGATGCGACGCGGACGCGGACGGCGGCAGCGGCGAGAAATAACGCTGCCCGCCACAGAATTAGAACAACAAGTCACCTCTGACCAAACAGATAGTGTCAGTTTGTCGCTGGATTTGAACAGGATGTTGGAAACATTGGGAGACGAGGATCGAGCACTCATCGTCCTGAAATATGTCGAAGGTTACAGCTATCAACAGTTGAGCGAAATATTTGGACTTTCCGTCAGCGGTTGCAAGATGCGAATTAGTCGAGCCCGCGGCAAGTTACGGGAACAGTTTCCTCCATGAAACGTGACCTCGACAATGAAAATAGTGAGTCTTTCACGAATGCAGACGAACTGCTCAGGCAGTTGGGGGGCGCCGGTGT
>CAUZSN010000082.1:0-13017 GCA_963582345.1 Planctomycetota bacterium
GGAACAACAGGCTCTTGAGGATGGCTTGGACGTAAATTCACCGTAATGATGTCAAGGATAGACCACGTCTTCGCGAATTGTTAAACACGTTTTTTAGCACCAATTGTTACGCGTCCCCTGAAACGAATCTTGATTCGGCACACGCGCAGTTACTCGCGCACCATTGGTCCGGCAGAAATCTGTTTCGCGCCGGCGGAATGGTGTCGGGGGGGGACGGGTCCTTTCGCAGACTGCGAATTCCGGTGTTTCGTTTTGGAACACTTCGAGTTCGTCAGTTTGTGAACGGGAGCTGTTTTGTCGTGCTTGCGGAGACAATCCTCGATCGTCCACCATGTTGTGACCGGCTCACAATAGGGAAGGGCAGTCCGCAGGGGATGTCAGCGGATCCAGAAACATACGATGCCATAATTCCAGACACAACAACGTCCACAATCGATGGCTGTGATCCCATCGGCCGTTCACGTGTTCGTCAATCAATTGACTGACTGCGTGTGGCTTGAAATATCCACGGTCTAAGCTGGCTCGGTCCAATAGGACATCTTGAAGCAGTGGCTTCAATTCGTTGCGAAACCAATGGCCCAGCGGGACGCCAAACCCCATCTTCGATCGTTTTTGTATCGAAGCTGGTAACAAGTCCCCAAACGTGTCGATCAGGATGCGTTTTCGAGTCATTCGCCTTTGTTTCAATTCAATGGGCATGCGGGCTGCTAGTTCGACGACACGATGATCTAAAAATGGGCTTCGGCACTCCAGATTATAAGCCATGCTGGCGACGTCGACTTTCGTTAAAATATCGCACGGCAAATAAGTCAACACGTCAGCACAAGTCGTCCGCGTGACAAAATCGCGTGACGGACACTCACCATATGCATTGAACAGGAACTCGCCAGAATCGTTTCCATTGATTTGAGCTTGAAAGTCTTCGCAATAGAGCGTCCGTCGTCGTTCGTCGTCGAAAATACTGATCCATGTCAGGTACCGCCGCTCAGGTTTCTCGGCTAAGGCCGCCAGTAGCCGTTTCAGTCGTCGTCGAAACGATCTTTGCCGGACCGAGGACGGTATCTGCTGCCATACCCGCGAAGTTAAAAGGACTTGCAACGGACGTGGTAAGCGATCGAACATGGTCCCCAATCGCACAGCCTGATAGCGATTGTAACCGGCGAAAAGTTCATCACCGCCGTCACCCGACAACGCGACCGTGACATGCTGCCGAGTCATTTGTGACAGATACATCATCGGAATTGCGGAACTATCCGCGAATGGCTCATCGTAGTGCCAGATCAGTTTTGGCAGAATCTCCAGAGCGGCAGGTTCCACGATCGATTCGTGGTGTTGTGTCGCCAGATGCCGTGCTGCTTCACGAGCGTATAATCGTTCGTCGAACTGCTTAACCGGGAACCCAATCGAAAATGTATCGACCGGGCTTTTCGAGATCTCCTGCATTAGACCGGCGATGATTGTTGAATCAATCCCACCAGACAAAAATGCACCTAGCGGAACATCGCTGCGCATGCGTAAGCGAACGGCTTCAGTCAGTGTTTCTCGCAGTTTACTCTGCCACTGCTTCGTCGTGCGATTGTCATTGTCGTGTTCTTGTGTGGCTGGTGGACCGGTTGGCGTGGCTTTCAACGAATACGGAGGCGACCAGTATCTGCGAACTTTCAGCTCACCGTTGGAGTAGATTGCCCAGTGAGCTGGAGGCAGCTTATTGTAGCCCTGTAGAATGCAATTCGGATGCGGTACGTATTGATATGTCAGGTAGAAATCAATGGCTTGTAGATTCAACTGACGAGGTGAATCGGAAACTTGCAAGAGTGCCTTGAGTTCGCTGGCAAACAACAATCGGCCGTCGGCCGCACGATAGAACAGTGGTTTCTGTCCTAATCGATCCCGTGCGAGCAATAACTGTTGGTTTTCAACGTCCCAGATCGCAAATGCGAACATGCCGCGCAAATGCTCGACGCAGTCAGGACCGTATTGTTCGTACAGGTGAACGATTGTCTCGGTATCGCTCGATGTGCGAAAATGGTGGCCTTGTGCTTCTAGCCGTGGTCGCAATTCACGGTAGTTGTAGATTTCTCCGTTAAAGGCGATCCATACAGTTCCGTCTTCGTTCGAAAGCGGCTGGTGGCCGCCTTCCAGATCGATGATCGAAAGTCGACGATGACCCAATGCGGCACCGACTCCAAAACTTCGCCGTGGCAGTTCGTACTGATTGGCACCCATCCTTGGAGCGTCAGTGGGGTACAACGAATGATAGATTCCTGAGTCATCAGGGCCGCGATGTGCTAGGACTGCGGTCATTCGCTTTAAATCGATAACGGACAGCGGTTTTCGATTGTTGCTCCAACACGCTCCCGCAATTCCACACATGTTTTGTCCCGATTGGTTATGGTTCTCACAAGATTATAGTACGAAGACGGATGAAACAAGGACTTTGCGGATAGACTCTCAGGTGTTAGATTACCATTTCGAAATTGAGTTGGACGACTAAAATCTTAGCTTCGGAGGATTGTGGATTGCGTACCAAGAAGTTATTGCGGTGAGTGCATCCTATTACGAATTCGATATTGTTGTTGTTGGAGCTGGACACGCCGGTTGTGAAGCGGCATTGGCGTCGGCACGGTTGGGGGCCAAAACCGCGCTCTTGACGACGAATTGCGACACGGTTGCTCAAATGAGTTGCAATCCCGCGATCGGTGGCATTGCGAAAGGGCAAATCGTACGCGAAATTGATGCGCTGGGCGGCGAAATCGGGCGTGCGATCGACGAAACAGGAATCCAGTTTCGAATGCTGAATCGCAGTAAAGGGCCGGCGGTGCACAGCCCTCGCGCTCAGGCTGACAAAAAGGCCTATCAGTTTTTCATGAAGCGCCGCGTGGAAGAGCAGGAAAACTTAGCGTTGCGACAAGAATCGGTTGACCAAATCGAAGTTGAAAGTGATGCGGTTGTCGGAGTTCGTGTGTGCGGCGATGCAGTCTATCACGCTCGGGCCGTCGTGATTACGACGGGAACGTTTCTGCAAGCCATCATGCACACTGGCGAAGCAAAAACTGCTGGGGGACGTGCAGGAGAAGGAACAACCGGAACTTTGTCCGACTGCTTAGAAAAACTGGGGTTTCAACTGCAGCGGTTCAAAACGGGAACACCGGCACGATTGAACGGTCGGACGATCGACTACTCCGCCGTCGATGTGCAGCCAGGAGACGATGATCCACAGCCATTCTCGTTCCTGACAGACCGGATCACTCAGCGACAAATGAACTGTTATCTGACCGAAACCAACGAGTCCGTTCACGAACTGATTCGGGAAAATCTAAGCAGAGCTCCCATGTATAGCGGACAAATCCAATCCACCGGACCACGGTACTGTCCATCTATCGAAGATAAAGTCGTCCGATTCGCCGACAAACTTTCACATCAGATTTTTCTCGAGCCGGAAGGCCGCAATACACTGGAAGTCTATTGTAATGGCATCTCGACCAGCTTGCCGCGCGACGTGCAAGATAGAATGATTCACATGATTCGCGGTTTGGAGAACGCCCAGATTATGCGATACGGCTATGCTGTGGAATACGATTTCGCGCCTCCGATACAATTGCACCCTACACTGGAGACGAAACTGGTAGAAGGTCTGTACTTTGCCGGTCAGATCAACGGAACCACCGGTTATGAAGAGGCGGCCGCACAAGGCCTAATCGCCGGTTCCAATGCCGTGTTGAAGCTGACTAGAAGGCAAGCATTGATTCTTGACCGCAGTCAGGCCTATCTAGGCGTGCTGATTGACGATTTGGTGACAAAGGGAGTTGACGAGCCGTACCGGATGTTTACGTCTCGTGCCGAGTACCGATTGTTGCTGCGGCACGACAATGCCGATCGGCGATTGACGCCGCTTGGCTGGCGATTTGGATTGGTCAGCAAAGAGCGTTGGACGCGACTTCAGAAGCACGAAGCCGAGATTCGACGTGCTTTAGATCTTATCGTCAGCCACCGGCATGAAGGATCGACTATCGAAGAAATTCTGCGACGCCCAGAAATTGGTTGGTCGGAAATTTGTGAACTCTCTCCAGAAGCCGATCGCCTGAAACTTTCGGTGCTGGCGCAGCACCAAGTTTGCGTTGAGACAAAATACGCGGGATACATTCGTCGTCAAACTGCCGACATCCAGCGCCAGTTACAAGTTGAATCGATCTGCATTCCTGACACATTCGATTTTCAGTCGGTTCCACAATTGCGAATTGAGGCGAAAGAAAAGCTGTCTAAGATTCAACCTCAAAGTTTAGGGCAAGCCAGTCGAATTAGCGGAATCACGCCAGCCGATTTAGCGGTGCTTATGCTGTATTTGAAACAGCGGAATCGCGTTTCTGTATAAGGTCCTGCCGTCCAAATCCCAGTCAGGTGGGCGGATTGAATCATGGCATGGCTAATTTTAGATGTCTGGTTCATCCAGAATCCATTTCGCTTGCACCAATACTCAGATGTGAGCCAACTGATCAGAGTAGAGGAATTATGTGCAATAAGGGGGGGATCTGGACACTTTGACACCCAGGGGAGATTGGCTGATAGATTGGCTATTGACCAGTTTCACAGAATAGATACAATCGGAACTCGTGTTAATTTTGGTAAAGTCGCTTTTATTGGTACAATCGGTACTTCAAGGGTCGTTGGAAACAACCGTCTGGCGTTAGCATTGATGAACGTTGCGTAACAATGCGATTTTTCAGGGATGTTTCCGATTCGTACAAAACCGATTCAGAAGTGGATCAGCTCGACTCAAAGAATCGGGACAATACATTTTTAAGGATGGACGGGCACCATGAAAACAGTTTTTACCACAGGCGAGGCGGCCAGAATTTGCAAGGTAAGTCAACAAACTATTATTCGGTGCTTTGACTCGGGCCAACTCAAGGGATTTCGAGTTCCAGGTTCGCGCTTTCGTAGAATTCCGCGCGATATCCTATTTCGCTTTATGAAAGAGAACGGAATTCCTACCGATGCTCTGGAAAGCGGGAAACGGAAGGCATTGGTCGTTGATGACGACGAAGAGTTGGTGGGACTGATCAGTGACGTGTTGGATTTGGACGGCCGTTTCGAAGTTCGAACGGTTAACAACGGTTTCGATGCGGGTATGGTGGTCAAGGAGTACCACCCGGACATCATCGTTTTGGATGTCATGCTTCCAGATATCAACGGCAAGGACGTTTGCCAGCGAGTTCGCAACGATAAGACGCTTGACGATGTCAAGATCATTTGCATTAGCGGTATGGTCGAAGGCGATAAAGTGGACGAATTGAAAGCGGCCGGCGCTGATGAGTTTATGCAGAAGCCGTTTGATGTAGAAGAACTGGTCGAGCGGATGTGTCATTTGCTAGACGTCGAACCGATCACCAGCTCGCGTTAAGACGGGCAGGGTTCCAGGTGCCTTTGCCCGATGTCGGCGATTTGCAGAATTCTTTTGTTGAGCGGCTTGCTGCGCGATGCCGAGAGAGTTAGTCCGCATGGCGTTCGATTCCCGCTATCGGTCTTACCCGTTTCCACTAGCCGACGAGAAAATCTGCAATGGCGGAAACTACACCGATGGTTGATCCCCAGATTTGGGCTCGCTACAACCAGTTGTTGATTTCCGTTCTGCCGTTGGCTGGGCTGCGCGATTTACTCAGCAAGTTGTCCACAGGTTGGCGAGATTTGGCCGCGGTCGATGCGGCGTTTGTGTCGACTTCGATTCGGAGTACACCGCAAATCGTGGGTTATTTCTCGAGACGCGGTCACCGGACTTGCCTTGTGGAATTGGATGTCGCACACTCTGGTGTCTGGTCAGGCGAAGACGTGTCACGAGGGCTTCACCAACGTTTGGAAACAGAGTTCTCTATCAACGAACAGATTGCTCGAATCCCATTCTATGACGACGAAACGCCAATTGGCGGTGCGATCCTCTTTTCCAACACGGACGTTTCTTTGGCGGAAATGCCTTTGGGCGAGTTGGCGGACCTGAGCGTGCGGCTGCTGCTCGAAAGTCGTCGTCACGGATCACTGCCGACCGATGAAGCTCCGACACACGATCAGCACGTCGATACGGACCTTGAAGACGCCAAATTGGAAGCGCTCGCGGAATTTGCTGCCGGGGCAGGCCACGAGATTAACAACCCCGTCGCAACGATTGCTGGTCGTGTTGCCCTATTGCTCAAACAGGAATGTGATCCGGATCGGCGACAAGCTTTGACAACCATTGGCGGCCAGGCGTACCGCATTCGCGACATGATCGGTGACGTCATGTTGTTTGCCCGTCCGCCGCAGCCCGATCCGAAAGCATTGGAATTGGTTGAAGTCGTAAATTCAGTTCTTGAGAAACTGCGACAGGCTGAACAGTCACAACGCTGTTCTTTTCGATTTGAGCCGATCGGGCTTGTTCCGATTTGGGCTGACCGCACTCAGCTTTGCGTGGCGATCAGCGAGCTAATCCGCAACAGCGTCGATGCTGCAAGCGATGGCGGTACGATTACGATTCAAGTGCAGAAGCTGATGAAAGACTCCAAACCGTTCGCCCTGCTGTCGATCACTGATGACGGACCAGGTTTAAGCGAAATAGACCGCCAGCACTTATTCGATCCATTCTATTCCGGCCGTCAAGCTGGACGTGGGCTCGGATTCGGGCTTCCAAAATGCTGGCGTATCATCACTAATCACGGTGGTCGCATCGACGTCGATTCGTTGCCCAAAGGCGAAACGACCTTCAAAGTTATTTGGCCGGCCGATGTTCAAAAAGGACCATTGACACGCCAGTCCACTGAGTTCATTCCAAACGACATGATTAGCACTTGAGAGCATGGTAGTCTCACAAGTCATTCTGTTTGTCGATTTCTCGACAACTGCCGACAAGAACTTATCTTTGCGATTGAGCTGCCGAACTACGTCTTGACAAACGTTGCGGCGACGAAAGTTGTCATCACCACCTGGGATCGGGACGGGCATGTCGACACTACATACACCACTCGACCGACGATTCGCGGCATTTGTGTGACGGTTCATAGGCAAGCAATTTCGCTCGCGACATTCCAATAGGGAATGCTAAGACTTGAGACCGATCTTGCGACGGGGCTAAGAGTCTGTGTCGACAGTTATATCGAGGTGAGCGACTCGACCTTGGGCACCCGTTTAGCTTAGTACCGCCACTGATTGCTATCCTGCTGGCCATCTGGTGCCGGAACGTGGTGGTGGCACTGTTTGTCGCTGTCTTCAGTGGAGCCGCCATTCTTGCCTCCGACGACCCGCTTGCCGGACTGAGAGCACGTCCTAAAATTCATTGCAGTGGCGATTCGTACAGATCGACATGAGCGGAGTAGGGTGGCACTGTCACTTATACTAGAAGTAAATAAATGCCTGCTGTTGGTTGACATTTCTGGCACAACAGACTTTAACTACCCACGTGTTTGACGGTGTATCCCATGTATCCACAGACGAATCGTTTTGATGAAAGGATTGACGATGGCGAAGCAAGCTGTAAAGGCGTTGAGCAAGTCTCAAGTCGTTTCTGGTCTGGCTGACTCGACTGGTCTGACCAAAAAACAGGTCTCTGGTGTTTTCGATGCTCTTTCCGACATGATCGCAGCGAACGTTGGGAAGCGTGGATCGGGTGTCTTCAGCGTCCCCGGCCTGATGAAAATTAGTGTTCAGAAAAAACCGGCCGTAAAAGCGCGAAAGGGGATTAATCCGTTCACGGGTGAGGAAACTATGTTTAAGGCCAAACCTGCGCGCAACGTTGTCAAAGTTCGGCCGTTAAAAGCTTTGAAAGATATGGTATAAAGCCGAAGGTCTTGACCGACCGGGTAGGGAGCCTGGAAGCGAGCGATGTCGACGACGTGCCTTTACGACCGAAGACAATGGCTTCAGATCCCGCTGGTAATGCGCCGATGTCCGGATTTTCCGGTCGATCTCGCGCCGGTGCTATCGTCTTGCCGATCACAGTTCTACCGAATTAGTCTCAATCCTATCAAATTCAGTTTACTTGCCATGGCCAATTAAATTTCATACTGAATCGTCATTCTGAGTGGCGGTTTTATAGGCGTTTGCACGGCAGTGTATCTGCAGAAGGCAATGCAACGGGTCGAAGTTCTTCCAGGTAATCTAGAAAACCATATTGTATTTCAGCCCTTACTGTCGGAAGTAATCTCGGAGACCATCGAAACTCTGTATGTTGTCGCGCCAATCCGTCGTCTGGCTGTTGTGACTTTTGTTCGCACTCCATAAGAGCAGAGGGCAGAGATGGGAGTTTAATCCAAGGTGGGAGGGCTCGATCGTCAGGCACAGCCTGACCTATTTGCTTTCTTGCTTGAACAAATCGGGTTAGGTTGCGTCATTACGGTGACAGCGAGAGCGGACGACTCCAGCCGTGGTGAGTACGTCGCCACCACTGGCCGCTGCGATTCATCTCGACTTGGTTTGTGAATTCGTAGAGATAGAAATGGAGTCGAGCAAATCGTGGAGGGGGGGCTGCCACCTGTCGGTCGTCTAACAATCGGGTCACTTCGGGTTCGTTCTCCAGCAAGCGTTGAACGAGGGATTCCAGCCAGTACAAGTGATCTCGTGGGTTGAATGCTGCAAACCACATTTGCCAATCTAGTCGAGGCATATGCGGCGCGACGACGGGTGGCGAGCGGTGTAGGTCGCCGGGCTTCCAGCGGAACTCGTATTCGGTCCAGGTGATGCCATCCTTGCTGCCTTCAATGACGATCTCCGGCCGTTTGGTCGTCATCACTCGAAACAATCCGTAGCCGTTGATCGTGCGGAACGGAGCCGTGTAATTCAACACGTAGGGCCTGCCCCACATCAGGAAGTAACGTTTTCCAAATTTGAGAACGCTGTTCACCGCGGACGGTAATGGTGCGTCTTGTGGTGTTCTCACGATCTCCGAGATAAAGGTAAGTGAGCTAATGAATAACATCGTGATCAGCAGTGGCGAGAGAATGATCTCTTGATGGCGCACGGTATGCTCGTTACAGGGGATGATATTCAAACTGTCACGCCACTGCTGCGGGATCATTCGGCGCAGAGCGCGGTCATCCAACAGCGTGATGCACAGGACACCAGTCAACAGGTTGAAGAACCCAAAGTTGCCAGTTACTTGGATCGTCACTTGAAATAGAACTAACAAGATCGTTGCGATGTGGCGCAGAAGGCGCGGGGTGAATATGAAGAAGGGCACGAGAAGTTCGGCGGTTAATGTCATCATCACCGTCGTCTTTTGCCACCACTCGGGCATTTGATGTGCGTACCAACTGACCCAGTTCGGAATGGGCTGTGTTTCGTAGTGAAAGTTCATTGCCGTCAGGTCTTGCCACGTTGGATCGCCCGACAATAGCTTGGTGATGCCGGACAAGAGCATCAGCTTTAGTAGAAGCCACCAGAGCATCCACCGCGCAAGGCGCGATGGTGGCAGCTCCTTCGACAATCGCGGCAAGATTGATAGAAGCGGCGAATAAAAAATGGCGAAAAACCCTGTTTCCAGCAGCAACGTGTCCCACTGGAATTGGAAGAACGTTTGGCCCGCAATCGATAGCGAGAGATAGATCATCCAGAGGGCAACCAACGACGGTGTCGGTGCCAAGCCAACAAGTAGGAACAGTGAGCAAGCGGTTCCCGCTGCACATAGCATCGTCAATGTTCGGTCGCTGGTGTCGATCCAACAGAGCGTGGGCAATCGCCAATAAGCGTCGTTGCCAAAGTGGTGGTGCATGGTGTCCAGGAAAACGCTCACCGGCAAGATGCCTCGGCTGCCGATCAATCCATGAACTTGTGACCAAAGAGATAAGAATGCGATTAAATAAACCAGCCCTAGCAGCCGCAAGAACAGCCACCGTGACAGGTAGAAAGAGGGCTGTGAGACGGGGGACTGCTTGTGTGATTTGTCCATTTGGCGTTCCGCGGACAGGTGGATTGCATCTGCAAACTCGCGTAGGTCAGGCACCGCCTAACATCCAATTGAAATTAAATAATACCGGCACGTCGCATCATTGGAACAGTCGAGCGATTTCATCCCGCGTAAAAATGGGCAGTGGACGCAACCGGCTGTCCAACGAACACCATTATTCGGCCCGGACTACCCTACCGATGACGTTGGCCGCGTATCGGCTGATTTTATCGGTTGCGAAGGTGATCGGATCGCTCTTGGCAACCAAGAAGCGGTCACCCATATCGATGACAGCGGGGCCCTCGCCAATGCCGGGTCTCCGGGCGACGCGTGGATCATTGGTCTCATGTTGATTCAATAATTCACCTAGCAGCTTAGCCGGTAGTTTGTCGATTGGAACTGCACTCATTCTTGAAATAATCCCGTTCGGAGAAGAGGATGTCGTCACGTTTTGGTAAACAATTGCCAAAGTAGCATTGCCAGCACCTTCAAGTATAGAGTTCCTGTAATGTCACTACGTAGAATTCCGAAGTGGACGCCAATAGCCAAGCCAATGATAGGGATGCTTCACATTCCACCTTTGCCGGGCAGCCCGCGATTCAACGGCAATATGGATAGTGTCATAGTGTCGGTGCTGCGCGATGCGGCCACTTTAGTCGAAGCAGGCATTCATGGTCTATTGTTGGAAAACTATGGAGACGCTCCGTTTTACTCCGGTCAAGTGCCTGCGCACACCGTTGCGCAGATGACGCGACTTGCGTTACAGGTTCGCAGTCGATTTGAGGTTCCGCTGGGAATCAACGTGCTTAGAAACGACGGTCAAGGTGCATTGGCAATTGCTCAGGCAGTCAATGCTTGCTTTGTTCGAGTGAATGTACTGTGTGGCGTCAGTATTACGGATCAAGGGATTATTCAGGGAATCGCTCACGAACTGTTGCGAGACCGCGCCAATCTGGATGCGACGCATATAGACATTCTGGCAGACATTGATGTGAAGCATTCCGCTGCAATTGTCAGCCGATCAATAGAAGACGAAGTGCACGACACGATCTTGCGCGGCGGCGCAGATGGGCTGATCGTTTCAGGAAACACAACGGGGCAAACTGTCGATGTAGAGCACCTCAACGCGGTCCGTAGTGCGGCGAAGGAAATTCCAGTCTTAGTCGGCAGCGGGTTGTCTGTGGAAGAGCTTGAGCAGTATTGGCCGCTTGCTGATGGTTTTATTGTTGGCACGTCCCTGAAACGTGACGGTATCGTGACTAACTCTGTTGATGTTGCCCGGGTCGCAGAACTGATGGAAGAACATACACGGTTAGCCGAACAGGTAATGCGGTGATGAATTCGCCCACAGAAAAAATAAATGCCAGACTACTCATCATTCGTCGCGTGGTTCGGGTTCCATCCGAATCGCTGGCAGACGTCGAAAAAAATCAGATTTAACGACGGAACGACGATTAGGGTCAATGCGGTTGCGAATATCAGACCGAACGTCAAGGTTACAGCCATCGGGATCAAGAACTTGGCTTGAAAACTGGTTTCGAACATGATCGGCGTCAGCCCGGCGGCCGTGGTCAGCGTCGTTAACACGATTGCCCGCAACCGCAATTTGGCTCCCTGAATACTCGCCTCGAAAGGATCCATTCCGCGACCGATTCGGGCGTTAATAAAATCAACCAATATTAATGAGTCGTTCACAAGAATTCCCGTCAATGCCACCATTCCGATCCAGCTTAAGATCGTCATTGGAGTGTCAGTGATCCAATGACCAATGATGGCCCCCTGTAAACCGAAAGGAATCGCAGACATTACTACCAACGGTTGAAAATAGGAACGAAACAGACCGGCGAGCAGCATGTAGATCATTAATATTGCAGCCGGAAACGCGAGTTTCAGGCTGCCGAACGATTTCATTCGTTCTTCGAGACTTCCCAGAAACTCGACACGGACATCCGGATGGGCCTTTTTGATCAGTTTGTCGAATGTCTTTTTGATTCTGTCCAGGATTTCAGGCGTTCTGGCGATGTCATCATTAATCCCGCCGGTCACGGTAACCGAGCGCTGTTGTTGGCTGCGGTGGATAGTGGAGTAACTTTCGGCTTCCGTCAATTCGGCGACTTCCCCAAGCGGAACCCAACGATGTGGACCAATAGACGTCGCAGGAATCCACATCGATTCCAGATTGTAGACGTTTTTTCGGAAGCTTTCGGGATAGCGAACCACGATCTTCACATCTTCGCGATTACGCATTAGTCGCTTGGATTCTGTTCCGTACATCGCTGAACGAACGTGGTTGCCCAGCATGCCGACGGTGATGCCAGTTGGCCGCGCCGACTGGCGCAGCCGCAGCCGAACCTCACGCTGACCTTTGTCGTAATCGTCATCCAAGTCGTACACCCCGTCGAAACCGGCCAATTCTGATTTCAACTGCTTTGAGACCTCGACAATCTCGTCGAAGTCCCGACCGGTAGTCTTGATCACGATATCCTTGCCTCCCGGTCCGCCGTGTAGCGATATCCAGATCACGGAATTCGTGCCAGGCAATTGCTCGGATACCTTGCGGAAGTTTACGAGAAGTTCTTCGCTGGAGCGTTGCTTCCGCTGCTCACGCACGTCTGCGGGGTGCAATTCAACGACCATTTGCCCCAAGTGCGATTGCATGTTGGCGAGTTCCGTTCCGTTACCGCGGTAATCGATTTGAATTCCGACAAACGATTGCACGTTCGTCACTTCTGGCGACTTGACGACGTGATCGACAAGATCCATGAGACGTGCCTTGGCCTGATCTGCCGGTGTTCCGACCGGCATTTCCAAATCACAGATCAGAGTCTCGCTGTCCATCTTCTGAATAAAGACGCGTTTGACGATGCCTCCTTCGCACAAACCCCACGCTATCGCCAATGTCGCGACAGAGATTGCCACGGTCACGTACCTCCATCTCAATGCAAGTCGCAGCAACATTTCATAGGCGTCCAGCAGTTTCCCTTGGAGCATTCGTTCCTGCAGCAGGCGAAATCTTATGATCCAGCGAGTTAGCAGCAATCGCGACATCCACGTTGCAGTACGCCGGTCACTCTCTGTTTTGGAGGGAAGATGGGACAAGTGTGCCGGCAGAA
>CAUZSN010000083.1:0-12689 GCA_963582345.1 Planctomycetota bacterium
TGGGTGACCCGCCAAGAGAAAATTTGAAACGCGTCGATTCGTAAATCGGGGCATTGAACTTCTCTGGATAGAAGTCCATTGCCGCGCGTCCCAACGAGATTAGGTCAAGGTCTGCCTCAAGTTTGAACATGCCTAGAACCATTGTGGAACGACCTCCTTGATCGGAACGAATTTCAAACGATGGCAAGTGTCGTTGTACTTTTCAACTTGTAGTGTGACCAGAAGATCTCTATTTTACTGTTTTGATCCATTTTTCGCAGCCTTCAAGGAGCAAAGTATGAGATCAGGGAATCCTGCGTTAAATGACAGAACATTCGAACAGTTCAATGTCTACAATTCTGTCCAAACGATGACGATCGAAGGAACTGCGACCAAAACCGGAATGCTTCTTGTTTTAACTGTGGCTGCCGCAGCAATCACTTGGAACCAGTTTCTGAACCAGAACCCGATTGTAACGCCGGTGATGATCGGCGGGTTCATCGTCGGGCTTATTTTCGCGATCGTCACCTGTTTCAAGCCCACCTGGTCGCCGATCACGTCTCCGATTTACGCAGTAGCAGAGGGCCTGGCCTTAGGCGGGCTGTCAGCAATTGTAGAATCGCGGTATCCGGGAATCGCGTTTCAGGCTGTTAGCCTAACTTTCGGTACTCTGTTCGCTCTTCTAATCGTATACAGGGCTGGATGGATTCGTGCCACGGAGAAGTTCAAGCTGGGCGTAGTTGCGGCGACTGGCGGAATTTGTCTGGTGTATATCGTGTCACTGGTACTGAACCTGTTCGGTGCGGCATTCCCATACATTCATGGTTCCGGACCAATCGGCATTGGCTTCAGCCTGTTTGTGGTGGTGATCGCTGCACTCAATCTTGTACTGGACTTTGATTTCATTGAGCAGGGGGCAACACGCGGAGCGCCAAAGTACATGGAGTGGTACGGTGCCTTCGGCCTAATGGTCACACTCATATGGCTGTACATCGAGATCCTCAGACTGGTCACCAAGCTCAGAGGCCGCGATTAGCTTGGTCCAGAATTGCAACGCAATCTCCGCATTCCAATGCTTGATCAACTTGGCGCTGAAAGTGCCAAAAAAAAACAGACCCGGAAAAGTGTAGCCGCGAAGTGCCTCTTCTGAGGTTGCGTCTATCGTGTGATTTCGGAAAAGTTTTTTTTCAAAATCCTCTTTACTTGAAGTCTCAAACCGTTTTGTAAAACGCGTGCCTTTATGATACTGCTCGAGCGAGGTTTTGACCGAAGGCCAAACGATTAATTCTTGCGACCAAAAGGCGCAACTTCACAAAACGCCACTCTGGATTTTGGCGTGAAATCACCTTATGAAAAACCTACAAACGGACATGGTGGACAGACCGATCGGCATATTGCATCCAGGAGAAATGGGTTCGTCAGTAGACGCTGCTGCCAAACCAAGGTCACGCTGCTGTAATCTGGGCATCCGCCGGTCGTAGTCAGGCCACAAAGCATCGTGCTTCCAAGGCCAGCCTGGAGGACGTCGGGACACTCGCTGAATTAGCGAGCCGATCGCGTCTCATCATCAGCGTGTGTCCGCCAGACACGGCGAGTAAGTTAGCTGAAGATGTGGCGCATTTCGGTTTTGATGGGATCTACGCAGATGTGAACGCCATCTCTCCGGCTCGCGTCAGGACCATTGCTAAAACGATCGAATCCGCAGGTGCCAAATTCGTTGACGGCGCAATCATTGGCATCCCGCCCTGGGAACCAGGAACAACGCGGCTCTACCTATGTGGCTCGGCTGCGCAAGAAGTTGCCGAGAACTTTACACGCAACTCTCTCGATGCGATCGTCATGCAAGGCGCAGTCGGATCCGCTTCGACCCTAAAATGGTCTATGCGGCATACACTAAAGGGTACTACCGCTCTGGTCAGCGCCATCCTAGCAGTTGCCGAGCGTGAAGGCGTTCGCGACACTCTCGCGCAGGAGTGGTCCCTCTCTCAGCCGGAACTGGCGAAATCAGCAGCTGACCGGATCAGAGCGAACACATCCAAAGCGTGGCGATTCGTGGGTGAGATGGAGGAGATTGCAGCAACATTCGCTGATGCGAGCCTGCCGCGTGAATTCCACGCTGCGGCTAGCGAAGTATACCGCCGACTCGCCTGCTTTAAGGAAGCTATGACCCACTACCGCCACTCGATGATGTAATCTCGGCCATCCTCTACAAAGACGGCCCGCCCAAAATCGAAATGGACAACCAGAAGCAACGATTCGGAATGTCTAAAGACGAGTTACGCAAGAAATCCGAATGACTCGCTTATGTTGGATTGATCGGTCAACAACTCCAACGAGGTGACTTGACGATCCAGAACACCGTCGCTTGGTAGCCCGGCAGAAAGATTTAGCCATGTCGACCGGTCACGATTATTCAAGAATGGTAACACTACAACCGTCTGACGCAATAGCCCTAAGACGGTCTTTCCATCGGTTGATAACCTGAAAAGGCCGTCCTGCTCACTTAGCTGACGTGTTATTAAAAGTGTTGTCCTTTGTGATCAAACCATCCTTCAGATAGATCAATCGCTTCGCTTCTCGCGCAATTCCAAGCTCGTGGGTAACCATGACGATCGTTCGGCCCTGTTGGTTAAGTCGTCGCAGCAATTGCAATATCTCCTCGCTTGTTGTCGAGTCCAAATTTCCAGTCGGTTCGTCGGCCAGAATCATATGAGGATTGTTGACCAGAGCCCGGGCGATGGCTACACGTTGCTGCTGGCCTCCGGAAAGCTGGTAAGGACGGTGCTCAAGACGATCTTTAAGCCCCACCTCCATGGCAAGGTCCACACAGTGTTTCCGATCACGCGACGTAATGGCAGGATCTCCATCGCGGTAATGAAGCGGAACTTCAATATTTTCCAGTACTGTGTACTGTGCAATCAAGTTATATGACTGAAAGATAAAGCCGACCATTTGATTGCGAATCGTGGACAGATCGTCGTCTGTGAGTTTGGACACGTCGTGGCCACCAACGACGTAGCGTCCATACGTTGGACGATCAAGTGCTCCCAGCAAATTCAGCAACGTGCTCTTACCGCTTCCCGAGGCTCCCATGATGGCGACAAAGTCTCCTTCCGGGAATTCAGCCGATACGCCGCGCAAAGCCTTTACGGGCACATCGCCAACGTAATAGTACTTGTGGAGATCGGTGATTTTTGCGGCGAGATTCATTCACTATGCCCTCGACATACTACTCATGACGCAACGCTTCTATCGGGTCCATCTGGGCAGCCCGTCTGGCAGGATAAAGTCCGAAAATAATCCCGACGCAGACCGCGATGGAAAACGCCACAAAGATTGACCACGGAGCGATGATCGGTTTCAAGTCTTGAATGGAACCTGGAAACGTGGTCCACACGTCAGGAAGCCATTTTTCGATGGCAACGAGAATTCCGGCCGTGGCCGGAAAGCATAAAAAACCTGCAGCGACTCCAACAATTGCACCCGTCCCGGATAACACAACCGTTTCCCCCAGAAATTGATGAATTATGTCTCGCTGTTTGGCTCCCATGGCGCGGCGGACGCCAATTTCCCGTGTGCGTTCCGTTACTGTTGCCAGCATAATGTTCATGATGCCGATGCCGCCAACCAGCAATGAAATGCCGGCAATCAGCACAAGCAACACATTGAATACCATGCGAGTGATCGCCGCCTGTCGAAGCAGCTCTTTTGGAATGGTGATCGAATAATCTCCGTCCTTGTGATTCTTCCCCAACACAATATCGATGATGTCGGCGGCTTCTTCGACCTCGGAAATACTACCAACCGTCACCGTAATTTGACTCAACTGAACGCGTTCACCTTCACGGCTGCCAGAGCGGGTGGTGACGACTTGATCGCCGATTCGGCTGCGCAGCGTTCGCAGTGGAATGTAAACATCCAGGTTATAGTCACGACCTTTCAGGCTGCTTCCGATCGAGGCCGACGGAGAACGATTTTCGGTTTGTCCGACAATTACATAGGAATCCACCTTATTATTCGCGAGAATCTCGACTGTCTTGCCAATGGGATCCTGATATGGAAAGAGTAGTTTCACGGTTTCGTCGGCGATGACGGTGACGTTCAGCCGCTCATTAACGTCGGCATCGGAAAGAAACCGCCCTCGCGCCGTTGACAAGTGATTGATTTCGTAATACGCAGGCCAGCAACCGATCAGCGACACGTCAGCTTCACGGCTACCGTTGCGGACAATGCTGCGAATTTCGCGCATCGGCACGGCGCGTTGAATCGTGGGGACAGCGGCAATGATGTTGTCGTAGTCTTTTCGAGTCAATCCATATTCGACGATGAAGCTGCTGCCGCGCCCGCTCGACGCTCCGGCTGTGGGTTTAACGCTCTTGACAATAATGTTCTTCGCTCCCAAATCGGCAATTTGCTGCTGAACCTGAAAGCTGACACCTTCACCCAATGCCACGAGCCAAATGACTGCTGTCACTCCGATCAGAATGCCCAGCATCGCCAAGCTAGAGCGCAGCTTGTGCAATAGCAGGCTCTTGAAGCCCAGGCGAACGGTTCGAAGCAATTTCGCGATCACTGACGTGGGCCTCCGAAACCTCCACCGCCAGGTTGACCGCCTCCACCATCCGATCCGGACTGGCTCCTGATAGCGGAAATTTCAGACTCGTCAATGAACCCATCTCCACTCGTATCCCATCGTTCAAATAACCGCTGCATCCACTCAGGTGCTTCATCACGGCTGACCTTCTTGTCACCGTCATTATCATATTGCATCAGGCTACGCGACCCGGCGCCACGTCTCGAAGAGCCCGAACCAAAGCGGCTGCGCATGCCCGCGATCTCTTTTTCATCGATGAACCCGTCACCATTTTCATCAAGCCGATTGAAAAATCGCTGCATTGCCTCTGGAACCTCGTCTTGGCTGACCTTCTTGTCGCCATCTTGGTCATATTGTAATATGTCGAATGTACCGTGTCCGCTTCTGCCTTGACCAGGACGGCGCGAGCCACTCTCCGCTGCTCGCACTTCGATCTCTACCTCGGAACGCCGTTGCGATGCATCTGGTTGGGGTGAGTTTTCTTGATCGTCTTTCGTACCGCTTGACGTCTCTCCATTTTCCGTTGATGGTTCACCAAATTGAAAACGGTCCTTTTTTCTGTCGTCTAGAGAATTTTCTTGTCGTGCTTCCTCAACGACGGCTCGTGGGTTTCGCAACACCACATTGCCCTCCTTGACACCGTCAATCACTTCGATCAACTGATCATTTGATTGGCCCAGATTTAGCAATCGACTGCTTGGTCCGTCATCCGTCTTGACCCAGCAGAAGTACTCGCCAGCTTGCTCTACAACGACCGATACGGGCACCGTCAGGACGTCCTTGATGTCCGCGATCAGGATTTCCACATCCGCCGACATGCCTGGCTTCAATCGTTCCGTTTCGCCCTCGATGGCGACGAGCGTCGCATATTCCTTGACATTTGCCGAGAACCAACTTGTCGATTCAGGCTGGTTCGCAACGCTCACAACCTTCCCCTTGAATTCTTCGTCTCCAATTACGATACGAGCGGGCATGTTCCGCTGCACCTGATCGACCATAGATTCGTGCACGCTCACCTTGACTTGCATATTCGAAAGGTCCGGCAAACGGATGAGAGTTTGTCTCTCGCGAACCATAGCCCCTTCTTCAATTTGCACTTGATTCTGACCACCGAATCGGCTGCGGCCGGCGTTGTTGGCGTACACAACCATTCCATTCTGAGGCGCCTTAATCTCACAAAACTTCAAGTGTTTCTTTAATCGCTCCAAGCGGGCCCACTCTAGGTTAAAGGCCGCCTCCTCCGAACGCACCTTGGCCGCGGTGGCCTCACGCTTGGCCACCAGATCTTTCAATGTCTTCTCCTTCGTGAATTTCAACAACACCTTTTTCGCGGTTTCGACTTTGTCGAGCTCCAACTGAGCCCGTTCGACCGCATTCTTGTCCGCTTCTCGTTGCAACGACGTGGCGAAACCCTTGCGAGCCATTCGCTTGGTGTAATTGTAGATATTTTCGGCACTGCGCAAGTTCTGCAACGCAATGCGAATTTGCGCTTCCCCATCCTTCAGTTGTTCGATGAACGTCCCTTCTTCATACTCTCGGACCGCCAGCTTCGACGCTGCATAGTCTTCGACGACCTGTATTTTCGATGCCAGCGCCTTCTCCATCGTGATAGTTTGCGAATTCAGCTGCTCCTCAAGCTGTGACTTATCGAGTTTGATAATAAGCTGATCCTTTTTTACTTGCTCGCCATCCGGAACAATCCACAGAATCGTACTTCCGCCAGCGACCTGACATTTAACCTCGACATTGCTGGAGCTCTCGACATTGCCATTCTCCGTTACCGTGATCAGCAGATCGCTACGCGACACCGTGTAGGTCAAGACACCGCGATCGTCGTCCCCGCTACTTAATCGCTCCGAAACATGCGGAAACAGGGATACGCCGCCGCTCACCAACCCCACAAACAAGAACGTCCAGACAATCAACCCACCCTTTCTACGTCGACGAACCGATGTTCGCAGCCTCTGAACATTGTCAGCCGATTCGGATACAGAATTCGCTTGATCGTCAACTGTTATGGCCACTGTTGATACTCCCGCTGAAAAGAGCGATGACCGTGTGAGTCATTTAGTACTACGTTTATCGCTGCACACTACGTAGCAAAGCGAGACACTCGAATTATACACTTTGTGGCAATACATTGCTCGCAACTTCATTGATGCAGCGGTCCGCCATTTCCCAGTCTCACGTCGTCCGACTTTCGCTATTTTACCGATATTGGCATGGCATCCAAACTGACCCCTAAACCGTTTGGTTCCTGGAATCGCGACCAATCGCCCGCAACAGTTGAACCGACAGTAGCCAGCGCCAAAGTAACTGTTAATAGTGTCTTCAGTCGACTGATTCTCTCTGACAATACATGTGCAACTGAAATGACGAACTTATCCGAGCTGCCAAAGTCGCTTGAGCACAGAATGACTATTGATCGCTGCCAGGTCGTTGCGGCCGTTTGGAACGGTCGCCTCCATCGGGACGTCCTTGTCGCCGACCTCCACCAAAGACACCACGACCACCAAACGGACGACGTGGCATCTCAAACTTCTTTCCTTTCATGGCGTCAAACTGCTTTTGCTGTTCCGGAGTCAGTACTGCCAAGACATTCTTGACCGCTTTGGCTCGCAATTCAGTCAGCTTTTTTCGAATCTCTTCAAAGTTTTCTCCTTCGAAACCGCGGCGATTACCACCTCGATTTCCGCCTTGAAAGAATTCCCGCATCTTCGACCGTAGTTCTTCGGAACTTGCTTGCTGAGTCTCCGCAATTCTCTCTTTTTGTTCGGCCGTGATGTTGAGCTGCTCCGCCACATCGGAATCATTTAAAATACCAGTTCCTTGCTGTTGAATGCTGATTTCCGTCAGCCGCTTCATTTGATCTTTTGATAGGACCGTCGCCAACATCTTTTTGGTGGCCTTCGCATCCTTTTCGACACGAGCTCGCCGCTCAGCAAAGTACTTCTCCCGTTCTTTCTCAGTAGCTTCACGGAAGTTGAATCGCTGCGGGGGCTGATTGCTATGGACTTCCTCTTCGACAGCCTTCACCAATTCCACCTGAATCTCATCGAGCCTAATCTCCTTGCGAACCTCTTCGACGCGCAGCAAGAACAGCAAGTTGCCGCCTGCGACTCTCGGCCCTCCGAAGCCGCCAAATCCATGCTGTCCTCGTTGCCCCGGCTGACCCTGCCGATTGTCCCGTTGCTGTGCTTGTACCACACTCGTGACGAGCAAGGCGACGACAAACGTCACAGATAGCAACTTGAATGGTAAATTTTTCATTTCGTGTCCTTTGCCGATTGAATCAGCCTGCGTCTGCCGGTTTATAGAGTCTCGCTCGGTCATTCTGCAATCTTGCCCTCGTCCGTCTTCCGTGACCGGTGTTCCTGAATACTTTTCTTGATTTTCTCATGAACTACTGTCCGAGTTCTGAGATTCGCTTCACGCACTTCATCGACCTTATTGCGTTGTTCTTGGGTCAACACACTACGAACGTCTTTGCGTAATCTCGACTGTTGTATCGCGAAGTGGCCAATGGCTTTGCCGACTTCGTCAGCCGCCTTCCGGATGACCTCTTCGTCATCGCCGGAAGTAACTGATTGGCGGAGCGCACGGCGGCTCTCAGCAATATTCTTGCGCATCGCCCCGAAATTCTTATGGTGATCCTTGATTGTTTCGCGGATTTTTGTCTTCTGCTCGTCGATGATATTCAATTCAGACCGCAGCACCATCAGACGCCCTATGTTGCCGACCATTGCAGTGCGAATCTCCTTCGCCAATTTACTGTCGCGCGAACCACGCTGATCCTTGTGGTGCGTCCGACCACCATGATCTCCGCCTTGGTGACGCTGCCCGTAATGCCGACCGTATTTCTGAAGACGACCACGCCAGCCACCATGCATCCCGAACCACGGTCCGCCGAAGCCACCCAGACGATCTTTGCCGAGAAGTATACTCATTAAACCCCCAGCACCAAATCCATGATGGCGTTTGCCGTGAACTTTTTGATGGAGATACCCGTGGCTGCGATGACCGTATCCGCGGTTTTTCCAACGCCCGCGTCGTGACTCGTTGTATTCTCCTTTCGAATCGTACAATTGCTTGTCCACTTCAGCCACTTCGATAACTGTTTCATTCTCCGAAGAATCATTGGATCGGACATTGCCTACTTCGGCACATATCACGGTGTTGGACGATCTTCCCCAAATTATCATAATTACCAAACAACCAGTCCTGAGAAAATTGATGCGCACTTCTTTCTCCTTAAAAAGCATTCTTTATCGTTCAAATTCTAGAACATTGATCCCCTTAAGTCGATCTCGGGAATGACCAGACTCAGTCTAATAGTGGCATCAATGTAACGTAAACCGAGAACAATTACCGAATGTTTCTACACTAATCGAATCGTCACGAAGTTTTTACCACGCGACTCTCAAGTCAATCTTGGTAACCATTCCGCGGGAATAGAGGAAATACTAATCCGAGCGGAACGGACGCGAGTCAACGGCGGTTTCTCGTCTTTCAATTAGCGAATTAATTAGCGAAATCGCGACTAATTTGTAACGGTAGTTCATATCTGGGTGAAGACATTGCGTCAAAAGATTCTCACACAAAAATGACAATACACTCGGGAAGTAGAAAATTACAATTTGCTGTGAATGCCGGCGTGCCATCTGAAATCGCTAAAGCGTCAAAATCCTAAACGTCGAAAAAAGAGTAGTGATTTGCCTGCGCGTGCTTCGCGACGCGTCTACTTGCTGCACGAAATGGCAGAACGTTGGCAGGCGACAGATTTTAAATCTGGCATACATGACAACGTTTACCGATATTGGGAGCTGGAGCACCCATCTTCATTTGTAGGGATACAACTGATGTTAGCCAACGCACGGAAACGATCTTCGCACAAAAATTCCAGTGGTATTAGCACACAACGTCTGCCGCAACCTGACGAAAGCAAGGCAATGGGACCACATTTGGAAACCTGCTGGCCACTGCTCCACTTAGGATGTGATTGCAAAAATACCAACATCCTATATTTCCTGTTTGTTCTATTTGCTGTCGCGATTATACCCGTTGGCTGTAACCGGGGACACTATCGCAACCAGGCTGATAATGAGGTGGCTGCTTTAGTGGGTGAGAAGTCATATGATCCTCGATTTGGTCGTCCTGATTTCACAATCGAACTGGATGCGCGTAGCCGGTATTTCGATCCTTACAATCAAGTGCAACCGCCGATGCCACAGGACGATCCGGCTTCGAACCGGTTGATGCACTGCGTCGACGGGATGAAGGGGTGGAAGCACTGGCACGATCATGGTGACCGGCCTGAATTGGCGAACCCCGATTGGCGGCAGCGCCTTGGTGAATACGTTGAGCTCAACGAAGAAGGAGCGATTCTGCTGGGTTTAGAAGAAGCGGTTGAATTGGCCCTGATGAACTCGCCCCGCTATCAACAGCAACTGGAGACTTTGTATCTTTCCGCACTGGATGTCAGTACCGAGCGATTTCGGTTTGACGTGCGGTTTTTTGGTGGGTCCACATCCGAATTTCAACACCTGGGAAGTGAGCGATTTGGTGGCGAAAGCAATGAGTTGAGCGTTAATACCGACGCGCTGCTGCGTCGCCGCTTCGCCACAGCGGGCGAACTTCTGATCGGGTTTGCTAATTCATTCACATGGGAGCTTCTTGGACCGAACACAGGCATGGCGAGTTCGCTGTTCAACTACAGTTTTGTACAACCATTATTGCGAGCTAGCGGACGTGCGATTGCCCTCGAACAACTGACCATTGCGGAACGGGCGTTGCTAGCAAACTTACGGGCGATGGAACGATATCGGCACGGATTTTACACACAGGTAGCCGTCGGTGAATTGGCGGTGACCGGACCACAGCGCCGCGGTGGATTCTTTGGAGGGACCGGTCTAACGGGATTCACCGGAACAGGTGCCGGCGGATTTGGCGGTGTTGGTGCGGCCACAGGTTTCGGTCGAGGTGGGTTTGGCAGCGGCGCGACCGGCGGTGGTAGCGGGGCCGGGTTTGCCGGTGGTGGGGCAGGGACGGTCGGCGGGTTTATCGGCCTATTGCAGCAACTTCAGCAAATTCATAACACCGAATCTAGTTTAAACGCTCAGTTGCGAACGCTGGCACTGTTGGAATCGAACCTTGAGGCCGGCCTGATTGACATCGCACAAATCGATCAATTTCGGCAGAACATCGAAACCGAGCGCGCTAATCTATTGCAAGCGAGAAACAGTCTGGAATCGTCACTCGACACGTTCAAAAGGACCATACTGGGATTGCCTCCCGATTTACCGATGGAATTGGACAACTCGCTAATCCGGTCTTTCCAATTGATCGACCCTCAGATGAACGCTGTTCAGAATGCAATCGCAAACCATATCGACGAGTTCGGAAAACTCCCAGACGAACCTAAAATCAAAGCGGTCCAAGCGAGTTTGAAGAAAACGGGAGAGTTGCGTCAGCAGGTTCGGAAACAGTTTGATATAGTCCCGAAGGACTTAATAAAGCTCAATGCGATGTCACCGGTTCGCGAGAAACGGCTCGCGCCGACGGAGCGAAAACTGTATCGAGCTGATCGAGCAAGGATTCTTGAGGATTTAAATCAGGCGCGTGCTCGTTTCGAGAGAACGGCCGACACCTTAAGGAAACTCGATTACGACCTGAAGCCAGAAACCCGAGTCGAGACGGCCGATAATCTAGTCGAACTGCTAAGTGAATTATCGAATCTCGTCGGAGAATTGTCGCTCGTGCAGGCACGTGCGCGGCTAGAATTGATTGTCGTCGAGCCAGTGCAACTGTCGTCAGATGTCGCGTTGGAAATTGCCCAACGTCACCGGCTGGACTGGATGAACAACCGGGCGGCTCTAGTGGATTCATGGAGGTTGATCGAGTTCAACGCGAATGCGCTAAAGTCTGACCTGACGATTCGGTTCAACGGCGATCTGCAGACAATTGGCAACGACAACCCAGCAAAATTCCGAGCCGAAACCAGTTCGTTGCGGGCGTCGATCGAAATTGACCCACCGTTCACGCGTTTAGTCGAACGAAACAATTTTCGCCAGCAACTGATCGATTACCAACAGGACCGACGACAGTTGATTCAGTTCGAAGATAATGTGAACCAGACGCTGCGCCAAATCCTGCGAGATTTAGAGCAACAGCGAGTGAACCTTGAGATCCAACGTCGTGCTGTGACGATTGCAATCCGCCGAGTCGATCAAACTCGCGAAGCATTAAACCAACCGGTCCCGCCAGCACAACCCGGTCAAGCACCGCCCGCTTTTGGTCCGACCGCGGCCCAGAATCTGCTGTTTGCATTGTCCGATCTGCGCAACACTCAGAACAACTTGATGAGCGTTTGGCTGAACTATCACGCTTCGCGAATGCGGTTATATCGCGAACTGGGACTCATGCGGTTAAACGATAGCGGCCTGTGGATCGACGAACCGATAGAAGAAGCCATCCGAACCACGGATGAAGGAAACTCTCTGCCGCCTGCCGTGCCATCAAAATGGCTCGATGCAAGCAACATTAAGCCGGGCAAGATGACGACACCCGAATCCACAACACACTCGACAGCGCACTGGCGGCCAAGCCGACGCACACTTTCTGATTGAGCTAGTGTCGTTATCAAATGGTAACCGAACGGTTTTCGCGCTTCATTTGCTTTCAAGTCATGCGCAAGTCGTTACGAAAATAGTTTTGCACGGTGTTCTTTTCTTTCGCAAGCAACCTTTAAAGTGCCCTCTGGTTTTCAGACGACACCGAGAACAAGAGCTTTCGACGTTTGTTCGCACCGCCGCCGAACGTCATGACGTTCGGCCATTTTGTACGCTGACGCTGGACTCTCTGCTTCAAATTGTGTGGTAGAACCGATATGGCTCAGCGAACGTCCTGATCCAAGTGAACGCTACTGACCGGATCACACTAAATCCGACGTTTTCAATTTCCTTCCTCTTGTTAAGAATTCCGCGTGTATCACGTGTTGGCTGAACCCGCCTCATCTGCGGGCCTCAAGACGCTGCCCATTGAATAACCGCATCGGGTCAGCAGCTAAATGAGCGGCTGTCGGTGCCAAGTTTTGTTGGCGAGACAAAGGTCGGTTCCA
>CAUZSN010000084.1:0-12430 GCA_963582345.1 Planctomycetota bacterium
CTGGTTACTAAGAACCGTGAAGGAGCCTAGGCACTCCAATATGCACCTTGATTGTACCGTTAGCGGTTCGTGTACCCCACAACGACACCATTTTTCTCCGAAAACGTCGGTAGCGAATATGGTTTGGCTGAGAGGAGTCAACGACTAATGGCATCGATCGACGTTGCCGCTAAAGACAACACCCACGAGAAGCAGACCGAGCAGTTGGAAACCGTCGTGATCCGCTTTTGTGGAGACAGTGGCGACGGGATGCAGTTGGTGGGTTCCCAGATGACGAACGTCTCGGCCATCTTCGGCAACGACGTAAGCACTCTGCCGGATTTTCCTGCCGAAATTCGTGCACCGGCCGGATCGTTGGCGGGTGTCAGCGGTTTTCAGTTGAGCTTCTCCAGTCATGATATTTTTACACCAGGCGACGAAGTTGACACACTGGTCGCCATGAATCCAGCCGCGCTAAAAACGAACTTGGGCGACCTGAAACGTGGCGGAACGTTAATTGTCAACGAAGATGCCTTTGACAAAGGCAATCTGGCGAAGGCCCGCTTTAAGTCCAATCCACTTGATGACGCGGGCGAATTGTCGTCCTATCTGGTGCACAAAGTTCCCATGACGCGACTGACGCGTGATGCGGTCGACGGTCTGGGGTTGTCGCAAAGCGAAGCTGACCGTTGCAGAAACTTCTTCGCATTGGGGTTGGTTTACTGGTTGTACGAGCGTGAATCCAGAACGACGGAAGAGTGGATCCAAGAAAAGTTTGACAAGAAGCCGGAGATTGCTGAGGCCAACCTGCGAGCATTGAAGGCTGGCTCAAATTACGGTTTTTCTACCGAAGCGTTTACTGTCCACTATCAGGTCGCACCAGCAAAACTGGCTCCGGGCAGATATCGGAAAATTACGGGGAACGAAGCCGTTGCATTCGGCCTGGCGACGGTGGCGAAACTGAGCAACCGTTCGTTGTTCTACTCTGGTTATCCAATCACGCCGGCCAGTGATATCCTGCATGAACTAGCCCGACTGAAGCGGTTTGGCATCCGGACATTTCAAGCTGAAGACGAAATCGCGGCGATGTCATCCGTCGTAGGCGCAGCCTTTGCCGGCGAGCTGGCAGTGACTGCCAGCAGCGGTCCCGGCATTTGCTTAAAGGGTGAAGCGATCGGTTTGGGATTGATGACCGAACTGCCAATGGTCATTATTGACGTCCAACGTGGTGGTCCCAGTACCGGCCTACCGACAAAGACCGAACAGGCGGACCTGCTGCTGGCCATGTTCGGCCGGAACGGTGACTCGCCTGTGCCGATCGTTGCGGCAGCCACACCTGGTGACTGTTTCTATATGATTCAGGAAGCGATGAGGATTGCCGTAGAGTTCATGGTGCCCGTCCTCTTTTTGTCCGACGGCTACATCGCCAGCGGCGCCGAACCATGGCGGGTTCCGGATATGTCAGAACTGAGGCCATTGCAAGTCAGGCATCCTGCCAAAACGAACGGCGATGGCGAATTCCTGCCGTATAAGCGCAATGAAAAGCTGGCTCGCCCCTGGGCTATTCCTGGGACGCCCGGATTAGAACACCGGGTGGGTGGTTTGGAAAAAGCGGACGTGACTGGCCACGTTGATTACTCGCCGGCCAACCACGAGCACATGGTGAAAACTCGTGTTGAAAAAGTCGAGCGAGTTGCCGACTCGATTCCCGAACAGGACATCGATGGTCCCAAGTCAGGAAAATTGCTTGTGTTGAGCTGGGGAGGTACCTATGGATCTGTTCGACAGGCAGTGCAAAAAGTCGCCGAGGATGGCCACTCCGTGGCGCATGCGCATCTTCGGTACTTGAACCCATTTCCGAAGAACCTATGCGACGTCATTGATAGCTACGATAAAGTGCTGATCCCCGAACTGAACACGGGGCAACTCCGCTTCTTAATAAGAGCAAAATTTTTGGTCAACGCGATCGGTTTTAACAAGATTGAGGGAAAACCGTTCCGCGTCAGTGAACTTGTTGAAAGGATTCTTTCATTGTTGTAAGAGTGAACTTTATGAGCGCTAAACTTCCTGTTTTAACGTCGAAAGACTTTGCAAGCGACCAAGAAATTCGTTGGTGTCCGCGCTGCGGTGACTATTCCATTCTGGCTCAGATGAAAAAAGTTCTGCCAGGAATGGGGATTCCCAAGGAAAAATTCGTCTTCATTTCGGGAATCGGTTGTTCAAGTCGCTTTCCGTATTACATGGACACGTACGGATTCCACAGTATTCACGGACGAGCTCCAGCCATTGCCACGGGTGTGAAAACGTGCCGTCCGGATTTGCAGGTGTGGGTGATCACCGGTGATGGCGATGGCCTGTCGATTGGTGGGAACCACCTGATGCATACCATCCGACGCAATGTCGACCTGAAGATCGTAATGTTTAATAATCAAATTTACGGGTTGACGAAGGGTCAGTACTCACCGACTAGTCCGCTGGGAGCACGGACCAAGAGCACTCCGTTTGGGTCGATCGATAATCCGCTCAGTCCGTTGTCCATCGCAATCGGATCCGAAGCCACGTTTGTCGCTCGAGCAGTAGATGTAGATATCAAGCATTTGACAACGGTGCTCGAGCGTGCGGCTCGACACGAAGGGACATCGTTTATTGAAGTGTATCAGGATTGTAACGTCTTCAATTCGGGAGCGTTTTATTACGCTTCGAAGAAAGGAGTAAAGGAAGACAATATTGTCTACCTGGAACACGGCAAGCCACTAATTTTCGGCGCGAAGCGAGACAAGGGAATCCGTGTCAACGAAGGTAACCGTCCTGAAGTCGTTGAATTGTCAAGTGGGATTAGCGAGGACGATTTGCTGTTTCACGACGAACAGGCGCCGGGATCCAGCTTAGCGTTTCTATTGGCTCGCATGCGTCATCCCGAGTTTCCTGAACCGCTGGGTGTGTTCCGCGACGTCGAACGTCCGATATATGATCGTGGTGTGAACGAACAAGTCCAAAGCGCGATCGAGACGCAGGGAGCAGGCGATCTTGACGAACTCTTTCAAAGCGGCGACACGTGGACCATCGAATAGGCTGTTGGCAATAGAATATTAGACATATTTGCGATCCGGTTCCGGCATCACGGAAAGGAGATCGATCAATGTTTTGTCCGCATTGTAGTTTTGACAACATTGCAGGCGTTGATGACTGTGAATCGTGTGGGCAGCCATTGGTGGAATTCGATCATGTCGGCAGTGATCTGGAACAGGCAATTACCAGTCAAAGTATTGGCGTTCTGAATCCCAAACAGCCGTTGACAGTCCAGGCGTCAATGGCTGTACGCGGCGCTGTCGCGGAAATGGTGGCTCGAAAGATTGGTTGTCTGCTAGTGGAAGAAGGCAAGCAGTTGGTCGGCATCTTTACGGAACGCGACGTCTTGAACAAGATCCGCGTGGATAAAGATGATCAGAACCGGCCAGTTTCCGACTTTATGACCCCATCGCCGGCTACGATTACCAAGGACGATTCGATTGCCTACGCGCTGCACGCGATGGACTTGGGCGGCTACCGGCACATGGCCATCGTCGATGAAACAGGAAGGTCAACCGGCATCATTTCGGTTCGGGACATTCTGCGATATCTGTACGAGCAGTTTGGCGAAGTCAGTGCGCAGACCGGATGATTATTTCGTCGGGCGATCTCCGTTGGGTTCGTTGTGCGGAACGCGAACCGTAGGATTCAATGACCAGGACGCGGTCAAAGCGGTGAGCAGAATCATGATGGATCATGATATTCAGGTCCTGCTGATTGGTGAATGGGACGATGATCAGATGCGTCCCATTGTGGAGTTCTTGAAGTCTCCGCTTTGCAATAATCGAATTCGATTCGCCCATGATATCGGTGCGGCCGTCCGTTTACTCACCGTCGAAAACTGGTTCCCTGATCTGGTCGTTGTCTGCCAAAGTTGGTCCGATGAATTCAGCCGGTCAGATGTTGAGGAACTACTCCGCGTATTCCCTCTAGCTCGCTTGGTCTGCTGTTTTGGCGCATGGTGTGAGTCGGACGGCCGTAGCCGTGCCATTTGGCCGCTGTCGGTCCGAATTCCGGCTCGTAGCGCCGTTGCTCGAATTCGCCACGAATTACACGTTTTGAGTGAAACGAAAACTCCTTTACCACGCACAGCCTCGCGTGATGAAATCTATGATTTCGATTCCGCCGAACCGATCTTGATAGAGTGTCAGACAGGGATGCAGTCATTATTGACGCCAGTGTTCATTTTGACGTCGGATCGTGAACTACGCATCTGGCTGCACGAACAACTTAGATCAGCTGGATTCCGACTTCTGCGAGAGGCTGAATTTCCTTCGGCGCAAGTGGTCGTTTGGGACGCCGATCCGTGGAACAATGAAACGGCTGACCGGTTGCGCGGTTTTCGTGCGAGAAATCCCGATGCGAGAGTGGTCGCGCTGATGGGAATGGCACATCCTGAGGACGTAGCGTTCGTTCAAGCATGCGGCGCCAATGCGGTCGTCGCGAAGCTGACATCAGTGCACGAACTGATGATCGAGCTCTGCCATTCGTAATGCCGCCATATTGCGGTGATTCGAACTTCCTAATATCCACAATTCCAACTAAAACTCGATTCGCAAGTTCTGTTTTTCTTTCAAAAGTTTCGAGTTAATTTCGATGGTGTCTTCCACAAGCCGTTCCGCTCCCGGGATCAGGATCACCAATTGCGTTTGGTGGTTCTTGATCTGTGGAAATTGTAAGTGGCGGGGCAGATCGTCGGGGATTCGCTTTCGATATCCGTCGGTGCCGATCACAATTCCAGTCAGATCTTGCAAGGAATACCTGCGAACTCGCTTAGGCAGGTTTATTTGGATAATGATGCGGTAGTTTTCCCCCGGAGTCGGATCCGTGGGGTCGGTCCAGACGGTGAAACTGCCTTTCCTGATCGCCTTGCCGCCTTTCGGCATACGGAATTTGAACCCGTTTCCGCCGTCAGCGTTGCCGTTGCTGGCAAAGGCGATTGTCGGATCCAAGTTGGTCGGAGGTAGTTGATTCGGCAATTGGGTCGACAATGGTTGCAGTTGTGGCAACTGTGTTACGTCGGATTCATTTTTGGTCAATTCCAGTTGCGTGTCGACCAACTCGTCAAACTCGGTAAGCTCTCTGTCTGCTTCGCCAAGAATCGTGCTGAAAGCTTGGTTTTTGTCGAAGCCTTTGAGCACGATGAATGATAGGCTGATCAACAATAGCAAGTGAAACAAGAAAGAAACGGCGTAGCCGGCAGTCAAGATGCTTTTTAGCCGAACTATCATTTTCTATTTCCACGGCAGGTATTGGTCGCCATCCAATTTCGTGCGAATGTCGGGTCTCTCTTGCTCATCTGCGAAACATCATTTAATGGCTTTACACGTTGTGGCGACATCTGTTTGGTTTACGTAGCACACTTGCTGGCGAATCAGCCGGGCATTCCAGAATCGGAGATAATTTCGTTGCCGGTGAGCTCTTGAGTGGGCGGTGTACGGAATTGTTACACCTTCAGTCAACTCAAACCAACTGTCGCTGCAGAAAGACTGAATGCAAACGCCGGCCTGTCTAGATTCATTCCAATTCTATCTAGAGTATACAACGGATAATGCCGCATTTCACAATGAATCTTGCCACTCGACTCAACTTCGCCCGGAAAACTGGCAGTCGTCTATTCAACTCAGTCGACTTCTGCCAATAAGTTTGCGAATTTACGTCCGGCCACTGAAAACGGAAGATCACCAAATCGTTTGGTCCGAATCCATCGGCAATCCTGGGTGGCCCTGTTAAGTGCTTCGGATCGCAACTCAGCCCGGAAGCAGAGCAGTGTGATTCGAAAACGGGTCACGCTATGCCGAATCTTGGTCAACAGATCGAGGCCGCCAACTGACAGTCCGGTTATCGTCAACACTTTCCGTTCGATGTGTTTTCTTAGCCGAGCTGAAACCAACGAGTTCTTTGCCATTGGATTGGAAGTTACAGATGAGTCGACCACGGATTCGATGGAGAATCTCGGAAAGTCCCACATTCCGGACCACCTTTGGCCTTCAGAGTGCCGTATCAGCACGTAGCCAGCCTCGCCATGAATGGCAACGGTTGCTTCGGTCACTGATGTAATTTTGGGGAGTGACGGCGGGACGGGAATTTCTGCCTGAGCATTGTCTATGTATGCGCGGCAACACGATCGCAGCGGACAGTGTCCGCAATCCGGCTCGTTTGGCTTACAGACCATCGCGCCTAACTCCATCAATGCTTGGTTAAATCGACCCGGTGCCCGTCGAGGCAGAATCCGCTCGGCGAAGTGCCACAACTGCCGCTGCCCGGGACCGGAACGTGGATCGTCACGAAAACCCAACAACCGACAGTACAACCGCAGCGTGTTTGCTTCGACAATTGGTGTCCTGCGATTGAAGGCGAACGACGCAATTGCTCCCGCTGTGTACCGTCCAATTCCAGGTAATCGGATTAGCGCGTCGAGATTGTCAGGAAAACGGCCGTGATAGTCGTGAACGATCAATGCTGCTGTTTTGCAAATGTTGCGTGCGCGAGTGTAATAGCCCAGACCCTCCCAGAGTTTCAAAACGTCTTGTTCGTTTGCCTGCGCTAGCTTTCGAACCGTCGGGAATTGTTGCAGAAACCGTTCGTAGTAAGGCACAACAGCCGTCACCGTCGTCTGCTGCAGCATGATTTCGCTAATCCAAATCTGATATGGATCAGTCGTTGCCCGCCATGGAAAATTGCGAGCGTGTCTCTGATACCAAGATCTCAGATTTCGGCGAAACCGCCGTAGCCAATTGTAATCCGGATCGAACGTGTTCGGTGACATAAGAGTTGACCGATCAGCGACTTCATTTCACAGCGAGCCCTTGTCTTTCGCAGGGGCCCGTCGTCAAAGGTTGGATTCTCGAAGAAAGCGGGGCATCAATTCGTGTCCTCGTTTAAAAATTAGGTGCGATTGTGACGCGGCAACTTCGTCATACGTCTGTGCCCCATCAGCTTCGATTCCACTGCCGCACATGGCCAATGGTACGTAACCGTGGCTGTGTGTTCTTGTACGCACGAAGGTTGGGTGATCGGGGCAAATCAAGATGCGAAAGTCGTTGTGTTGTTGCAAGAACTGATGCACCGGACCGACGATGTCCGTATCAATTTGTTCCAATGCCGCGACTTTCGCGTCGGCGTCTCCTTCGTGAGAAGCTTCATCGGTTGCCTCGACGTGGATAGCAACAAAGTCGACGTCGTTCAATGTCGCGATTGCGTAACGGCCTTTAGCCGCGTAATCAGTATCAGTGTAGCCAGTCGCGCCGGGGACGGTAACAGATTCCCAACCCAAAAGCATCCCGATGCCGCGCAGCAAATCGACGGCCGTAATCACGGCGCCTGTCTTGCCAAACCGATCGAAAAATGGTTCTAGAGAGGGACGTTTTCCTAAGCCCCACAGCCAGATTTGGGTGGCGGGCAACTCGTTGCGACTACAACGCGCCTGATTCTCTGCGGACTTGGCAAACAGTTCGATACTGCGGTCCATCAGATCTCGCAACACGTCGGCACCATTTCCTGTGGGCAGGAAATCGTGAATCGGTTGACCTGGGATATCGTGGGGCGCCACAGTCGCGGTTTGCGAATCGAATAGGTCCGGATGATCGCGGCCACGATAGATCAGTAGGTTACGATAACTGACTCCGGCGTGAAATTTCCATTGTTTATTTCCACAACAATCCTTTTGCAATTGCTCAATAAGATTTCGGACCAAATCATTCGGAATCTGACCGGCGGTGAAGCTTCGCATGTTGCCATTCTCAATCGTCACCAGGTTACAGCGTATTGCCCAGTCGTTTGCACCCAGTTCGATGTTCTGAGCGACTGCTTCCAGCGGCGCTCGGCCAGTGTGATAACGAAGTGGGTCGTAACCGAACAGACTCATTGTGCCGACGTCGCTACCTGAGGGCATCGAGGCCGGAACATGATTTGCCTGTCCGACGACGCCCCATTGGGCGATTACGTTGAGATTGGGCGTGCGTGCCGCTTGTAGTGGCGTTCGGCCGCCTAGTGCGTCTTGCGGCTCGTCTGCCACACCATCGGGAATGATCAAGACATACTTCATGGAATCCCGCAACTGTCGATTCGAATGAGTGGTTTCATTGTGTGGGCGGTCGATGATGTCAGGGGGCTTTCCGACAAGCGTCAGTCAATCCTTCACCACCGGGTTCGTCAGCGTTCCGATTCCTGTTATTTCGATGGAGACGCTATCGCCATTTTTCAGAGTGAATTCATCGGGTGGGATGATACCGGTGCCGGTCAGCAGAAAAGCTCCGTTTGGCAACAGGTTTTCCCGGCAGAGCCAACTGATTAATTCGGAGAAATTCCGGGCCAACTGGTTGAGGTCGGTCTCACCTCGAAAGGCTTCGCTGCCGCTGCGTTCGATGCGGAGTTTGATTTTTGTGTTCGGCAGATCCAATGGTTCCTCAGGAATCAGAACGCATGGGCCTAATGAACAACATTGGTTGTAGACTTTCGCCTGCGGCAAGTAGAGCGGATTTTCCCCCTCAATGTCGCGAGCCGACATGTCGTTGCCGATGGTGAAACCGGCTAGTTTTTCGTCCGGCGTGACAACCAGAGTTAATTCCGGTTCGGGGACCGACCATGTGCTGTCGTAACGCACTCGCACCGGTTGCCCCGGTCCCGAGACGCGATTTGGCGTTGCTTTCAAGAACAGTTCGGGGCGCTCGGCCGAATACACTTTATCGTAATGGCTGGCGCCCGTTTCCGATTCTTCCATCCGAGCGACCTGGCTGCGTTTGTAAGTGACCCCGGCCGCCCAAACCTCCTGGTGGTCGATGGGCGCCAGAAAGGTGACCGCGGTGGCCGCGATCGGGGCGGCGTTGTGATCGATCAAGAAGTCAGCCAGTCCGATCGGATCGGGAGCGTGCAGAATGTCAGCCAGACGGCGGCAATTGTCGACCTGCAGCATATTTAGCAGTTGGATGTCTGTGTTGCTGACTTTGGCGACGCGCTGCTCGCCGTCACTGAGAACCACCTTTGCAAGTCTCATGATGCCTCTTTCTTGTGTTGCCTCAAAGCGTTCAGCGCGGCTTGGAAATCTTTCGGCAATGGTGCCTCAAAAGTCAGCGATTGTCCACTCTCCGGGTGGCAAAATTTGAGCCGGTATGCGTGCAACGCTTGACGAGCAATCAACGTGTCGCAGTCGGATGGCTCATCAGTTTCGTGAACTCTCGCCTTTGACGATTTCAGTAGGTCGGAATGACGCAAAGCAGCCTGTCCACCGTAAGGACGATCCGCGACGATTGGGTGTCCTAAATACTGCAAATGTACGCGCAGTTGGTGCGTGCGGCCAGTGTGGGGTTTTAAACGAACATGCGTGAATCTGCCGAACTGTTCAATGACCTCGTAAAATGTGATTGCGTCGCGGGCATTTCCGCCGGCGCGGCAGACCTGCATTTTTTCGCGGCTCTTGGGATGCACTCGCATGTAAGTTTCGATGTAGTCGCTTTCCAGTTCGAAAACGCCCCATGCGATGGCTTGATATTCCTTGCCGACTTCTCGGCGTTCGAATTGACCACTCAGGTGGGCGTGGACTTGGTTGTTCTTAGCGAGGACTAGCACTCCGCTGGTGTCGCGGTCGAGCCTATGTACGATTCCCGGCCGAAATTTTCCGGCCGCGTTGCTGAGTTGATCGAAGTGGAACTGAAGCGCCCCAGCCAATGTGCCACCGTAGTTGCCTTTTCCAGGATGCACGATCATGCCCGCTGGTTTGTTGATGATGACGATCGAGTTATCTTCGTGCAGGATGTCGAGAGGAATATCTTCGGGAGGTAGGCTTCGCTCCGGCAGTTTCGGTAAACGGACTTCAATGCAGTCATTGACGCGTAATCGACGGGCCGACTTGACCGGCAATCCGTTGACCAGGACCACCTGCTGTTCGATCGCGTGTTTGAACTGCTGGCGGCTGTAATTGGGAAATAATCGGCTCAGGTAATAGTCGACTCGCCAGCCGTGTGCGCGCGACTCGACCGTCAGTTCGATCGGTTTGCTAGACAGTGAGCTGGTCATGCTGCGCCGCTTTGTGGAAAACGATTTCTCGGAGCAGCACTCGAATCTGCGTCGCCGGGAGGCGTCTTAAATGATGGCTTCTTGTTGGACGGCACCTCTTTCGAGGGTCTAGCGGGTTGCTCGCTTGCAGGCAATTTTAGAAGCGGCTCGTTGCCGTCGTCGGTGGACGAAGATTTTGAGGGCTCCAGCGTATCGAGCGGTTGCGACGGAGAAAGTTTCTCTGGATTCTCCGGCAGCGCCAACGAATCGGAGTCGATAGCGTGGACGTCACCGGTTGACGTGCTGTCACGAGGTTTCTTGCGGTCCTCGGGCTTAGGGTTTTGCCTATTGAACCAGGCATAGAATTTCTGAGCACGTTCCTGCGAGAGTGCGTGAATTCGCTGTTGGGCGATCTTTGTCAGAACCGAATTGGGAAAGTCCTTGATAAAATTCGTATATGCTGTAATTGCGGGCTGCGTATTTTCGTCGGACGTTGTTTCCAGGAGCCTCGCTTTTCCAATCAACGCTCGCTCAAGAACTTCGACCGAAATCGATTTTGCATTCAGGAGTTCGTTGAATGCCTTTTGGGCCTGCTTCAAATCGGACAGACCACCTTTCTTGTCAGTGAAGCAAAGTTCGATTCCCGACTGGAGTAGTAATTCGCCTTCGTTCAACCTCGCCCAAGCTCCCGCATTTGTATCTCTAAAGGTGTCGGCCAAATTTCCGAAATCTTTGGCGTTTTGGCAGCGCATAAACTGCGTCCACATGAGTTCGCTTTCGGAGTGCGAACCGAGTACCCGCCAAATGATCGCGAGAACCGCCACAATGATCCCGCACAGAATAAACAGATTGCGCGTAGTGCCGAACTTTTCGACGACTGGTGTAACCCGTCCCAACAATTTCCCCAGTTCGTTGGTCTGCAGCTCATGCCGATGTTGGCTTTTCATAATGCGTTTCGCAGGTTCAGTTTAGGCGCGGCTATCAATTGTTGCGCGAGTATATGAGGGGCCGAGAACAGCGTCAAGTGGTGGCCATTTACCGTGAAATCTGGATCTCGCGACCGCTCGATCAAAATGGTAGAGAGACCATCATACCGATCGTTCCGTCCAACGGATGGATGTACGGTTCAATGTGAACTCGAGGATCGCCGCGCAAATGGCGGCCGCAGACCGATTTTCCGATCACGTAGCCCAACGCAGCGCCGAACACGACGTCGGATAGGTCGTGGTCGCATTCATCGATGCGGCTCCAGCCAACCATGCCCGCGAATATGTATGCCGGAACTGCTGCTCTAACTCCATAGTACTCTTCCAGAACCGCAGCGATTGTGAAACTGCTTGAGACGTGGCCTGACGGGAATCCAAATTGCCCGCCGGTCCAGTCATTGCTCGGGCGGTCACTGTTGATGGCCGCCTTAACCGCAATCGTTCCGATTCCCGTCAAGGTATACGCATTGATCAGCGAGCAACAGGTTTGGTGGAGACGCTGATTCCCTTTGCGCAGGCTGTAGGTGTAGACTCCCATCATGACGGGCAGCTCAAAAGTCGCATCGCCTAGTCTGCCGATCACTGTACTCGCCGCACCCCAACGCTTCGAATGCCGTAGCGTGTTGTCACGGAACTCGCGGTCAAGATCTTGGCGGACCACAATCGCACTGCCAGCTGCGATGCCTAGCAGCACAAGGTTACTCCAATCGAGTGCCCCCTGAGCATCTGCCAGTAAAAGTTGCGAATAGTTCTTGCAGTCCTCTTTGAAACTAAGACGGGATGAAGTCAGTGCGTGATCTATTTTTCCATTGCTTGACTGCCAATTCTGAATCGAAAGATTGTATCTCCCGTTGAATGCACTCAGATCGTCCATGAGCGTTGGTGAGGCGAGGGAGCGTAAAGTCGCTGCACAACACCTTACACTACAGGTGTTCGGTATTTTATTTTCCGACCAACTAGCAATTGGCACGACGGATTCGGGAAAGAAATCTGGGCGACCGCTGTGAGTAGGTGGTACCAAGCTATCAGGGACAGCAGTCGGCCATTCATAGATCGACTGCACGACCTGTGTCTAGTTGACATTATACGTTCTGGGTCATGAGCTCGAACGTTTGTCAGACTGCTGCCGAGTGTCAACAAACACAACAGCAGACAAAGTAAAAATGTAATCCACCAGTCTCTGGTCGTTTGAGTTCGCTGCATGGATTCCGGTTCTGCGTCCCTTTTAGATCTCACAAGGCACTAGTCACCGTTTTTATTGCTTCGACTAGCAGAACAGTCATTTCCGAGACGTTACTCCGTGAGCCAGTCAATCGGAATATCTGATAAAGTCGGAACGATCGCGAGGGTTTACCACGAAGCTGGTTCGTAATGCCGCCTTAAATCGACGGTTTGAAGAAAGA
>CAUZSN010000085.1:0-12394 GCA_963582345.1 Planctomycetota bacterium
TTGTCCCAGAAAGATTGCCAACAATACCTTGGTTGACTGCAGTACAAGCTGAATCGACGACACCCTTCGTCAACTGGTTCAGTAAATACGGCTAAGCCAGCCGAATCGGACCCACGAGTTCCCATGCAATCCAACATGGGAGTGACAAGTTCGCCCAACGACGACTGTAAGCTTGAACTCTTTGCCAGAAATCCAACAATTCCGCACACAAATGCACTCCGGTGAACCCAATGGCGAGCTTAAACGAATCACGAGATGATCGACAATCAAACATTCCTGCGGCCAGTCTAAATGCCGCAACGACATGGATTTACGGTGCGGCCAGGCCCAAAACAAGTAGGTTGGCCTTTCCAGGCCATCAGAAACTGTCTGGAAAAGCTGCCGTTTTGGAATTTAAAAGCCAAACGACCTCAACATTTAACCGTCTTCACGCACGCCGTAGTACCGGATTAGCCAAATGATTGTAGCACTCCAGCCAATGAGGGAAAGCCAGGTGAGAAACCGGTCTAGACATAGCTGGTTCGATTCGTACAATTTCGCGGACCATTCTGGCGGCAATCGATTTACATTTCATCTCTATCTCCGCTCAACCGTAATTGTGATCGATTACGATCCCGCAAGAATTGACCTGTCCAGCGCCGTACGCTTCTGCGACAGGTCGTTTGGGCTTCAACAATTGATCCAAAGGACCCTTCACATGAAAACAAGGCCAATGCCACATCACATTCTGATTGGACTGACTGTGATGACGATCGCCGGATGCTTTCCGTACAATCCATATGGATACAACCAGTCCTATGGCCCGTATTCATTGCCACCTGGAAACATCGTTCCTCGTGCCGGGGCCGGCCAGGGAGCCTACTTGTCACCGAACGATTTTTCCTCCGGCACGCCGGCGTACACTCCCACACAAACTTTGCATTGGCATCAATCGCAACAAACTCATTCAGCCGGACGAAACGATGTCCGTCGCGGTGGTGGAAGTCAGGATGTCTTCGAGGAACCGCTAAGTGGCAAGATTGTTCCTAATCCAAGAGTCTTGGATGAACCACTCAAAACGAATTCAAACGTCATCGATTCTCCCCTGAGCCTGAACGATTCATTTTTCGATCCGAAGGTGGTCGCGGCCTCGAGCGTCAACACATCTGACTCATCATCGGACGAAAACGGTCAGTTCACCTCCCCAAAATCGTTCGAGCCGGCTGCTTTAGTCAGTCAGTTGGCCGAAAAGATCTCCAACACCTCTCTGAATGAGCCGAACCCGTATGCGTATGACAAGAATTACACGTGGCTCCGCGGTGTCGTCGAATATGACAAGCAGGACAATTTGTGGCATTTGCTATATGACATTACTCCGGACGCCACCGATCAGTTTGGCGGTGAAGTCACTTTAATCGACGATTCAAGGCTGAATGTACTCCGTAATGGAGAGATAATCCTAATCGATGGTCACGTTGACGACACCATGCGTGACCAACTTGGAAAACCCGGCTACCGGATCGAACGCTTTTCGCGACTCGTTCCAAAGGACCAGAGTACAAATTGACGTCCATTCTTTTGACTGACGAAGCCAAATAATCGTTAGTCGCATGCCTGTAAACGGTGTTTTTCACACTGCCCCAACACCATCGGCACTCGCTAGCCGCAGTGCTGACGGTCAGTCACAGATGCTTCTCTGAGTTGACCGCTTCCGGTCTGGTTCGCTTTGGTGGATGGCATCCATTATCACTGTGTCTCCCAGGGACAGTGTGTATCGTTCTGGCATGCTGACCAGCTCCACAGTAGAATTTCTTTGTGGTTACTAGAAGCCGTATTTCGATTACCGTTGGGTCAGATTCGGGAAAATGATGTTGGCCGAACTACCAAGTTTGCTGCGTCCCGGCGAGCTGACCGACGACGAAATCAAACGACTGCTGACGTCAGTGGGCTTGGCAGATTGGCGCAAAGCACATCATCGTCTGCTGGCTCTGGCGGCCGACGACGTCTCTCGGTGTTCGCTGGAAAAATGCCTTCCGATGCTCTTGACTTCGCTATCGGACGCGGCGACGCCTGATGGTTCGCTAGTGAACTTCGATCGATTTGCACAATGTGTGCCAGACTCGGCCAAGTTATTCGAGTATCTGGCACAAAACCCCAGGGCCGTTGAAATCTTGATCAAACTGTTTGTCGGTAGCCAGTTTCTGACGGAAATTCTTCTACGCAATCCAATCTATCTGGACCGGCTGACGCAACACAAGCGATTGGCTGAATTCAAAAGTCGGCAAGAGTTTGTCGAGGAGGCACGTCAGGCATACTCTGACGAAACGAATATCGAGGACAAATTTGACGCACTGCGTCGTTTCCAACGTTGGGAGCTGCTGCGCATCGGAGCGTGCGATTCGTTCGGACTCATGGATCTCAAGACAGTCACCGTCCAACTTTCGCTGCTGGCCGACAGCATCGTGCAATCATGTTTGGCAGTTTCAGCTTCCAAACTTCAGGTTTCTCTGAACGGTTTTTCAGTTCTGGCGTTGGGAAAATTAGGTGGAGAAGAACTGAACTACAGTTCCGACATCGACCTGGTATTCGTCGCCGACTCGGACGCGGCCAAGTACTGGCAACTCGGCCAGCGGCTGATCAAGTCGCTGATCAGTTCGAGCGCGGAAGGCTTTCTGTATCGCACCGACATGCGTTTGCGTCCGTGGGGACGTTCCGGGCCGCTGGTCACGGCGATCAATACTTATGTCGACTATCTACAAAACCACGGGATGCTTTGGGAAAAGCAAGCAATGTTGAAAGCGCGTGTCATCGCCGGAAGCACGAATGTAGGTAATGAATTCCTTCAGCGAGTCGAACCTATGATTTTCAGACTGCCGGTCGACCGGATGCGTGACAGTATTCGGGAAATGAAAGAACGTATTGAAACCGAACTGGATCGTCAGGGAAAAAGATGGGGTGAAGTAAAATCGGGCACTGGATCGATTCGTGACATCGAATTTGTCACTCAGTTCCTGCAGCTCGCTCACGGTGGTCAGCACCCGGCAGTCCGCAGCATCAACACGTTGGACGGTCTAACTCGATTGGCTGACTTTGGTTTTCTGCACGGCAGTGAATACAGACATTTGACCAGCGGATACCAGTTCTTCAGGAAGATTGAACACTCACTGCAACTGATGCACCACAAACAGACACATGCTCTGCCAGACGACTCGCGGGAATTGGCCTATCTGGCTAGGCGGTTGGACTTTCCCAACGCCGATCAGTTCTTGACGTATTATCAACGTCATTGTTCCGCGGTCCGCGCAATTTACAACAATTACATAGGTAATGCCGACGTACCGTTCGAAACGGTGTCGTGGTCGGCAGCAGACCAATTGCCTGAACACATTGCACGCATGGAGCCGTCATATTCCAAGATATTCTCTGACGAGGAAATTGATCGTCACGCCGAAATGCTGGAACGAATTTCCGAGAACAACATCGTGGAACTCGATGCCCATTCTGTGCGTGACGGATATTGGCAGGTGACCCTAGTAGGATTCGACCACCGAGGCGATTTGTCGCTGATCTGCGGGTTATTGTTTGCTTACGGTTTCAATATTTGGTCCGGGAATGTATTTACCGACGAACAGGTCGACGTCCGTCAAAGGGACAGAATACGCGCCGGGACAGTGCGATCGAGTCAATCGCGAAGTGCGGCTGCGCGGAAGTTTATTAACGTGTTTACCCTGCGGCCGCTGCCAGAACGGATGCTGCCGGATGTATGGACTCGCTACAGGGATGATTTGGCAGAACTTCTGCAATTGGTACAGTCCGGCAACCGCCGTGAGGCTCAGGGCCGACTGGCGAAAAGAGTCGCCAACGCACTGTGCGAAATTCGCGATTCTGCCACGACCCTATACCCTGTCGACATCCTGATTGACAACGACTCCTCGCCCCGAACAACAGCGCTCCACATCCGCGCGGAAGATACCAGCGGATTTCTTTACGAATTGGCTAATGCACTGGCAATGGCCAGGATCGATATCGTCCGTGTCATCATTGCATCAATAGGAAATCAAGTCGTCGACACTCTTTTTATCACTGATGAATCGAGTAACAAGATTACAGACGCCGATAAGCAACGCGAGCTACGGGCTGCCGTTGTATTAATTAAACACTTTACGCATTTGTTGCCTCGATCTCCCAATCCTGAGACGGCCTTAGTGCACTTTCGCGACTTTCTGGAGCAATTGTTTCTGCAACCACATTGGGTCGATGAACTGTCGTCGTTGACTCGTTTCGATGTGCTTGATGCGCTAGCCCGCCTGTTGGGCGTAAGTGATTTTTTGTGGCAAGACTTTTTGCGTCTGCAACACACGAATCTGTTTCCCGTGGTGAAGGACATCCAGGCTCTGCAGGAGCGAAAAGCAAAGGAAGAACTCCAGGCCAAACTTCGGGACGAGTTGAATTCGGCAACAGGCCCACATGATCAGCGTACGAAGTTGAACGCATTCAAGGACCGCGAAATGTTCCGTGCCGACATGCGACACATCCTGGGACAGATTAGTGAATTTGGACAGTTTTCCGAAGAACTGACAGACGTGGCCGAGATCGTCGTAGCCGAGGCGTATCGGATTTGCGACCAAGAACTTCGTAACCGATACGGCGCTCCGAAGATTGGTTCCGACTTCCCCTGCTCGTTCAGTATTTGCGCTTTGGGCAAGTTTGGTGGACGCGAATTAGGATTCGCGTCGGATATCGAGCTGATGTTCGTTTATGACGAAATTGGACAGACCAGTGAGGAATGGAACATTTCCTCGGCCGAATTTTTCCTGAAACTGATCGAGGCGTTTACGCATGCGATTCAGGCGAAGCGCGCGGGGATTTTTCAAATCGACTTGCGATTGCGCCCATACGGACGGGCCGGCAGTCCAGCCGTCTCGTTCGACGCGTTCCGCCAATATTTCAAACCGCACGGCGCAGCTTGGCCCTATGAACGTCAGGCGCTCGTGAAACTGCGGCCAATAACCGGTGATCAACGGTTTGGAGACAAAGTCTGCCGGCTGCGAGATGAGCTGATTTACACTGCGGAACCCTTCGATGTGGCAGCAATGCGTGCAATGCGTGAGAAACAAGTTCGGCAGTTAGTGAAGGCGGGTACCGTGAATGCAAAACTCAGCCCCGGTGGACTAGTCGATTGCGAATACTTGGTCCAAGGTCTGCAAATAACGTATGGTCACCGCGATCAGTCTTTAAGGACAACGAATACCTGTCAGGCAATGACGGCTCTGGAACAGGCGAACATCATTTCGACCGATGCCCATTCTCATCTTCGCAAAGCCTACATGTTTCAACGACGGCTGATTGATGCACTTCGTATGGTACGTGGCGATGCGCATGATTTGACAGTCCCGCCGGCCGATGGTGAGGAATTCGAATTCCTTGCTCGCCGACTGGGATATCGCAACGACCTGGCTCGCTTGCAGAACGATCTAGAACAACACAGCCTGCGAGTGCTCGAATTGCAACGATTACTGGATTGAATGCTGTCGAAAATAGCCGACGAAAATAGTTAACGAATCGCTGATGCAAACTTGACATTACTGGTGACACTTTGGTTCCGTCTCGCTAAAGTGGAAAGCGTTGGAAATCGCTCAGTCAAGTTGAACACATGGTACATTAGAGGGTTTTTATAAATGGCCGAAGAAGGAGAGTGACATGAAAAACTATTCGTCAGTGGCAATCATTGCGGTCGCGTTGTCGGCAAATGTACTGTTGGCCCAATATGAAATTCCAAAAAACAAGATCAATCTGAAGGGCATCAAATGTGTCGTGACGGGTAATGCGGCGCAGGACCGCGAGGGAACCAGCGCTGTATATAAAGGCGGAAAAGTTTTCTTCTGTTGTCGCGGGTGTCCGAAGGCTTTTGAGAAGGATGGCAAGAAATTTTCCGCTAAAGCCAATCATCAGCTTGTGGCAACCAAACAGGCCAAACAGGTCAAATGTGTGTTCACGAAGAGAAGGCTGAACCCGAGGACACAGATTAGGGTCCAAGGAGTCGAAATAACCTTTTGCTGCAGTAGCTGTATGAAAAAGTCGCTAGACTCGACGGACCAGATTGAAATGCTTTTCAACGACAAACAATTCGCCAATGGCTACCAAGTCAGACATTAAAAGAAAATTTAAAATTCGTTACGGGAATATAACATCCCACAGGGCATCCTGAACGAACCAGGGTGCCCTTTTTAGTTGCAATGTAGTCATCACCGATCATCGCGATTAAGATTGTGGACTCGGAAATTTTCTTTTCGTCCTTTTTGAAGTCCTCATCAGGTTTTTAGATCCATGTTGTTTTTTGTAGCGACGTGCATCGTCCCAGCATTTCTTATTTCGTTCCTCATAACGGCAGTCATACGCAAATGGGCGCCCAAGTTGGACCTAGTGGATCAACCTGCTGACCGCAAAGTCCACACCACAACAACACCGCTAGGCGGTGGAATTGCGATCTGGATCGGTGTGGTTGCTCCGCTGGCGGCGGTCCAGAGTATCGCCTGGGTCCTAACTCGCAGCGAATCGCCAGCACAATGGCTACCCGCTCAATTTTTGATTCATCTAGACGGCGTGCTGTATCGTTCGGGTCAATTGTGGAGCATTGTGGCAGCGGCAACTATTCTGGCGGTACTGGGACTGATTGACGATCTACGTGGACTGCACTGGTTGCCACGACTTCTGGTGCAGTTTTTCGTGGCCGCTGGATTGGTAATTTGGGGCGACGTTCGAGCGACCATCACTATGGATTTCGTTCCACTACCATGGCTGGGAGTCGTGGCGACGACCGTGTGGATTATCGTGCTTGTCAACTCGTTCAATTTCTTGGACAACATGGACGGACTGTCATCGGGAATTGCATTGATTGCGTCAATCTTGTTTGCCGTCGTCATGCTGACGTCTCACGAACCACATTGGCTGGTGGGCGGAGTATTGTTGGTTTTGGCCGGCTCGCTAACCGGATTTCTATTGCACAATTGGCCACCGGCGAAGATCTTCATGGGAGATTCGGGAAGCTATTTCATAGGACTCATGTTGGGCTGCATGGCCGTCTTAGGAACATTTTATGAATACGCTTCCGACGGCCGGTCCGGCAAACATGTCATTCTAGCTCCACTGTGCATTCTGGCAATTCCCTTATATGACTTTGGTTCGGTGATGTTGATTCGGGTGTTAGCGAGACGAAGTCCGTTTCATCCCGACAAGAGTCACTTTTCGCATCGATTAGTCGAGTTGGGATTGAAGCCGCGCAATGCGGTGTTGACGATTCATTTAGCAACGTTGACCACTGGCTTGGGGGCGCTGCTATTGTACCGCGTGAAAGACTGGGCAGCTGCGTTTTTGATTATCGCATTAATCGCCTGCGTTTTGGCAATTGTGGCCATCTTGGAGACCGTCGGCCGGAAAACCGACGGAAAGTCATGACGCAATGAGCCCCACCTATAGAAAGCGTCAACTGTCAAACCGGTGCGGACGTGTTGCTCGACCGGTGAATGCCTCGGACGGACTGACCTACGTTCTGATTGCGGTTGTTGCTGCATTGTTGGTGGCCCGGTGGTTAGTTCCGACAGAATCGGCTCCCGAAGGCGATACATTGTGGTTAGTGCAACTCTGGCTAGGTGCCTGTCTGCTCTGGGCCTGGAACTCTTATCGGCAACAGAACTTCAGCCTCCGATTGGATCGTTTCGATTTGGCATTGTGGATTCTGATCGGGAGCCACATTGTCTCCGCACTTGTTGTCGTGTTCACAGAAGGGCAAAAACGCGTAGCCCTGAATATGCTGTGGGAATGGGTTGGACTGGGAGTGTCGTTCTTTCTGCTTCGACAGACCATCCGAACTCAGTTTGCGCGACAAGTCGTGCTGCTGACGCTGGTGTCGACTGCGGTTCCGCTGGCAGGATTAGGGCTATGGCAGCACTACTATTGGTATCCCAATTCCACAACCACTTATGACAAACTGCGCAACGAACTGGACAGGCTGCTCGCCCAGCCCGTTCCGGCTGACTTGTCCAACACGAAATCGCGTGCACAACAAATTGGTCAGTTACAGTGGGAGCTTGAACGACAGGGGATCCCGTTGGAAGGACGGCCGCGAATTCTTTGGGAACAACGACTGCGTGCCAGCAGCGAGCCGTTCGGCATGTTTGCGCTGGCCAATTCCTTTGCGAGTTTCCTGATCGTTGGGTTGATCATTTCCTTGGGAATGCTATCAACCTTGCCAATGAACAGTCGACTTTGGTTTGTGTTGTTTCCGGGAATGCTGTTGATGGTCTTTTGTTTAGTCTTGACAAAGAGTCGAACGGCATGGGTTGGCATCGGCTGTGGAGTGGCCATCTTGGGATGGCACTGGCTCCGATGCCAGCCACAATTTAACCGTCGTCAATTCCTTCTCCATGTCAGCTGGGTAGTCCTGATTATGGCTAGCTTGTTTGCAGCAGCGAGTGTCAGCGGCGGTTTCGATTGGGCAGTCGTGTCGCAATCGCAAAAATCGCTGAAGTATCGACTCGAGTATTGGACCGGAGCGTGGAACGTCATTCGCGAACGACCTTGGCTGGGTACCGGACCGGGTAATTTTCGGCAACACTATCTAAAACACAAGTTGCCGGAATCGAGTGAAGAAGTCACGGACCCACACAATTTGATCCTGGACGTTTGGGCAAATAGTGGCTTCGTCGGCGTAATCGGACTGGCCGCAGTGATGATCGCAGGATTCCAAATGCTCCAAGGTTCCGCTCAGCAGAAATACAAGCAACGGATGGACGAATCCAACAATGGGCGGCGCAACGTGTTGTCACATCCTCTCACCGTTGGGGCTGCTGTGGGATACGCTGGAACGTTTGTAATCCCCTACCTGTTGGGCCACAACTATGACTTACGATTGTTGTGTCTGCTGACCGGATTTCTGACAATGGTAGTAACATGTGCGGCATTAGCACGTCCACGAGTGCCAGATCCGGCAGAAGCGTTTTCCAGTTCGTTTGATGTTTCAAATGTCGTTTTAGTTTCGGCGTCAATCGCCTTGCTCGTTCATCTATTCGGCGCTGGTGGAATTGCTATGCCAGCGATCAGCCAGACACTGCTCGTTTCAGTGGCTTTGGCATCTGTGCAGGTTGGCGAAGAGGCTGCTGTTCCTGCAAATCAGCTTCCGTACGATGAACCAGGTTCGGTAACACGAGTCGCCTTATTAGGAGGCTTGTCGAGTGCTCTTTTTGTGGTATGCCTATCATCCTCGACAGCCCCGGTTTGGCAGCGAAAAATTCTGACGGGTGCCGGAGACGTCGAGGTCGCGGTAGAAGGAAACTTCGCAAAAGCACTCACACATTATCGGAAAGCCGCAAATGCTGATCCGTTGTCACCTGCCCCTTTAGAAAGACTAGCTGAATTGATGTATAGCCGCTGGAAGAACTCGGCCGTTCCGTCTGAAATGGATTTTAGTCGGTCCGTGAAATTCTCTGTAATGGCACAAGAAAAGGATCCACACAATGCGAACCAGTACCGAAGACCCGGCAATTGGTTCTTGGAGAAATTCCAAACCACGCAAGATCTCGCAGATGCTCGCCAGGCAGTGAATTATCTGGTTCAGGCCATCAACAGGTATCCTAACAATTCCGTCCTACGATCGGAATTGGCCCGAGCCTACTTGGATGCTGGCCTGCGACAGCAAGCTCACGAACAAGCCCAGCGGGCGCTGCGGCTGGACAAGATCAATCGAACGGTTGGTCACGTAGACAAATATCTACCTGCCAACACGCTTTTGCTGTTGCAATCGATCTTAGGTAAAAACAGAATACGGCCGTAAAACTGTTGGTATTTGGTGTTGGTATCCCAAAACGGACGCTGCAGGAAGAGGTTAACGCTAACAAAAACGTCACAGTATTGACGATTCGCTGAGAGTCAGTCTCTTGGCACGAACGTTGTCTGAAATTTTTTGGGCCAAGTGGATAGTACGCTTGTATTTGTTCGACCTTATGCAGAAGGCCGTTCAATGCTTTTCACGATCCTGTTCGCTCACGTTGACTGCAACAGTTTGTCATATCCCTTTGAAACTGTTCTCACGTTGTCACAACGGCCGACTCAAGTGGCCACAATCCGTATAAGGGTGTAGAATGACGATCTGAGCCATGTCAGCTCACAGTGACTCCCGTTATTGTCCAACCCGTCAACGATAAATATGCCCTCACGGGCTAACCATTCTGGACCAGAACACACAACATCTCGACTCGTGGAATCAATCTGTTTCATATTCACGAGGTGGACGCCCGTTTGCGGCCTTAGAGTTCACCAAACCGGTTTCGAGACCGAGCCTCAACCGATCCGAGATCCAGGTAATCATACGCGTGCTACGTTGCCGCACGATCGGCCTCAGCATGTGGTACGTTTGTTAGCAACTAGTCGCTTGTCAGGACTCGATTGCCAGGTTCGCAGTGACCGCATTCAAATGGTTCTCGGTTCGCAGAACCCACTAAATTGGGTCACTACAAACCTTGAAGCCCGCCATTTCAAATTCAACAAGACACTAGGGCAAGAAGCCTCGTTCTCGCAATTCCTGGACGTTGTCCGGCGCGCTGGACCAAACGCGTTCGGCAGTGTAGCGTAAGACAGCGACTGCAGCCAGTTTTGGAGGAGCAGTCAGAACGGCAACGCGATCCTCTTCTTGATCATCGAGTTGCCGGTTCAGCTTGGCAACAGCTTCCTCGACGCTGTCGCTGACAATCCGTTCCGGGCCGCACTCGTTATCGATCGTGAGATGTGAAAATGCGGCCGACCGTGCCAACAGGAACTCGATTAGCCCTTCGCTGTCCTCACCCTCAAAGAAATTGTGAAACTCGGGACGTGCGTTGTCGGGCGTGATGATTGTCGGTCTCGCGATGCGCACGTCGCCACGCCTGATTGTCACTGTTGTCTCCGAAAAGGACGCCTCGCATACCAAGAAATACGGCAAGATGGATTCACCAAACGTGAATAGTGAGAAATGCACCGGTCGAGCAATTCGAATTGCTTCCCAGGCTTCTCGAAATTTCTGTTCTTCTTCAAATTCGTAAAAATTCATGGACATCCCTACAGTTCTCGGTGCAAACCGTATCAAACTCACTAGAAAAAAAATAGATTCCACCGGTGTCCAGGCTTCTCACGTATAGTTGAGTTGCTAGTACACAAAAACACAAGCGCAATGCAGTATGAGCACTCAAATCGACGCGGTTCTTTCACCCCTTGACAAACCTACTTCATATTGAGAAAAGAATAGTTTGTATACTTGTATGACAACTCTTCTGACACTGACGAAGTCGCTTGCCACGAGGAGCAGAATCGATGAGCGGACCAATCGTTCGCACGGGAACCACTCCTAAATTTTGGGAAAACTGGGAGAAAATTTTCGGCGACAAGAAACAAACTGGCAAAAAAAAGACGAGAGCCAAATCGATAAGAAAGAAGAAAAAGTCCAGAAAATGAATCTGTAGTCTGAAAGTCCTGAAGCAACTCGACCCCTGCACGATGCCGCCACAGGGATTTTTATTCGCCATGTCTCGCTGGCGTTTCATTGCGGTGAGAGTGTTGGGAAGCCGTTCATGCGACATTCTGAATTTCCACAACTGCGATGTTTCGTGGCGATCGCATAGTGTCCGTGAGCAAGTTCTTGTCGGAAGTTTGGTCTTCGCCAGCTTTCTGATGATAGCAGCGAGCCAAGCGGCCGATCCGCGGTTCACCGATCCAGCTCCACCAAAAATCAACACGCCAGAAAAAACTAATCCTCTGCCCCCTTTGCCGTACAAACGGGTCAAGTTTTATTGCAAACCCAAACCGCTGCCGCCCGGTGCCGTCACACACGACTGGACTAGTTTCCTTGGGCCGACTCACAATGCCATTTCCTCGGAAACCAAATTGCTGAAAAAGTTTCCAGAAGGAGGACCAAAACTGGTCTGGGTGCTGAATAAAGGCGAAGGATACTCCTCGCCAGCTATTCAAGGCAATCGCCTCATCTTTCCACATCGTGTTGGTGACGAAGTACTCGTCGAATGTTTGCACTCGGAAACGGGTCGCTTATTTTGGCATTTCAAATTTACCACCAATTACCGAGACCGGTATCAATACAGCAACGGCCCTCGAGCAAGTCCGGTTATCGACGGCGATCGCGTCTACGTTTATGGTGCCGAGGGTAGTCTTTTCTGTCTGCATTTGCAGACCGGTGAGGTCTCCTGGCAGCGGGATCTGAATCAAGAGTTCCGAGTGCAACAAGCTTTCTTCGGAAGCGTGACCACGCCGCTGGTTGAAGGGAACTTGCTAATTATCAACGTTGGGGCTCCGGGCGGACCATGTGTTATTGCCTTGGACAAACTCACTGGAAAACTGGTTTGGGGGGCCGGCGACAAATGGGGGCCAAGTTGTG
>CAUZSN010000086.1:0-12070 GCA_963582345.1 Planctomycetota bacterium
GTAGGATTGCTGGTCTTGTCGGTTTGCATCATTCAACCGGATTAAGTCGCAGCTGAGATAGTAAAGGGAGAACTCGTAGCCAAACAATAAGACAACAAGCAGACCTATTTTTACCGTGCGAGCAAGCCACGAATCGCTATATTTAGGAACCGGCGCTGTGTGGTGTGCTGACAGACACCAGAAAAAAATGATAGCGTTGATTATGAACAGAGCCGACAACGTCACACGGTCAGGCAGACGGAGCGATGCGGCGAGGAATACAATCACCATAGTTGCGAACAAAATGGTCAGTAAAGGTACTCGAGCTACGCGAAGCCGTTGACCGTATCCGAGACCGACACCAAGGAGAACGTTGAATAGCGTCGCATAGATATACGGCGCAACACGATCTAACTGCCGGCGCAGGTATTGCAGCCGTTCGCCGGACGGGCGACTGGCACTCGAAAAATGATCGACAATCCGCTTCAGTTTGTCGGTCGAATAGATTTTATCGTCGGCAAAGAACCATCTATAAAACATAGCGGCGTCGTTCTGACTCCAGCCGAGTTTGTGATAGTATGGGCCTTCTCGAGTGTCAAATAATGCATCGCCAATCGGGTTGCCGTGAATCTGGCCGCGGACCGAGTTGAATTCCAGGTACTGTCGCCAGCCATCATGCTGTAAATAAACAGCACGGTTGTAGCCGATGGCTGCGAAAGACAGAACGACCGATGCACACAGGAATAGGATGATTCGTTTCGAGCGAAAGACCCAAAGGATATTCAGCACTAATGGTGTGGAAATCAGCATCGCCAACAAACAGGCTTTGTCTCGAATCATGGCAGCCAGCACGATCCAAAGAATACCTAACAAAGGCACAAAGAAGGGTAAATCTTCTTCGTCGGCGTTGGCTAGCAGCACCATCAGTAAGCCGCTGATCGCGAGCACAGCTGCTGTCGAAGTGAACTGAGCTACTAAAAGCAGTCTGAGTTCGAAGGTGACAAAAAGAAGCAGGAACAGGAAGACGCTTAGTGCCGAACAGTGCCGGCGCAGGAACACAAACAGCAAGGAAGTGCATGCGACAAAGTGAGCGAAATATAAGTACAGCGAATACCAATTGATCGTGTCGGTGGCCTGATAGAGCCGTTTCAAGACCTGGCCAATCAGGATGTTGGAGAAAACGAGATACTCTGACGGTTCACCGCTACGCAGCCCGGAAGCTGTGCGCATCATGCCCAAGTCGTCGTTGGTTTCGTAGCAGGGAGACGCGAACATAGCGAACGCTGTGAAGAGAATCAGGTTGACGGCAAATGCGAATCCGGCAGTGTGCAGTGATTTGCAGTCGCGTACTTTGAAGAACCAATTGATGGCAGGACTTTGGGTCATGGTTAAAACGTTGCCCGACAGCTTGGCAAGCGGTGTTACTTGAAAGTTGATTCGATGATGGTGCAAGTTTTCATTGATCTGATTCACCTACCTTGTCAAAAAAATGTTCTAAGATCTACGGCGAGGTTTGGCTGCTGAGGGATGTACGTCGGAAGAAGTGCGGCAATCCGAATCAGGTATGTCGCACAGATGGGCCAGCCATCCAACGGTTGTGTAGGTTTCAAAGACAGCCACGTCGGGCTGTTATCACTTCAACAAATGAGTGAACTTCATTTGCTGGTCACTACTCTGACAAAGCGAACATCGTCATCCGGTGTTTCGCGTGGCAGAACAGAAAATTTACAAAGGCACCGTTGCCGCTGTAATAAGGCATAATTATGTGTTGCACAGGAGTTGGATTATGCCAGCGGTTTTTCAAAGTCGCTTCCTTCTTTCAGAGATATTAATTTTCTACGTTCACTCGTATTAGGCCGTCAGCGAGGTGAATTGATTCTTTAGGTATTTCAAGAGTGGGTAACGATAAAATCGAAATGGCTCATCTTAAGGTCGCCAGCGACGCGTTTCTTATAGTCGTAGTTCTCCTGTCTAGCTGCTCAATCACTGGTTGTCAGCGTGCATGCTCTGCTAATGTCCAACACATTGTCATCTGTTGGCTGAAAGCTTCTGGAAACCTTGAAGCACAAAAGAAGCTCATCATGGTTTCGAGAAGTTTTACCACGATACCTGGTGTACTCAATGTTAGTGCTGGTCGGATTCTTTCAAGCCAACGGGCGATCGTCGATAACACGTTTGATTTGGCGATAGTCATGACCTTTACGAATACGCAAGCGCTGGCGGCTTACCTGAAACACCCAAAGCATAGAAAGGCTGTAAAAGAAACTCTTCGACCATTGACGAAAAAAATCATTGTTTACGATTTCATCGACGAATAGTCATAGCAAGACACTCCTAATATCTTACCAGGACGATAAATGGGACGCTTGACTCATTTTATTATGGCAGAATAGTCCCTTTATTTGTTCTCAAACCTTTTCAGGCACCCCGTTTCGTAGCAATTGTCGTGTTACTGCACAAACGCGGTTGGAGACGCCTGTTGTGATTGTTTAGAATCGAATTTATGAATTCGTTCATTCCATTTAACAAACCGTTTGTTGCTGGCAAGGAACTGGATTACATTGCCGAGGCAGTGACGCGTGGAAACTTGGCAGGAGACGGACACTTTACTCGGAAATGTTCCGAGTTTCTCGAAAGTCGTTTGAGAATCCACAAAGTCTTGATGACTCCGTCGGCAACAGCCGCCCTAGAAATGGCAGCGATGTTGTGCGAGCTAGGTCCCGGCGACGAAGTCATTATGCCATCGTTCACATTTGTCTCGACTGCAAATGCCGTCGCCCGAGTCGGAGCAACACCCGTCTTTGTCGATATCCGCGAAGACACGCTGAATTTGGACGAAAGACTCGTTGAGCAGGCTATTACCGATAGCACCAAGGCCATTTTTCCTGTGCATTACGCCGGCGTTGGTTGTGATATGGATGTCATCATGTCCATTGCTAATCACCATGAGCTGAAAGTTGTCGAAGACGCTGCTCAGGCCGTCAACGCAACTTATGACCAACAGGCCCTCGGTTCGATTGGACAGTTGGCTGCTTTTAGTTTTCATGAGACCAAGAACTATATTTCTGGTGAAGGTGGTGCGCTGTGCATCAATTGCCCAGATATGGTTCGCCGAGCCGAAATCATTCGTGATAAAGGGACCAATCGTCAGGAATTCTTCCGCGGCCAAGTTGATAAATATACTTGGGTCGACCTGGGATCGGCGTACGTTCCCAGCGAAATTGTCTCCGCATTTCTGTATGGCCAGTTAGAAATGTTCGATCCAATCACCAATCGTCGTCGTGAGATTTACAGATACTACGAGCAACAGCTTAAACCCTTGGAAAACGACGGACGGCTTCGTCTGCCTTGCATTCCTCAAAAATGTCACAGCAATTATCACACGTTCTACATTTTGTTGCCTGACAGCGAAACTCGGGATGAGTTGATGAGACACTTAGATAAGTTAGGAATCAAAGCCGTGTTTCATTACGTTCCACTGCACCTGTCGGTTATGGGACGAAGGCTCGGAGTGTCGGTCGGAAGTCTGTGCGTTACGGAAAAGACAAGTGAACGGCTCCTTAGGCTTCCGATGTACTACGGACTTACCAGCGATGATCAAGAACGCGTGGTGAACGTAGTGACGGAGTTTGCGATACGCCGTAAGTTAAAAATGAAAGACCCGCTGCCGGGTTATGAATCAGTCGATATCAAATGAAGCCCTATACGCTTCTCAGCACTGACGATTTGGTGCAGCTGATTGCCGATGTTGCATCTCCGAGTGAAGTGCTCAATGTTTCTTCCGATCTTGGTTCGGCTCAGACCGGCTTTTGCTATTCGTCCATTCCCAATACGGTGGCTTTGGCTGCAAATATCGAATGGCTGACACTGGCGAACGAATCGCCTTGTATTTCATGCATCATCACAAGTTCCGACATCATGAAGCTTTCAGGCGATGCACTTAACAAGCCAGTTCTCGTTTATAAAAATGCTGCAGAGTCATTTTACGTGTTGCACAACCGGGCCATTCATAAGCGGACGTACGAATCGAAAAATTGGCAACCAATTCAGCACATTGCTTCGTCAGCCAACATTGATGACACTACGGTTATGAAGGGTAGTGTGACGATTGGTGAAAACGTTGCCATTGGGCCACAATGCGTTGTACACGGGCCAGTCATCATTGGGAATAATACAGCTATCCACGAACATTGTACCATTGGTAGCGAAGGTCTATTTTCAAAGAGGATCGCTGGGTGTCTGCAGCATATGAGTCACTACGGCGGAGTGTCAATCGGTAATGATTGTCAGATTCATACGGGAGTCAACATCTCTCGGTCAGTCCATTTCGGTGGTTCTTCCACCTTAGAAAACGAAGTGTCAATTGGTATTCACGCCAACGTTGGGCATGACAGTGTCATCGGCCGTGCGACGACGTTGTCATCGAAGGCAATACTTCTCGGCAGGGTCCGGATTGGAGCGAACTGTTGGATTGGAGCAAGCGCGATGGTCTCGAATGGAATTGTCGTCGGTGAAGGATCAAATGTTCGGTTGGGAGCGGTCGTTGTTCAAGACCTCGGCCCTAATTCCGACGTCTCTGGAAACTTTGCGCAGCCTCACCACAAGCGACTCCGAGCAATGTTGCGAGGAGGGTAGCAGTTATGACAGACGTGACCGATTTTTCGTTTCGCGGCCAACGGGACTATCTGCACAGCAGCACAATTTTTGATTATTTAATCAAAAGCGATCCTCGGCCAGAGAAGATTGACTTTACCTTTCACAAGATCTCCGACCGACAATGTACGATCATGTCACAGACAAACTTAGGGACAGACGATGTTCTCGTTTCAAGCTACAAGAGTGAAGAGGCAACTTGCTTCTTGTACGAATCTAATACTGCGATACAGTCCCGGTATCCTTGCAATGAGGCTGCGATTGTCGAACAGCTGCAGTTCACCGGTGTCACGGCTTCGTTTGATATGCCACCCATTCCACAGGCCTCATATATTGAATCAGTTGTCGGAGCTTACAAGAAGCTATTGCACAATAGTGAATTGAAATTTGGTCGAAAACTATTTTTTGCCAAACTACTACTCCGATTTGTGCCGTCATGCGGTCATTGTGGCGTCTCGCATCGACGAAAGATTGGCGGCGATTTCTTTGAGGCAGAACTTATGCACGACAAAAATGAGATCGGAAAACTCTACTTTGGAGCAAAATGAGTACGTTTGGAATTCAAGATATCGGGGTGTATATTCCCGACAGCGGTATCGATGGGTGTGAATTGGGGAAGAAGTTCAATGTGGATTCTGAGTTTATCCACAAGAAACTGGGTTTTGACTACCTGCGTCGCAAGGGATCCGAACAAGAATGTTCAGATCTGTGCGTACGGGCGTTCGAAGACTTGACCGTCAAAGTTGATAATGACGCGGTCGATTGCGACTGTGTTGTCGTCGTCACACAGAATCCCGATGGTGGGGGAATCCCTCATGCTAGTGCGATCGTGCATCGAAAGCTGAGTCTTCCGTCGAAGACAGCGTGCTTCGACGTCTCTCTGGGATGCACTGGTTACGTGCATGGGCTTTCGATTATCTGTTCATTTCTAGAAAAAAACGACATGCGTAAGGGACTGCTGTTTACGTCCGACCCCTATTCTCGCGTAATCGATTTGGAAGATCGTAATTCAGCAATGCTGTTCGGCGATGCTGCAAGCTGTACGCTAATTTCAGAACAAGCCGTGTACTGTCAAGGTAAGACGGATTATCTGATGGGAAGTCAGTACTCTCAGGCGATCCAAGTTTCATCCGAAACAGGTTCGCTGAAAATGCATGGTAACCAGGTGTTCCGCTTTGTGGCGAAGGAAGTTCCAAAACAAATTCGCAAATGCGTTTCCCAAAACGGATTACAAATGGAGGACGTGGACCTGTTTCTGGTTCATCAAGGCAGCCGCTACATTGTTGAGACACTGGCGACGAGTCTTCAACTGCCTTCAGAAAAAGTGCCGTTTTGCGCCTCTCAAGTAGGAAATTCCGTCTCGTCAACACTACCTCTTATGCTGAAAGAGCACGTGATTTCGAGCACCGGACCAGCGAATATTTTGATGGCGGGTTTTGGAGTCGGACTGTCCAGCACTTCAACGGTTCTAAAAAGGACCTGTGTATGAAAACGGCAGACGAGATCCGAGAAGCAGTCATTCACAGTATTAAAAAGGTAACGTCGCGCGACGATGTAATGCTTGAAAATGGCGGACTATTTGAAGATTACGCCCTCGATTCACTAGACCGCATGTCAATCATGATCGAAGTTGAAATCCAATTGAAAGTCGACTTCGACGATTTGGACCCGGGCGAGCTCAATTGCATTAACGATTACATCACATGTGTACAGAAGCTCTAAAGCCGAAAGCGTGAATGGTGTTCGAATAGGCACTTCGATGAACAAAGATAATGATCAGCTTTTCTTGTCGATTGTTGTTCCCTGTTTTCATAGCGGGCAGCGATTGGAGGGATTGGTCGAGCGAATTGAAGTAACGATGAAGACTACGGGCAGGACATTTGAGGTCCTGTTAGTCAACGATGCGTCAATGGATGACACTTGGTCTGTAATTGAACATCTCGTAAAACAACATCGTTGTGTGCGAGGGCTTGACTTGCTGTACAACACAGGGCAGTTCCGAGCCACGATCTGTGGAATCGAGCATTCTCGCGGACAATATATCGCCACGATGGACGATGATCTGCAACAGATGCCCGAGGACCTCCCGAAGCTAATCGAGGCGGTTGAGTGTGCTGCGGATATAGATTGTGTGATTGGGGTCTTTCGTCAGACACAACAGAATGTTGTTCGACGAATCGGCAGCCAGATTGTCGGATACCTGAATCAATATCTCTATGGAAAACCACAGCAGTTGAAGTTGACATCATTTCGCCTAATGAGGCGACAGATTGCCGAGGCGATTTGTGCCCACCAGACAGCACGCCCCATCATTGGTCCGTTGTTGCTACAGTGCACGTCGCGGATTGCGAATGTGCAGGTCCAGCACCAGCCAAGGAAGCAAGGACACAGCGGTTATACATTGCGTCGACTGGTGGGAACAGTCGTCGATAATGTAATCGCAGGTTCGACGCTTCCATTGAAGGCCATCACTTTGTTGGGATTGGTGTCTGCGACAGGCAGTATGCTGTTGGGATCATTCTATTTGGTCAAGTATTTAGTCGGTGGCATTCGTGTTCCAGGATTTGCAACTCAGGTGCTTCTGATCATCTTTTTTGGGGGGATGATGTTGCTGTCTATTGGGATTCTTGGCGAATACGTGATTCGCATTCTAAATGAAACGTCGCGTGCCCCCCGATATCGCGTCCGTCACCAAGTCGACAATTGCAACGAGGACTCCCTGTAATTTGAACAACAGAATCCTTCTCAAAGACATCGGTATTCTTGACGGAATCAAATGTGTCGGGGGTTTTGTTTTGTTCCGTTGTAGTCCTGCAAACGCTACGAAAGCATCGTTGGAGACGGATGTTTCCAATATGGTCGTGCCAGAATGGTATTTTGTTATGATTTGTATAGAGCCCTACCTCACGACTAGGTTTAGGCTTTCCGAATGGCTGTTGAATTCGGGAGCGTACATGCATTGAATTTGCGCCAGCCCGGTCTGATATTGGCCTTTGTGGACGACTCTGGTGGAGTACTCGAATACGTATACTCCTTTCGGTAGATAATCAATGAAGAAGTGGCTGGCCGTGTCACGCGTCGATTCGTAGTAGGCCAGACCGTCTTGGTACTTATACCTCGACAGCACGTTGACTGGCTCGGTGCCGCTGCCGCGGTAGTCCTTCAAGTGAATGTATTCCATGTCGCGATCAACTTGCAGTTCGATGCGAACGACCAGTTCGTCGCCCACTTTGACCGCACTAACGACGGGATTCAAGACGGGGCCTTTCGTGGTGAACATCCTAGTAAATAGCCTCTTTTTCAGTTTCAACGGCGTCTTGTCGTAAGCGGAGACTTTGCTTATGTCTTCCAGGTATTGCCAATGGAGACTGCCCCAGGCCACGCCTTCGTCAACTTTCTTCACAGTGATTTGGCCAAGATTCGGCTTGATGGTTTCGCCAAAGAACCTGTGTTGGTAAAAGCCGGTGCCAGCTTCTACGTTTTTTGGATTGATTGTGGTGCCGCCCAGAGACACTTCGACCAGAGTATCCGACGTCAGGACGTTACTGCCGCGGAGCAGTAGAGCGTAAACGGCGTCCGCTGTGGCCTTCGTCGTCTTCCAGGATTGAGTTTGCTTTTGTTTCAATAGCCAAACTTTGCACGCTTCTACCGAGTCGGTGTCATTCATGACTTCGTCGAATGCTTCGATCATCATGGCCTGAGTTTCGATTGGGGCGCGGAACCACCACCACGAAAGTTCGAGCTCACGCCAGAACATTCCCAGTTCCTGGTCACTCACCGAGCGTTCCTTAATCGAACGCATGATGCCTTGCGCCGTCACTCTATCCCCGAAACGGTGTAGGGCTATGGCTAGATGGGCCTGCGACTGGCGATTTGCCAAACGAAGCCAATAGTTGCGGGCCTGGCCCTGAAAATAGTCGATGGCTTCTTTGTGTTTTGGTTGGATGGCTTGATCTTCCAGAAAAAAGCTGCGGCAGTACAGATACAGGGCGATCGTTGTTGTTAGATGGTTCTTGTCTTTATTGCCGTGTTTCAAGATGGTGCGATAGATGCGGTCGATCCATTGATCGAGTCGGCTCAATGCGCGGACAGCTGAGTCGATGTCAAAATCGACACCAAGATGTCGCAGTCGACCATAGCCGGTCGTGATGTAAAGCGTGATGTAGTCATTGGTACGACCACCGGGGAACCACGGCCAGCCGCCGTCCGGCCGTTGTAACTCAGCTAGTTTTCGCAACAGCCGGGTCGTCTCGCTGTTCAGCCGGTTGTCGTCGAACAGAATTCCGACATTACGGTGTGCCTGGCTTTCACTTTTCGCTAGCCGCAGCCAGGGGGTTTCTTCCAGAATTATGGCTTTCAAGTCCTGGTTCTTTTCCAGCGGACTGTCCAGTGCTGGAGTGCCCTTCCATCGGTCGAAGATCTGGCGAATTTTAGGGTTAGAATTGGCGATGTGACGGGCTAAGGCGTTCGCGTACAGCCGGTTAAACGTCTGCTCAGTACATGTATGTGGACACTCCATTAGATAAGGTAACGCCATGATGGCGTACCATGAGGGATTCGACACTATCTGCACGGTCAGGTTCTTATGCCGCAGTGTTTCAGATGTGCCGGAATTTAGTAGTTTTTTAAAGTTGAATTTCTTGGTCTTGGCTCCGCGGATAGGCAAAGGTAGTGATTCAGTCACGAGAATCCGTCGTGACAGTACCGGTAGATAGCCGGCCTCGCCATCCGACAATCGCCCAGTGGATCCAACGGCCTTGTATGTCAGGAAACCCATCTCGTCTGGTACATTCAGACGCCACGAAAAGCTGCGAGATTCTTTGGACGGAATGTCGAAGTTTAGGTCTGTCACATTATTACCCAACTCCTTATCCATTACCGTTTCAGTACGGGCGTCCGAAAGGGTCAGCCGTACGTTTCCCATTTGCCGTGTTGGCGATTGGTTCGTGACCTTTACCGTAAACTCTAACTCGTCGCCTTCTCGAAGAAATCGTGGTGGATTCGGCTGTACCATTAGCTCCTTGGCGGTGACGATCGAGTCCTGAAGGAATCCGGCTCGCAAGTCCTTGTCGTGTGCAAAACCGAAAAACTTCCATTTGGTCAGGGCTTCTGGCATGGTGAATTGCAATTTCACCATGCCGTCTTGATCGGAGAGCAATTGTGGAAAGAAGAAGGCAGTTTCGTTGAGGTTTGTGCGAGCAGAGACTTTGCTCAGGTCCGGTTTCTTCGTTAGGGTTTGCTTGGACAGAGCTTTTGCTTCGGACCGATTGTCGTCGAAGGTGTCGCTTCCAGTGACGGCCCCGTCGAATTGTGCTGCTTCAGAAATTGCCTGTCCACTAGGGGCTGCGCCAAAGCGGTGTTTCCGCTTGAAGAAGTGATAGCCCCAAAGATTTCCGATAACGTCGAACGGAAACGACCGGTAGGTCATCTGAGTGTTCTTGAATCGCGATGGCCAGCGACCATGGAGGTGTTGAAAATTTTTGATAGAATTTTCGAATTGCTGATGCATGTGGGAACGATCTTGGTAAAACGCTCCAAGCTCCTGTGGCCAGTTGTGCGGTAGGTAGGCATCCAGCGACTCGTCATACAATGTCGCCACCATTTCGGCTGCGGTACGTTTGGCATCGGGGCCGGTAATCACCGCCGTCCAAGTTTCTTTCTGGGCGGGTGCCAGCTTTGAGACGAAGTGCTCCCACCTTACCCTCAGATGCTTGTTCGTCCATGGAACTTGTATTTTACGCGACGTCAGATAGGCGCGATTGTCTCGCACCATGGTGACGTGCAGTGTGAACCCACCGCGCATTGCCTCAGATACCGTCTGCTTAATCGAGACCTGAGTCTGCGCCAAATTCGTCCAGTAGCTTTGCAACAGGTTGCGTCGATGTTCGATTTCGATGAAGGCCCGAACTTTTTCGTAGCCACTGCCCCAAATCGCTTTGAATTCCGTGTTAGGCTCAATGGTCCATTTGGCCGCGGTTACAACGTTGGGAACTTTGATTGCGAATCGATCGGCATCCGGATCCAGCACTTGTATTGGCAAAAGAGCGGTGACCTTCTTGCCAAAACGGTCCTGTGTTTCGAGCATCGCACGGTACGCGCCGACAGTCAGCTTGAACGTGAATTTGGCATTGCCGTTGCTGTCGGTCACGAATTCCTGTTCGTAAACCACGTTGCTCAGAGGCCATGAATTCGGATTCGACATGTCGAGTTGCGGTGGCTGTATCTTGCCTTCCCGCCAAATAGGTTGAGGGTAATATCCATGCAACTTAGCCCGATGAACTATTTTCGGTTCTTTAAGTCGATAAATTTTCAGCGATCCTTTGGCGTTTTGGCCTTCGCCATCAAGAGTCTGAGTACGCAGATTCACTTCGACCGGATTTTCGTCAGTTTGCCAGTCCTTGGCACTCAGAGTTGCCTGCAAGGCCGTGTAAGCAACATTGATACCTTGGTTTCCAGAACGAGTCTCACCGGTGATGTCTGTAGCATCCGCATAAACTTCGTAGTGAAAATTGGGCTCGTCCTTTTCAGGAACAGACAGGTCGGGTTTGGCGACGAAGTGGATCTGAAACGTCCCATCCGTCTCGGTCATGGTCGAACCGTGGGCGATTTCTCGGCTTGCTTTTTGCGGCGTTCGCCACCAATAGTACCAGTGCCACCAGTGCGGCAAGCGAACTTGTCTGACGACTCGGTAGCGGACTTTGGCGTTTCCAATCGCAGCGCCCGTGTAGGCCATCGCTTTGCCCTGCAGGCTGACTCGGGCGTTTAACTTGGGAGCGATTTTCGGGGCGTTGAGCGTGACTTGAAATTTCGGACGGTTGTATTCCTCGACGTTAAAACTGGTCGCACCGGGCGGTTGACCGTCGATACGGATCGTCATGCGTCCGGTCATTCGGTCGCGAGGCGCTGTGAAGCTTCCGCTGAAGGAACCGTATTCGTTGGTATGATGACGCTGACGAGCGATCTCTTTATTGTTTTGGTCTAAGAATAGAGCAGTCAGTGCCTGGTTACCGATCACCCTGTAGTTGTCGTTGTTCTGGTTGACGCGGATACAGATTCCCTTGTACTGAACCATTTGTCCGGGCCGATACAACGCGCGGTCGGTAAAGAAGACTGTCCTCGAATAAGGACGCAGTGTTGTCGTGTATTGATTGACGTAGAAATTATGGAACGACGCAAGCTGCTGATTTTTGTGCCGTACTAGGATCAGATAATGTCGTCCCTTGCCGTGCAAAGAGAACAGCCCATTGTTGTCGGTCGTAGTCCGAGGACCGGTGATATGCTTGTTGTTGCTGCGGTACCAGGACCGCACGACAGCGCCGGAGATTGGCTCTCCAGAAATCGCGTTCAACACGAATCCTTGAAGCAAACCATCACCTTGTCGTGTTCGTATCACAAGTGCTAAATCGCTCACCCAGATGTCGGTGAACTGCACTTGGTT
>CAUZSN010000087.1:0-11940 GCA_963582345.1 Planctomycetota bacterium
CATACACCCGACGCGACTCTCGTTGCACGAAAAGATGACGAAAACGCCATCCGCAAGCTAGTTGCATTGATCGAGAAACACGGTTATGAGCGATTCCTTTGATCAAGATTCGTTATCCCGGCAAGGAGCTCTGCTGGGACTAGACTATGGTAGTAAGCGAGTCGGCATTGCCATTTGCAATCGCGAACAAACAATCGCCCTACCGCTGGCGACCTACATTCGGCGGAGTGAGGACGAAGGCGGTCGGTATCTTGCCGCGTTGGTTGCTGAATACCAGGTAGTTGGAATAGTTGTCGGCCTGCCGATGCACATGAGTGGTGAGGAGGGTGAACAAGCACAGAAAGCTCGACGTTTTGGACAATGGGCCATTAATGCTATTGGACTTCCTGTTTGTTTCTGGGACGAACGCTTGACAACGGTCACGGCCGAGCGGTACTTGCAGCAGACCGAATTGAGTCGAAAGAAACGCAAAGCGCGAATTGACCAAGTGGCCGCTCAAGTTATGCTGCAATCGTATCTGGAAAGGCACGCACCGAACGAATGATAAACGGCGATTATGTCAGTAACCGCTCATGGGTCGTCTCGAAGACGCCGTGTTATCTAGTAACGCACGTGCTGTGTTATTCAGTCGCAGGTGAGCAGACGACGGCTTAGTTCGACTTGGTCGTTTCAGTTCGATGTTTCCACGCGTCAACGACGTGCCGGATGATTGCATCGACGCCTTTGCCATTCTTGACCTCAGCAAAAACGAATGGTCCATCGCCGCGCATAGTGCGGCTATCGCGTTCCATCAAGGACAAATCAGCACCCACTGCGTCGGCCAAGTCGACTTTGTTGATTACCAGCAGATCGGATTGTGTCGTTCCAGGACCACCTTTGCGCGGAATTTTGTCGCCACCAGCTACGTCGATCACGTAAATCGTGTAGTCCGCCAGTTCGCGACTGAAGTCTGCTGCCAGGTTGTCACCACCCGATTCCAAGAGCAGCATGTCGGGGTGGAATCGACTTGTGAGCTGTTCGACCGCCACCAGGTTGCCCGAAATGTCTTCCCGAATTGCCGCGTGCGGACATCCGCCTGTTTCCACAGCATGTATTCTCTGGGTCTCCAAGGCCTCATTGCGGATTAGGAATTCGGCGTCTTCGCGCGTGAAAATGTCGTTTGTCACAACAGCTAATTCGAATCGATCCCGAAGTCCTCGGCACAAAGCCAGCACCAGCGCACTCTTTCCACTTCCTACCGGCCCGCCGACTCCTACAGTGAAGGTTCGTTTTGAGTAATCACGTTCCGGCAGCGGCATCGATCGCTTATGGAAATGGCCCGGATGGTCCAAGAGATCGTGGTCATGATCGTGATCGTGCGAGTGGGGGGAATGCATCAGTCGTTACCTCTTCCAAATCCCAAAAATGCTGACTTCTAACTCTGAAACAATCGAGAATATAGCCGATCCTGGGTTTGTTGTAGAATGTCGATGATCGGAGCGGTTTGTGCAACCTCGTCGACGCGCCGGCAGATGCATTGGTCGCAGAGTTGATCGGCAAACGGACCGAGAGTTGATTGAATTGCTTGTCCTTTGAGCGGACCAATCAGGTTTAGCCGGACTGCACTCGAAACCAAGCCTCTCAAGCCGATGTACAAGAATAAACGAGCTGCTGATTCCGAATCGATATCCAATTCGGCAGTCACGAAACCAAAAACTGCCGGAAGATGTCCGATCAAATGTCCCTCGTTCAGTAATGTTCGCAGTTTCTTGCATGAGTCGCGTTGGAATGCTGCTTCGGCCGCGATCAGAAAGGCCTGTCCTTGAGCACGGCTGGCGCGGTTCGCGACGTGGTTACTCAAAAATGCGTTACAAAGTTGATCCAGTTCTTCGAACTGCTGGGGGTCTTGGTTTGCTGCCAGGACAAACGGAACCCCGCTATGAGCTATCTGAGTTAAGTTGGTCTTCAAATATTCGTCAAGGTCATCGGCTCGCCGCAACTCGCCCCACCGCAACGCCACCTCGATTCCGCCTGAGTGGGCGAATCCGCCCGACGGAAATGCGGAGTCTGCCAATTGCCAAATGATCCAATCGGAACTCGTTGCCACGTTCGGCTTTCTTCGGATAAGTGGCTCGCCGCCGACAGTTTGATAAAAATTGTAACGATCTGATCGGTCGATGGCGACCGTTGCCATGGTCGGCTCCGGGCGAACGTGTTGAATTTTGCATCTCTTTTCGCCAGACTTCAACTTAATGTCAGTGGTTCGAAGGCGAGCAGTTGTACTAGTTAGTGGCGGGTTGGATTCCGCCACTCTGTTGGCTGTTGCGCGCAGCGATGGTTACGAGCTTTATGCAATCTCGTTTGATTACGGGCAGCGACACCGGTTCGAACTGGGCGCCGCACGACGAGTTTGTGAGGCGAACGATGTCACAGATCATGTCGTCTTCAAGCTGGACCTGCGTGATTTCGGCGGATCAGCGCTAACGACGGATATCGATGTCCCGAAAGATCGCAGCGATGTTGAGATCGGGACGGGTATTCCTATTACTTATGTTCCAGCCCGCAATACGATTTTTTTGTCAATCGCCATGGGGTGGGCAGAAGTGATTGGTGCGTTGGATTTGTTTATTGGAGTGAACGCGATCGATTACAGTGGCTATCCTGACTGTCGGGCGGAGTTCATAGAGTTATTTTCGAGCCTTGCTAACCTGGCAACCAAGTCAGGTGTCGAAGGCCGACAACAGTGGAAGGTTCATACACCATTGATTTCGTTGACCAAAGCCGAAATCATTGACAAAGGAACAACATTGGGAGTGGATTACAGCTTAACACTCAGTTGTTACGATCCGGATACTTCCGGACGATCGTGTGGACGATGCGATTCGTGTCAATTGCGTTTGAAAGGTTTTTCCGAAGCCGGTTTGGCCGATCCTTTGGAATACGTCGTGCATCCAGGGGCGACTGTCTAAGCCAGGTGAGGGGATCGGAGTGTAACCGTCATTCACTGGGGTAACCGCTTGAGTAGGAATGATTGTGCGAATTGTTGAAATTTTTCATTCGATCCAAGGTGAAGGGCAGTTTGCGGGAACGCCATCGGTGTTTGTGCGAACGACCGGTTGCAATCTGCGCTGCTGGTTTTGCGACAGCAAATACACGTCTTGGCATCCGGAAGGATACCACAAAACGTGGAAGACGGTGTTCGAGCGAGTCAAGCAGTTTGACTGCCAGCATGTTGTTGTGACTGGTGGGGAACCAATGCTCCAGCCGGACGTGGTGCCGTTAACCCTGGCATTGGCTGAAGTGGGCAAGTTCGTGACTGTTGAAACGGCGGCAACTGTTTTTCGTCCAGTTCACTCCGATTTAATGTCAGTCAGTCCCAAACTGACGAATTCAACGCCGCAGTTGGGGCAGTGGTCTGAACGCCATAACCGTCTCCGCGACAATCCAGAAGTCGTCCGGCGTCTTATCGGTGAGTATTCGTACCAACTGAAATTCGTAATCGATCGTCGCGAAGACGTTGACGAAGTTCAGAATTATTTGGCGCGATTTGCAAACGCCACATCCGACCACGTTTGGCTGATGCCGCAGGCCATCAATGCGGACCAATTGATGAGGAAGACCGAGTGGCTAAAGTTAGAAGCCGACAGATTAGGTTACCACGTTTCTCCAAGGTTGCAGATTGAGCAATTTGGCAACGTGCGTGGTAAATAGTTTTGAAAGCGGTTGCTTTTAATCTACCCAAATTCCGGCCGGCGACGTCTGAGTTGGTCTTTGAGCCGACCGACGATGCTGGAATGCAATTGGCTGACACGGGATTCGGATAAGCCCAGCGTGTTACCGATCTCTTTCATCGTCAACTCTTCGTAGTAGTACAGGATGATAATTAGTCGTTCATTGCGCGTCAGACCTTTCGTGACCAGCTTCATCAAATCCCGTTTTTGGATGCTTTTTGTGGGGTCTTCGCCTTTACTATCTTCTAGGATATCGATCTCACGGACATCTTTATAGCTGTCGGTCTCGTACCACTTTTTATTCATGCTGACCAGGTTGACAGCGTTGGCTTCGGTTTTGAGCTTGTCGTATTCTTCCTGAGTCAATTGCATCCGTTGGGCTACGTCAGAGTCAGTGGGCGGATGGCCCAAATTCGCTTCGGCCTGTTTGCGAGCGGCTTCCAGCTTACTGGCTTTGCTGCGGACTAGTCGGGGCACCCAGTCCATTGTGCGAAGTTCATCCAGCATGGCTCCGCGGATGCGGGGGACGCAATACGTTTCGAATTTTACGCCCCGTCCCAAATCGAAAGCATCAATGGCGTCCATCAGGCCAAAAACTCCAGCGGAGATCAAGTCATTCAGATCGACACCTTCCGGCAGCTTCTGCCAAACACGTTCAGCGTTATAACGAACCAGCGGCAGATATTTTTCGATCAGCGCGTTGCGCAATTGCTGGTCAGATTGGTCCCGTTTGTAAGTTTTCCATTGTTTCAGTACAGCCTGGTCGGTGACCTTAGTCGCCATAGATCCCTCCGTGGTCAGTCATCCAAGTTTGTCGGCTCAACGGCCTCACGATTGTGATTCGAATTCCTCGGCAAGTATCCGCCGAACTTCTAATTCCATGTTTTCTTCCACGACACAACGAGCCAATTCGCCCATGATCAGATCTAAACCGTAAAACACGGTCGTCACAATCACTGCCGCCCGCATCGTGCTTTCGAAGTTTGCGAAGCGATACCGTGACAAACACGATCAGTAGTAGCCTGCTGGTAAGTTGCTTGGCTACTGTTTTTTAATTTACGTCTGGGTCAACCCCGCAAATTGTCGCTGCAGTCGGCGATGCATTGCGACTATATCTCTCTTGTCGATATCTATCGGCAACAGCAACCAGAAAAATCAATATTTCCGTTACATTTTTCCTAGTCGGTAGAACTGCTTCCTATTCCCAGAGCCCAGTTTTAGGGTCCGTTTTGATGCGGGATTATGGTTATGGGGCACTAGGCCGCCTTTCGAGTCAGTCGATTCCAGAGGCGGGCGAAAAATGAACCGCGATCGTGTTGGGCGTCCGTCAGATTTTTCAGTCGCTGGGCTAATTGATGAACCGCCTGAGATGCGCCAGCTTGCGGCGAATCTAGGATGAACGGAGTCCGCTTGGCCACTGCTTGAACGACGCTCTGCTCATTCGGGATAAAACCGATCGATCCGACCTCGGTCCGTAAGAAAATTCGGGCCGTTTGTTGTAGACGATTCAATATCGCGCGGGCCTGTTGCGGTGAATCGGCACGATTGACGAGCGTCTTTAACTGAGCGCTGTCGCCTCCGGCAAAGGCTTTGATTGTTGCGTAAGCGTCAGCGATCGAAGTGGGTTCGGCTGTGGTCACAATCAGCACCACGTCGGCGGCGATCGCGAATTGCCGGACATGCTGATGGATACCCGTGCCAGTGTCGATAATCAGAAAATCGTGAGCTCGTTCCAAATGCTGCATTTGGTGAAGGATTTCCGTTTGGACCGATTCAGAATCATCGGCCACATCAGCTAGGCCGCTGGCGCCAGGAATGACGTTAATGCCGCATGGCCCTTTCAACACAATGTCTTTCAGCGAGCGTGTGCCGGTTACCACATGCGAAAGATTCCAATATCCGTTCAAACCACAGAGCAGGTCGATGTTACCCAGTCCCGAGTTCGCGTCGAGAATACAGACCGACGCGTCCATCTTAGCCAGCGCGATGGCTAGGTTTAGCGCGATATTGCTTTTGCCGACGCCTCCCTTTCCGCTGGTGATCGCGATTGTTCGCGCTGTTCGCCTGATCGGCGGTTTGGGCACAACAGCTTCCCGCTGCCGGCGCTGCATCAAGTCTCGCAGAATGTCGGCTTGGTCACTCATGAATGATTATGATTCGCGATATTGGGATGATGTGTGATCTGTTACATTACTGGAGCATCGACGATTGAAGGATATTGAATCAATGATCAGTCAAACAGGCGATCCTGCCCCAAGACTAGACGGGCAATGCGCGAAGCATTCGCGGGTTCGATGTCGTCTGGGACGTCCTGTCCTGTTGTCAAGTAACTGATCGGCAACGGAACTTTTCGAGCAACCGACAACAGCGAACCCATGACAGCCGCCTCGTCGAGCTTCGTCAGAATGATCGAAGTTGTGTTCGCCACGGAGAACTTTTCAGCAGTTGCTTCCAGGCTTCGCACGCTTGCAGTTAGACTCAGTACCAGATGCACCTCATCCACATCCGCTTCCGCCAGTAATGTTTTTAGTTCTTGTATCTGCAATTCGTCGCGTGGGCTCCGTCCGGCGGTGTCGATCAGCAGCAAGTCCATCGCCGTCAGTTCGTCCAGTGCACGCCGCATTTCCAACGGACTGGTGACGACCTTCATCGGTAAATCGATAATTTCCGCATAGGTTCGCAGTTGTTCGACCGCTGCAACTCGGTAAGTGTCGACCGTAACCAGGCCCATCTTCACTCCGTCACGCAGCCGAAAGTTTGCAGCGAGTTTAGCAATGGTGGTCGTCTTGCCGACGCCCGTGGGGCCGACCAGCGCAACGACTTTTCGCTGTCCTGGTGTGGGCGTAATCGGATTGGAACAACAAATTTCGGATTCAACCATTCCGGTTAACAGCGCTGTGGCGACTGTAGCATCGCTAAGTTGACTGGGAGTAGCATTCTGCCGCAAGCGGAAGATCAGATCTCGGGCCAGATCGTCTTCGACATCGGCATCGATCAAGTCGGTGTACAGATGAAAGAGTTCGTTGGGAATCTCTTCCGTTCCGCCGGTGTTTCGAATGCGCCCTAGGTTTTCGACCATTTTTTGAATTGACGCCAATTGAGTCGCGAACGTGGCTGTCTGGTCCAACTGAGGATCGCTCGCTGCTGTTGGGGACGTTGTTAGAGGACCGGCTACGGATGCATGATTTGCATGTGGCCTCTGTCTGTCCGTCAAAGATTGTTCGGCCATTGGCGTCGAAAGTTGGGCAAAGGGCGGTCGGGTGGTTTGCACACGGCTCGGTTGGGCTGATGATTTTCTCGTGCTGAGTCCGCCAGGGACCAAGTAATCTTGCTCTGCAACAGATCGCGCGGAAAATGACCCTGTTTGATGTGTGTGCGGAGTCATGACACCGTGCACTTGCTCGCACGATTTCGATGCGGAACTCGCTGTTAGTTGCTGGTTTTCTCGGAGCTGGGCAACCGGCTGACGAATGTTGACTCCCAATCCAGCCGTGATCTCGACTTCCTGGTTCGGCTTCCGCCAAGGCAGAAACCGACGATGGGCGATTTGCCGAGTGTGCAAGATGACGGCCTCAGCTCCCATTTCTCGGTGAACAATATCGAGGGCTTCTTGCATGGTAGTTGCTCTGAATGTCCGAACTTCATTCATGTTCGTTGATCCTTATCGATTGACAACCAATTAGGCGACAGCGACACCAACTCTCTGCAGGCATTCGACGCTGACTTGACCGACTGATTCGACTTGCGTATCGCGCGTAATTTCACTCAAGCTGATCACTGCAACCTTTGGTAAGACGGACAAAGTTGCCTGTTTCAGACCGGCACGCACGGCCGGAGTACTACACAACAGCACGGGATAATGGCTAGATGCAATCAAGCGTTCCAACTGATCGACCAAGTCGCCAACTACCCTTTCTGCCACTTGTGGCGATAGTTTGACGACGAGACCGCTGTCGTTGAAGTCGAAACCGGCCGCCAAGATGTCTTCCAGTGCCGGATCAAGCGTGACGACTCGCAGTACGTGATTCTTGTCCCTATATTGCTGACAAATGGTCCTGGCCAGCGCGGTCCGCACGTATTCCGTCAAGATTCCCAATTCTTTGATGCGATCGGCATAGTTGCCCAACGTCTCCAAGATTGTCTCGAGGTCGCGTATTGGAATGAGTTCGCGTAACAAATTGCTCAAGATTTGATGCACCTGCGAGGTCTTCAGGACGCTCGGAATCAATTCATCAACTACCTTGGGCGATGTCTTTTTCAGATTGTCCAAGAGCTGATGCACCTGTTGCCGAGTAAGCAGTTCGGATGAGTGTACGCGCACCACTTCGGTCAGGTGTGTGATGATTACAGCGGTTGGTTCGACGACACTGTATCCCAGCAGATCGGCACGTTCTTTTTGAGCGAATTCGATCCACTTGGCCGGTCGTCCGAAGGCAGGTTCGGTCGTATCAATACCAGGGATTTCGTCCGTAGTGGTGCCCGTGTCGATCGCCAGTAGTCCGTCTATATACGATTCGCCCCACGCGACGGGAAAGTTTCGAATCTTGACTTGATACTGCTGTTGTTCCAGGTGGATGTTGTCGCGAATGCGGACTTTTGGCAGGATGATGCCCAACTCTTGTGCGATCTTATGTCTGACTCGTGTCACACGTTCCAAAAGGTCACCTCCTGAAGCTGGATCGGCCAGGCGGATCAATCCGACACCCAATTCCAGCTCCAACGGATCGACCAGAAGATTGTCTTCGGGTCGTGGCTCGGGACGTTTTTTGGCTTTCTGCGCTTCCTTCTCCTGCTCGCTTTGTTCGGCGAAGTTTTTGCTTCGATGCAATGCAAGACCGATCATCGCGCAACTAGTTCCCAAAATCAAAATCGGTCCAGTCGGCAAGCCGGTAAATGCCAGCGCCAACAGAAAAGCTGCCGCCATGAACATCGCTTCTGGGTGACGGAATAGTTGGCTGACGACGTCGTGCGGCAAATCGCTGTCAACTGATGTCCGTGTCACGATCAGACCAGCAGCCAGTGAGATTAAGAACGCAGGAATCTGAGTCACCAGTCCGTCGCCGATCGTCAGTGTGGTGAACACTTCGACTGCACGGTTGAACTGCATTTCATGGTTGACCATGCCCACGTACAGTCCGCCAGCGATATTGATCAGCGTGATCACTATGCTAGCAATTGCATCGCCGCGAACGAATTTGCTGGCACCGTCCATGGCTCCGTAAAAGTCGGCTTGTTGAGTGATTTCTTCGCGGCGGCACTTGGCCTGGTTCTGGGTGATCAAGCCGGCATTCATGTCGGCATCGATGGCCATCTGCTTGCCGGGCATACCGTCCAGAGCGAAGCGTGCGGCCACCTCGCTGATACGGGTTGCCCCCTTGGTGATGACCAGAAATTGAATGGTCACCAGAATGACGAACAAAATCAGACCGACGGCGATTTCACCGCTCGCCACGAATTGTCCGAACGCTTCAATCACTCCACCGGCTGCTCCTGTTCCTTTGGAGGCGCCGCCGGTCAAAATCAAACGCGTTGTGGCGACGTTCAGCACAAGTCTCGCCAATGTTGTTCCTAGCAAGAGGGCCGGAAAAACACTGAACTCAAGCGGTCGGTTGACGTAAATGGTCGTCAATAGAATGACGACGGCTATGGTTACGTTGCCTGCCAACAAGAGATCCATCAACATCGGCGGCAGTGGTGTTACGAGCACCAGCACCGATGTCACGATGAGTCCAGGGAAAATCAAGCCCCGATTGCGCACCCAAAGCTCGCGCAAGCCAGGTGCCGCTTCTGCAGGCATCCGTGCCTCCGCCGTTGTACAACTTAGGAATTACAGTGGATTGCAGTTGGGAGAGAGAAGTGAGAGGTCGGGTTGATAGTGAAATTGTGATGATGTGTCCAGGGAGATTAACGAGTTCGGGGTCCAGAAGCCTTAATATTCTACACAAAAGAACCAAGAACCAGCTTGTTGTCATTCACGTGGGTATTGCTCTGTTGGGACTTAACGGGGTTTTGGTATGTTCCAAGTCCTAGGTCTATCGGTTTGGGCTTTCCGGTTCTAACCCTTTGGACCAACCGATTCTATGTCGTCGGGGCAACTGACGATTTTCCAGGCGATCGGCCAGGATAACCTCTCAATAGATATGGTAGTTAGTACGTTGGAGAGAGAGTGGATCGTCATGGGCAGTTTCACGGAACATGGCGGTCGTGGGACTCTGTGACACACAAACCGGTACGTACCATGACTGGTCAACGCGAATCAGTATCGTAGGTTACCAACTGGAAATATTACGCCTTTGACGACACACTAAGGATCAGAGAGTGTGGAACTCCAGATTGAGTGTCCCGGGCGAATCCGATGTCGAATGAACGAATGGAAACTACACGAGTAAGACGACGGATTATCTATCACGGCCGCGTGCAGGGAGTCGGATTTCGTTACACCGTGGCGACGATCGCAGGGCATTTACCCGTCGTTGGTTATGTAAAGAACTTACCCGATGGAACCGTGGAACTAGTGGTTGAAGCCGAATCGTGCTCGATGCAGGGATTTCTTGATCAGATTGATGCGGCGCTCGAAGGAAATATTACCGATCGCGTAGTCAGCGAGCCAATTGGGATGAAAGAACTTAGCGAATTTCGGGTACGTTATTAGCCAACAAGAAAACAGAGAAAGTCGACCAATTTAAGGCCAGTACAGCGCGTCACACAGTGATTGAATCAGGAAACGTTCCATCGACACTGATTGGCAATCGGTGATTCGGGCAGTTCTTTTGGTACAGTCCCCTGCTATGCCTTGACATTGCCGTCTAATGTCGACTCAACTGAAGTGTGAATGAGTGCCCTCTCCAAAAAACACTTCTCGATGCCTCGGCCCCACTTGCTACTGGCGGTCACGATTTTCATTTTGTTGCTTGCCATGAAGGGTTGGTCATTTCGACATGAAAGGACAAATATGAACTCCAGCAACATTGCGTACAACATCACTATCTGGTTCCTGGTCGGATCATTCGTTTGTTCTGTCCGTGCAGAGGACAACGTTGTCGGTGCGCGTGTCGTCAAGTTCTACGGATACGAAGATTGTTTGCGTCTGGAAAATGACAGCACGCGGGTGACGCTTTGTCCGGCAGCCGGAGGGAGAGTGTTGGAGTATTCGTTTAGAGGCGAGAATGCACTGTATTTGCCGCCGGGTTGCGAGGGCTGGCAGTACGAATCAGGGAAGAAGGAATGCTCGATGGATGGCGGTCGGTTTGACATTGGACCAGAGCAAACCATTCCGCAGCATCCTCAGCTGTGGATGGGTCGTTGGTCCAGCCAGATCACCGGACCGTTGTCGGCACGTTTGGTGAGTGTGAAGGACAAGCCCACCGGAGTTCAACTGATTCGTGATTTTACATTGAGCGAAGATTCATCACGATTAGAGTGTAAGCAAACAATTAAAAACGTCTCAAAGGACACTAAGGAATACTGCCATTGGAGCCGCACGTATGCGTTACACGGGGGCATCTGTGTGATTCCACTGACTCAGCAAAGTCGTTTTCCGCACGGCTATGTAATGTATGGTCCCAGAATCCGGACGATCAATTTTCGTCCCGAAGATCCTAATATTCGTGTGCGCGACGGTTTCCTAGAGATCACGGCACCACCAAAGCTTCCGAAGTTGGGCATGGATTCGTACGCTGGCTGGTTTGCCTACTTGATGAACAACAACATGATGTTCGTTAAACGGTTTCCGACTTATCCGAATCGTGTTTATAACGAGGTCGCCGGATTAACCGTTTCCATATATTATCCTGAAAAGCAGGATATCCCAATGTGCGAGCTGGAGCCAATTGGCCCGCGTGAGAAACTCACGCCTAGCCAGTCCGCATCTTTCACCGAGACTTGGTGGCTGTTGCCGCATCGGTTCCCGAAAACTGGAGAACAGGTCAATCTAAAAAAGATCGCAGCGCAAGTCGCACGTGATGCAAGTTAACTGTATATCCTTCGCCTGGAACCGGACATATTAGGACATCACAATTTGAGTCGGGTTCAGGCTGGCAGCGAAGGATGTATCCAAGTTAAGTTATCATAGTACCTCGTTTGTTTATGTCTCCGTTCGGGTTCCTCGACCGCTCACTTTGCCACTGTTTTTTTGGGTTCCTCCGACGTAGAAAGGCAGATATGCAGAACAGACGAACATTCTTGAAATTGGCAGGCGGGTCAGGTACGGCCTTATCTTTGTTTCCCGGTT
>CAUZSN010000088.1:0-11866 GCA_963582345.1 Planctomycetota bacterium
TGACCGCCAACTTGTGGGACCCGGTATAGACAATTTACGAGGACTGGCCTTCGTGAACTTTGCGGAGCTAACCTTTTCAGCTTGCGCTGTAGCGGCCACTTCCATTGGTTTGTACAAATCGATGAACTCCATCACGCCAATCAGGCACGAAAGCACGACGGATGAACTTACGAATTTCTGCCGTTGCTGGAAAATGCGCATTGGTACAACTCCTTTAGACAGTCCTCATCCACCGGCCGCGGATTGAAATTTCCCGTCCACTGAGCTGCTGCTTCGTCGGCCAATTGTGTAATTGTATCCGGATCGACGTTGCATTCCGAAAGAGTCGTCGGACAACCAGACAGCGCGATCAGTGATGTCACATAGTCCCCTAGCAGTTCACCGGCCATCGGATCGTCGAAATCGCACACTCCCGCGTCTGCAGCCAATTCGCCATATGAATCACCGACGCTGTCCGCGTTATATCGAATGACGTGAGGCAGCATGATGCCAATCGCAATGCCGTGAGTCATTCCGAAATGGGCCGACAGTGGATTCGCCAATGCGTGCGTCGCACCCAACATCGAATTTTCAATTGCTACACCAGCAAAGTGAGCTCCCAACAGCATTGCTCCACGAACCTGAAGATCGTTGGGATCTTTCAGGATTCTCGGAAATCCAGTGGCCAACAGTTTCCATGCACGTCGACTGAAGAGCTGCGAGATGGAATTGCGTCGCTTGGTGACGTATGTTTCCAGTGCATGACTCATTGCGTCGATTCCGGTAACCGCGGTAACCGATTCAGGCATGGTGAGGGTCAAATCGGGATCGAGAATGGCGACTTTGCAGGCGGCCTTCTTGTCGCCGCAGGCCATTTTCATATGTGATTTCCTGTTCGCGATGATTGCAAACGACTGAGCCTCGCTTCCGGTTCCCGCGGTCGTCGGTACAGCAATTAACGGGAGCATTGGTTTGTTTGCCTTGCCGACACCCCAGTAGTCTTCCATCTGACCACCATTCGTCAACAGAAAATTGACGCCTTTCGCGCAATCCATGCTGCTACCGCCACCTAAGCCGACAATGATGTCGATCTTGAACTCGCGTGTGACAGCCAACGCACGATCGACGTCTTCCGTCGTAGGGTTGGGATGCACGTCATCGAACACGGACACATGCATACCAGCGTCTGTCAACGAATTGACACTGCGCTGTTCGTGTCCGGCGTCAGCCAGTCCGTTGTCGGTAACCAGCAATACATGCTCGCCGCCCAATTTACGAGCGAACTCTCCCAAGCGATCAATGGAGCCGGACCCAAAAACCACATGGGTTCGGGGGTCAAAGTCGAACTCGCAAAGCGAAAGGACTTCCTCAGCGTCTTTAATCTCGCGATCGAGTTGTAGATCGGACTGGAATCGATTCATCTTTCATCGCTTTTACAGATTACTTCGTCTCGATCGCGAACAAGGTCGATTTGTTCGAGATGAACAGGACATTATTACCCACAACGGGAGTGCTGTAGACGGCATTGCCCATATTCACTTCGCCGTAGTACGGTATCATCTCGTCTTTCTCTTTGTCTTTTTTCGTCGCCACTTTCGGATCGGTCGACAAGCGAAAGATACACACGTCTCCGTCTTCATCCCCGATGTAGACCTTGCTGTCGACAATCAATGGTGAGCCCCACGCTGCAGCGAACATGTCGTAGGTCCAGTACGCTTTGCCTGTCTTTGCATTCAAACAGTGAAACAGACCGTCGAAGTCAGCGATGAACAGAATGTCGGCCTTAATCGCCACCGTTCCGCATGATCGATGCATTTGCTGCTCGAATTCTTGCTTGTCGTATTCCTCTTGAGTCATTGCACCATAGTGCCAGACCGCCGCGGAGTTGCGATTCTTGACCGCTTTTTCACCGACCTTGGGATTGACCACTTGAAGCCGTCGATGCGGGAGCAGTTTGTCGTCCAGTCCCATTGCAAGTTCGGGACTGACATCGCCGCGTTTGGTGGGATCGATGCACCATAGGTGACCCATCCCTGAGCCGTGTTCCGGATCCTGTCCCACAGCGCAGTAGACTAGGCCATCGTAAACCACCGGGGTCGCGATGATATTATTGCGAGTCCCGCGACCACCAAGCGTCCATTTCGACATTTTCGGATTACAGTCGAACTTCCACAACAGCTGACTGTTACCCCTGCCATCGCCTTTCGGGTCGAAGCTGTACAACCATCCATCGCCGCCAGCGAACAGAGCTTGAGGCTGTCCACTCAATACGGCGAAGGTAGGCGACGACCATTGCCCGTGCAAGATATTGGTCCCCGGCGACTTATCGGTCCACAGCACGTCGCCAGTATCGCGATTCATGGCGAAAAAGCTGGGTGCATTCGGGGCCGGTAGATTAACATGGCTGTTGTCGACTCCATTCGATGTATTAACCAGCAAAATGTTGCCAGCACACGTGACCGAGCAACTACACATGTTGTGTTGAAAGACTCCCAGCGTACCCATCATGTCAAATTTCCAAATCACGTCGGCTTCAACTTCGTCCGTGTTAGGTTCAGAATTGTGTGGACCGTCGTTTTCGCCGTCACGAAAACCTTCGGTGTCCAGGCACAGCACTTCACCTCGGCTGTTGACGAACCACAGACGTTCTCCATCGACATAGGATGCGTCACAGATGCCTTGCCACGGCCAATCGTTCACGCGACCGACCGGCAACTTCGTGCTGGAATGCTGCCACAGAAATTTTCCAGTCTTCTCGTCGAAGCACAATAAGCAGCCCAAGTCAACCGTTGCGGGAAACCGCTTGATATAGCCCGCGCCGTTGTTTGTTCCCACGAAAACTTTGCCGTTGGCCACAACCGGATTGCCGTACGTCTGCGATCCCAGCCTAGCCGTCCATTTGATATTCTTCCCGCTATCGACATTCCATGTATGGGGAATGTTCTTGCCAAAAGGCGTGTTGTTCCGCAATTCCGAGCCACCCCATTGGGGCCAGTCGTATTTGCCAACTTGGAGTTTGGCGATGAGTTGCAAGGCCGTCTGCGTCGGATCGTACGTCGAACTTGCAGACTGTGCGAAGGAGTACGTCGATATGATGACGCCCAACACCGGTACGGCAAATAAGATGGTGAGTGTTCGTTTGCTCTTCATCATCTAACTCCAGATCGAAAACGGATTGAAAACCGGCCGGAACCTAATTGTTCGTCAACTGCAAATTGTCGTAGAACAACTCTGCATCGAATGCATTACCCATGAAACCGGGATTGCCAACAGCATTTGGTTGGCCCGGATCAGTGGCTTCGACACTCCATATCTCGGGTTCCTTTTTCCCACGCGGCCAGACTTTTCCGCGCAATACAGCAGTGCCATTTTCGACGGATGTCCTGAATTTCATGGTGTACCATACATTGGGCTTCCACCGAAACGGGGACGTTTTCGAGAACCGGTCGAGTTCCGTGTGCCACGTGCGAATCTGCACTTGTTGGCTAGCGCCCATCAGATCGAGCACGTATCGCTGAGCTGTGAGTCCGATGTCCGGCATCTTGTTGTTCTTCACAATCCCAAACACGTCGGCCTGGAACGTATAGTTGCCAAATGCCGGTGCCCCCATCCAGCCCTGGCTTCGCTTGCCTTTGGGAATTGTGGTGAGCTTCATCATGACACCATTTCCGTCGACTTTGCGGTCACCTCGTGGAACAGTCAATTGAATGCCGATTCCTTCCGGTTCAGCCCAGATCCATTTATTGATAACCTTCTCTTTTTCGAGCAGCGCAAGTGCCAGATCGATTTCGTTCTTCGTTTGTTTAAGTGTCGTCATTCTTTCTAGAAGCCCCAGAAAACGCAGGAATTCAGTCCACTCAAGCCGCGAAGTGCTGTCGTCGTATTTCAATGCCGGCGCACCTCTGTTAACAAAACCGCTTCTTAGGTAAATGTACAGTTGACTAGACAACGGACTTTGCTTTTCCAGTTTCTTGAATAATTCAAAGTCGATAACGATATGTCGATACCTGCAGCCAACCCAGGTAATCGGTACCTGACCATCGGAGAAGTCGAAGCTCCACGGCAGATCAGGGACGACACGAATGCGAGCAGTGCCCGACAGGTCGCCAGCTTTAGCCGTGACGTTGACGGCTGCATGAACCTGTTCTCCGGGCCCAGGCGCTGCATACTGCCAGACTTTCGACGTACCGATATCAACCTTTTTGACCGAACCGGGGCCATCGATCGAAAACTCAACCTTCGCTGCGTCTGCCAAGCAAAGGAACTGTCCATTCGCGTTATAGAGACGCACATGAAATTTCTGTAACTGGCCCGGCTTCAAAAGCGATTCCACTGGAACCACCTGAACGAGCCCCGGCTGGGCATCCCTTTCGACTGGTGTTTCCTGCAGTGGTTCGGGCAGTGGATCGGCTGTTGGCTTGTGGTCTTTTCTGCCAACGCAATACAGCGCGTCGGTCAGTGGAACGTACATACGCCCATGCGAGACAATAGGGGAACCGTACGATTCTCCGGCTCCCAAACGAGCGTGATGTATTACTTCCACGCCATCTTTACTTGGCCTCAACGTCCACCAGATGCCGTTGGACGTGCACACATAGATCTTGCCATCGACATAAAGCGGACTGCTGCGCATCGGGCCGCGCAACCGATGCGTTGCGATCTTTTTTCCACTTTTCAAGTCGACAATCAACATCGTCCCCTTATCCTCGGCGGTGTAGATGCGGCCATTTGCGTGAACGGGCGAGCTCTTGCCGACAAACCATTGTTGTGTCTTCCACAACTCGCCGGTTTTCGTGACATCTCCTCGTTTGGTACCGTCAATCGCAAACAGAGCACCCATCAGGTTGCCCTTTAGGTTCTCTTCGCTATGGCCGCAAACAATAGTTTTTCCAACAACCAATGGCGTCGTGTTAATTCCGCGGCGTGAAACATTGTACGTCCAAATCTTTTTCCCTGTCTGCGGCTGAAAAGCGTGGATGCCGCCATCTCCCGAACCGAAGACCATCATTGCCTGACCATTAATTATCGTTAGCACGGGTGAGCTATACGTTGTGTCGTACGGAAATAGCCGCGTGCCCATAAACCAGACGGGCTGGCCATTTCGCTTGTCGAACGCTATGAAACGATGCGCTGGTTTCGCCATGTCCCCCCAACCAATAACGATCGCACTAACGATTACCAGATTCTTGTGAATCAGAGGAAAGTTGGTTCGGCCGCCGTAAGTGTTCAATGCCCCGAATTCTTCACTCATCGAGTGCGACCAAAGCGTTTGACCGGTTTTGGCATCGAGGCATTGGAAAAATCCGCAACCGCCTTGAGCAAATACACGATAGACGCCGGTATCTGGGTCGGGAATCGGATCAGCCGCGACACTGGACCAGCCGACCCGCTCCTTAGGTACGTCGGACAGAAAGACATTGAATCGATTTTCCCATAATGTCTTGCCAGACATTGCATCAACACAGACGACTTTTTCGCCTTCCTTGACAGTTCCGGGATTGTCCCGGCACATCAGGTACAGCTTGCCGTTCATGACGACCGGCGTAGAACGCGATCCCAAATCGTCACGCTTCCACAAAAGGTTTTCGCCTCGCGGCGACCAACTATCGACAATTCCTTCCTCCAACGAAATTCCGTTCATCTGCGGACCGCGCCAATGGGTCCAGTCCAACGGATCTTGCTTCTGATCATTGCCGAACACAGCGGTCGTACCGACCACACAATAACCAAAGGCGATACTCAGCAGTCGAATGCCGAACAGTCTTGAATTCATCAGTCAGCTCACGTCTGTAAAATCTCGTCGCGAGAAAATCCTGGTTCATTCTACGTCACGGGAAACACTCGTCTCAAAGTAATCTCATTTCCTCGTTCGTTAAAAATGACTTCGTCCATAAACGTTCGCATTAACAAAATACCACGACCATGCGGACGTGACAGATTCTCGGAATCCGTAGGATTTGGCAGCGTTGAAGGATCAAAACCGCGACCCCCATCACGAACAACGAAGGTGACTTCGCTCGAAGACAACCTCGCTTCCACGCCGATGCATCGGTCGCGATAGGGTGCCTCTTGTGAGCGTTGTTTTGCGAGCTCGAGGTACTGATTGTTATCTTCCTCGCGTAGAGTTGAGTCGACCTCGAGGTTTCCATGATAGTATGCATTCAAAATCGCTTCCTCGAGTGCGACACTGATTCGTAAACGCTCGGAATCATCGGAAATACCGACGTCTCGCATCCGCTGCCGCAAATACTTGATCAAAGGAGATATCAAAGAAAGATCATTTTCTAACTCGAATGCACAATTGCTGGTGACCATCTGATTCATCGCTTCCGACCAAGACCGATCCTTCTAGGCGGCAATCAGCACATAATCGATTGTCTTCACGAGATCGCAAGCCAAGTCGCATTTTCGGACGTAACCTGCTGCACCCCGGTGAAGCATCTGAACGGCAAATTCTTCGCTGACTTGCTGTGTCATCAAGATCACAGGAATAAACGGAAACGCAGCCTTGGCCTGTTTGACCAATTCAAGTCCATTCATCCCGGGAATCATCATGTCAGTAATCACGACGTCAGGGGTGTCATCCATCAATTGGTCAAGTGCTTCAACACCATTGGCTGCAAGATGGACCGTCCAATCCACGTTCTGTTCCAGCAGCCCACTAACCAGACTACGGTCTGTCGCTAAATCGTCGACCACAAGGATGGTGGTCATAGATTTCTTTCTATTTGCCTCGCAATGATTGCGTGACAACGTGATGCCAAAAGCGCTGGAAGTCGCTGGTGACCTTCAAGAATTGATCTGGGTCGACCCCAAACTTCAACAATTTTTTGACATTCGTCGGGTCCTTGAGTATTAACTGGTGCGTTTCCCACTCCTGGATTCAATTCTACCCAAATCCGACCATCGTGGCGATCGACGATACGTTGACAATAGTCCCAGCCGATCCCAGTACCTTTGATGTTCCAGGAAATCTCACGTCTGGACAGATAGCGAACGGCCGACTACGATCCCGATTCGCGATTATTCCTGTACACTAGAAGTGTCCGTACCTATCGATCAGAGTCGGTGTTCTGGCGTTCGGAGCTCATGGAAACCACACTCCATCGACAACTGAAAGCTATTTACTCGGACGACGTGGCTCAAGAGGAAGTCACTGTCGAACGTTATCGAATCGATGTGGTTGGCAAAGACCGGCTGATCGAGATCCAGTACGGTTCGTTAGGTGCCATACGCAACAAGGTGCGCCGTTTACTAATGAGTCATCGAGTTCTGGTCGTCAAACCATTAGCGGCCCGCAAGTTTCTTGTCGTCCGTAAGCGAAAGGGAGGCCGGATCAAATCATCGCGATACAGTCCTGCTCGTAAAACGTACCACGCTCTATTTGATGATCTGGTCCACTTCGTTGATGTGTTTCCTCACCCACTGCTGACATTGGAGGTGGTGCTGACTGAGCAGGAAGAACACCGGGTTTCCGTACCACGACGTCGCTGGCGCAGCAAAGGGTATCGTGTCGAAGACCGCAGCCTACGAGCGATTCATGGCCACCTAAAATTACAATCCGCTACTGATTTGATTTCCATGCTGCCGGCAACATTGGCTAATGTGAATCGTCGTGCCCATTTCTCGACTGAGGATATCTCACGCGAAGTAGGAATTCCGCGCTCGTTGGCTCAGAAGATGGCGTACTGTCTGCGGAAAACTGGAGCAACGACGATTGCCGGTAAACAGGGAAATGCAATCCTATATCGAATTTCCACGAGCGAAAATGCGGCCGCTTAAAGACGCCGTCACGCTCTGCATAACGTGTTTTGTCACACGATGCGCGACGGCTATTATCTTTGTGACTTTGCCTTGCTAAGCAGGAACGACTCCAACCAACTCTTCTGATACTGCCTCAACCTGGGATCCGGAAAATACCGTCATGCCGTCAGCATACCCGACCAACAGTGCCAGATCGCAAATACGATTGATCTTACGCGGAACTCCGCCGGAAAGTTCAAATAGCTCATCCATGGCGGATTCATCAAAGATCGGTTCTGTGATTCCGGACACCTGCAGACGATGGGCGACGTAGCGGTCTGTCTCTTCCCGAGACAGTGGTTGCAACATCGACTTGACTGCGAGTCGCTCGTCCAGTTGAGGAATTCGTCCGACTTGGGTCAGCAGCGATCGATCGCCAACCAAAATTAACGAAAACGTGATTCTTGATTTATGTTGATAGTTCAACAGCAATTGAAGTGCCTACAATACTTTGCTGTCTTCGATCAAGTGAGCTTCGTCAACAATGATAATGGGATGACGACCTTGCTGCGTGTGAAGCAATAGTTGTCTTTCGATCTGACGAATGGTGCGGTCCAGACCCGCTTCATGATGGCCGATGGCCGACTCCTCGGCTCCTAACTCAACGGCCAAATACGACATCAATTCAGCTGGCGATAATTGTGGAAAGACCTAGTAGATAACGGGACCAGAATGATCCAGCAATACATGCGGCAACAGATTCACCAAATATGTTTTTCCACAACCCGTACCGCCCACAAGCAATCCCGCTCCTTTGTTATTTTCCACCAAATACCGCATTTTCAGCAGCGCCGCGTGATGCGTACGGCTGCGGAAATAGAAATCGGGATTCGATTCATCTCCAAACAGATTGGACTGGAACTTCCAGTATTGTTCATACAATCAGTTGGAAACCTCATTGTTTGTAGTACTGCCTTCAGGCGGTTCGAGGTCTGGGTCACCACCAAAACGCAGCACTGCGAACGCATGGGCGCAAAGTCGGCTCAACTCGATTAATCGGAAACGGCCTAGGTCGACCTTGAGCCTTTTGCAGAATTTAACGACTGGGCAAACTAGGAATTGCTGTGATGAGTCACAGTCCCAGCACATCGGCCATCGAATATAGACCGGGAGCCTGGCGGACCACGAATTTGGCAGCGGCCAAGGCTCCATAAGCATAGCTGTCACGAGTATGACCGCGAACAGTAAGGTTGATTGTTTCGCCCATCATGCCAAAAACGATCGTGTGTTCGCCAACGTTGTCACCCGTGCGGAGAGCATGGTACCCAATCTGGTTGCGGGACCGTGGTCCCGGTCGCCCGTGCCGACCGTGAACGTGTTCAGTTTGGTGCATTTCTTCGGCCACAATTTTCCCGAAACAGAGGGCCGTTCCGCTTGGTGCGTCTTCCTTGAATCGATGATGACGCTCGACGATTTCCACGTCGACGCCATCGGGCGCTGCATTCAACGCGGCAGCTGCATCCCGAACCAGTTTCATAGTCAGGTTCACCGCAAGACTCATGTTTGGTGCGAGAACGACGGGCGTGGAATGCGCGACGCGATGGACAACCTGGCATTGATCATTGCTTAACCCGGTTGTTGCGGCCACCAAGGGGATACTCCGTTCGCGGCATACATTCGCAATTTCAATTAACCCTTCGGGTGTCGAAAAATCGATGACAACATCGACGTGCCCACTCAACTCCTTTTGCACAGAAACGCCGATTGAGCCAATCCCGACGACTTCGCCGGCATCCTGTCCGATATTCGTACACTGGGACGCTTCCATTGCTGCGGCAACTTCCAGTTGTGGATCCTGATGTGCAAGGTCCACAATGCGCTGCCCCATTCGTCCAATAGCGCCATTTACTCCCAGGCGTATGACGTCAGCCATGTTGTATCCTCTTTGTCGTCCTAGGTTCATGAAGAACAGGGCGAATTGTAAATCCCTTCTAACTTGTAAGAGCAGCCTCAAGCTCCGTCTGCACGTCGGCATTATCTTCCACTTGCAGCCGGGATTGCAACGCAGCCATCGCAGACTCACTGCCCAGCCGCCCAAGCGCCCAGACAACAGCTCCACGAACCAACGGGTCGTCGTCATCAAGGGCATTGATTAGCACAGGGACAGCTCTGACATCGCATGAATTGCCAAGCGCAATGGCCGCATTTCGCAGCAGCCCAGCGCGGCGCGGTCGAAGAAGCGCGCTTTGGCGAAATCTGTCTCGAAATCCGTCTTCCGTCAATTCAAGCAACTTGACGATATCAAGTTCTGCAAGTCCCGGAACCGGTTGAAATGCCGACTCCTGACTGATCGGCGCCTTACGATTCCACGGACAGACGTCCTGGCAAATGTCGCAACCAAACACCCACTGGCCGAGCCCCGCGCGAAGTTCGGACGGGATGGGAGCATCGCGTAATTCGATTGTCAGATACGAGATGCACTTCCGCGCATCCAAAACATATGGTTCAGGGAACGCGTTTGTCGGACAAGCATCCAGACACCGCGTACACGTTCCACAGTGCGACGACTCGTGCGGTTTGTCATACTCAAGTTCAACGTCGACCAAAAGCGCTGCCAGGAACAGCCAACTCCCGACACCCTTGTTGATCAACATTGTATTCTTACCGAACCATCCCAGCCCGGCCAATCGGGCAAAGTCTCGCTCCAAAAGTGGCGCCGTGTCAACGATCCCACGAGTCCGGCAATCGGGCCGCTGCGAGCGGACGAAATCGGCCAGTTGCCGCAGTTTGTCGCGCAACACGTCGTGATAATCCCGCCGACCCCAAGCGTACCGCGAAACAATTCCTTGCATCGCATCGTGCGATGGCGAGTGTTTGGTGCAATAATTAATTGCCAACATGACAACACTTTTGACGCAATCCATCACGTACCCTGGATTGTCGTACGCCGTCTCACGGCGCTTCAAATACCACATCTCGCCGGCATATCCGCGCTCAAGCCACTGCTTAAACTCGTTCAATCCAGTCGGTGTCACGGCCGGTGCAATGCCGACTAAATCGAAACCCAACTGTCTCGCTTCCGCCTTGAGTGCGTCCGAAAACACCGACTTGCCAGACGTCTTCGAACCTGTGGTTTCCGTCATTCCTGGACCTCCTGCAAAATGGCGTCTGCGCCATCCACCCGGCTGTTAGTGTACCGTGCCAATCTATCAATTTCAGTCGAGAGAATGTAGGCACAGCGAAATCGACTCTTAGACGATTTTTCTACCAAAGCTGATGAACTTTTCAATATTTTTCATCAGGCTTCCCGCCGAACGCGTATCATTCCAACAGAGGAAAAAATATGGAAATCTATACACCGACTCAGCGAGAAATTCTCCGCCAGTGTTTGGAAATCCAGGAGCTGTGGAATGAGAAAGAGGAGTGGAAGCGAGCTGGTTTGCGGGAGCCTCAGCAATGGTTACCGCCTGGCGTGATCCGGACAATGCGCTCACAACGTTTGCCGTCTTCCTTGAGCGAAGATGATTAACAGCGGACGTTTATAGGAACTTGATTGCACGAGTGGGCAAGCATGGATCAAAGCCCAACTTCGAACCTTGTTACTAAGCCTTGTCTCAAAATTTGATTGCCACCGTACATCTGAGTCTGACACGCCAGTTTTGAAGTTACGCCTTTCGGTCGCAGGGACGAAACATTTTTCTGAGCGTCGCCTCAAAGTCAAACTTTTCCACAACGACTTGAGCCTTCAAGTAAAGGCGTTTTCTAACAAAACCTTGCCACAATCACACGATAGGCACAACTTCTAAACGCATCAGCGAAGGACAGCAAATTCTCGGTTTCCTTCGCTGACGCCTCAGGCTTCAATCAGTTTTGATACAAAACCTAGCATACAGTGCTTTGAAGCGCTTTAACTTGCACATCTCGCCAGTCGCAGCCGGAACTCAGAAATCTTGGGTGTGGGAAGAGAACGTCAAGACATCCCTGCGCGCTAGACACTGGGGGGGTGCAGCGTGTTATAATCGCGGCACTGCGAGCTTGGATTAGTTATCGGAATGCAGCATTCTTCCCGCCGTCTTCCTGACGGGAGAAGACTCGCCTGGTAATTCGTAAAGCCAAGTACCTCCTGCAGGAGGTACTCTCTGGT
>CAUZSN010000089.1:0-11780 GCA_963582345.1 Planctomycetota bacterium
CACACGTTGTGCACGACGGTGACGATGTATTCGTTGGCTCCGATGCCGTCGAATCTGGGCATCGCATAGTCAGGCAGCTTGTCTGCCGCGCGGCCTTGCCAGCCCCCCGGCACTCTTCGATGGTTGACGAATTCTCGCTTATTCCCAGGCAGAATATCAGGTAACTGCAGTCCCAAGCCGCTATGGCTGTAGCCGACGACGCCACCCTGTTTTTTTCCCCAGGCCAGGATGGGCAACGTCCAACTGGGCCATTCTTCGATGAGCTTCGTTCCCGGATAGTCATCTTCGTTTAGCCGCAGCAAACAAAGATGCCCGGCGTGCGACGACGGGAAACCGCTAACTTCGACGTCATATCGTATCAGGTGATTCGATTGCGATAGGGCTGACTGCCTGCCCTCGAAGTACTGCTTTTGAGTGTACCAGCATGGACCCCAGCTCAGGATGCAGGCAACGTTCAAGTTTTCACCCAAGATATGCCGCATCATGTCGGCAGGTGTGACGCCTTCGGTTGGATTTTCGTAATGATGACAACCAGCGGCATGCACGTGATGATCGCCTGAGTACCAACGCCGAATGGCTGGATGAGACCACCGCCGGAGCTTGAAGTCCGCACGCTGACTGACAATGCCTGATTTGACGGTCAGCTTGTGAGTGTCTTCGTGATACTCAGGACCGCGCGAAACGGTCACCCTGAATTCTCCGGGAGGCAGATGCAGAGACTCGCCGTCCGACCGATAGACTTGATTATGGAAGAAAAAGTCCGGAGCCAACCGTCGAGCCGGATTTGGGTAAACTCGCCCAAACTTGTCTCGTACTACGAAAGCGGCCGTCGTCGGTTTGCCATTGAAATCCTGAACGCCCAACGACACTTCCACCGCCGGTACGCAATTGAACAGAATCGGCACCGAATTGCGAAATCCGATGTCTTGAGTCCCCTGTCCCACGTTGAACGACAGTTTGACTTCGCGCTTACCCACGTCGCGGCTGAAAAGCTGAATAATGCGGTATTCCAGAGCCAAGCCGGACAGCGTTGCCTTCAACGGCTGTTTGTCAAACATGGCGATGTCCAGGAACCGTTGAGCCACGTCGCTAGGCAAAATATCCTGCTTGGGCCGCTGGGACCAGGACGGTGATTTGAATTGCGGCGCGGTGTTAGGACTCGCTGCGATCAGTTTCGGATTGATCCCGGCTTCGTTGTGGACTTTGACCAAAAAAGTCCGCCATCCCTGCTGGACCAATTCCTTCTTCACCCACCCTTCGGCAACTTCCACTCGGCTTTCCGCGTTGATGTGGACGCCGGCTATACAGTACTTGTCCAAAATTTTCTGGATGGCGGTAATCGATTTGGCCTTGTCGGTGTTTCTCATTGCTGCCCTAATCGTCTTGGAATCCGTATCACTCAACGGAGCGCCTATATAGATTAACGCTTCTAATAATCGCTGAGTGGCGGACACCAGCGGCTGATGCTCAACCTGGGTTACGGGAAGAAATTCGTCGCCGAAAACATGCTGGTTGCTTAGTTGGGTCACAGCAAACGTCATCATGCCAACGATCAACCAACAGTCTAAATTCCTGGATATATTTGACATTGTCATGATCAGCACCCCGCCAGTTACGAGCAATTGTGAATCGAGAACGCCCAGAAAATGGACCTGTTCCAACTAAAAACGCTCATGCAGCACACGAGCCTGGAAACGACTAACTGCTATGTCAATAGTCTAGCCGCCTAAACACAACTCTCGAGGGCTTCTACGTGCCAGATGTCTTGAAATCGGCGAGTGAATTGTAGAACGGCTTGTTGCGGATGTTTTGTAATTGCCGTAAGTCCTTGCATGGCAAGTGAGGGCGGGGCGACTCGAACGCCCGACCTACGGATTAAAAGTCCGCATGCTATACCTGAAAACACCGAGGAAAACGACGATTTGGGGACAATCGCTGCACCACACGCAGCAGTTATTGCAGAAAATAGCTCTGTGGACTTCGAATTACAATCGATTATCGAGCAGTGGGAAGACCTGTCCGAAGCGACAAAAGCTCACGTCGTAGCAATGGTCCGTGCGGTCCACGCGGTCGATGTCAAAGGCTAGCCAACTACCGTCCTGGGTCTGGTTAGTCTTCATCAACAAGAAGATTAAGCACTGCGCAGCTCAAACGGAAAGTGCGAATTGCAACAATAGTCTACTGGCGTAGTCTAAACGCGATACAGTGCTGCAGCGACGCTTGCACCAGACGGGAGGTTAGAAGAGAGGCTATGGCTAGGATGTGGCTAAGATTCTTGACTAAAAGAATAGGTTTCAGACTTGAAGGCGACGAGTTATCACCCTTCTTGCTTGTCGTTACCAGCAATCGCAAAGCATCGCACGCCATTGAACGAAAGCAGACTGTTTAAGACAGTCTGGTCTGGCTCTTTCGGAAATTTGACCCGGACCCCCATCTCCTTCGCACATGTATATGGGTGTTAATTGGCCTCAAAAATCCGCAACAGAAATTCAGCTTTCGGATTCTTGTTGCGGGATTAATCAAGGTCTGATTCCGACGAAAGACCCATCTTACGGATTGCTTCCTCAAGCGTGACTACTGGGTATTGTTCTGACTTGTGGGATTTGGCTTTCTGAAGGTCGCCTTTTTGGTGGTGCGCTTCACCGCGAACGGTGCACTCATAGCGTGCGAGATTTACGGGACGACGTGGACCAGCATTAGGTCGTGACCTTTGGCCGACCAGTTTGTGCTGGTGACCAGAACAAGTCGGCTACCCGATTGCAAGACGTTTTTCCGTTTGCCCCATTCGACGACGAATTTCAGCAGGATTTCCGGAGATTCATAAACATCTGCTGTCTCGACCGCGGTGACGCCCCAGTACAGACTCATGCGGCGTACGGTGTCGGCGCGGTCGCTCAGTGCGACGATGGGTACCGGACGGCGCTGCTTCGACACCGCCAGGGCCGTTTTTCCGGTGCGAGTGGCTAAGACGATTAGATCGGCCTGCAGATATTCAGCCGCAGAGCCCGCGCCCACGGTCGTGGCTTCCGTCAGCAGTGACGCACGTTGCCGTGCCTGACCGTCGGTCTCGCGAATGTCTTTGGATGCGATTTGACATTCTGCCTCATGGAGAATTCGGCTCATCATGGCCACCGCTTCGACCGGATACGCACCGATTGCTGTCTCGCCGGAAAGCATGACCGCGTCACTGCCATCGAGCACCGCGTTAGCCACGTCACTCGCCTCAGCACGGGTTGGCGTTTTATTTCTCTCCATGCTGTCCAGCATTTGCGTGGCCGTGATGACTGGCACGCGATGCCGATTGCACAGTCGAATGATGCGTTTCTGTAGGATGGGAACTCGAGCGATGTCGATTTCGACTCCCAGATCGCCGCGGGCGACCATCACAGCGTCCGTGTGCTCGATGATCGCTTCTAGATCTGTGACGGCTTCCTGATTCTCAATTTTGGCGATGATCTGTGGAAGACGTCTGTTTTCGTAGCGACCGATCGCTTCCCGCAGTAATCGGATATCCGAGGCGCTGCGAATGAAACTCATCCCGACATAGTCGAGTTCCTGCTGGATGGCCCATGCTAGGTCCTCACGATCCTTGTCGGTCAAGCTGGGTGTGCTCAGCGAGACGCCCGGCAGATTGACTCCTTGCCCGCTGCGAATCACTCCCGGACGCTCGACGACGCAGACCACTCGTCCCGCATCGGTTTCCTTTTCAACAACTCGCATCGCGACAATCCCGTCGGTCAACAGCATACGGTCTCCAACGTTCAGGTCATCGATCATCTTGTCGTAGGTACACGTTAACTTTCGTGGATCCGCAGGATCGGGAGCGCGCACAAATTCAAAATGGGCTCCTACTTGACACTGAAGAATGTCGTTTTGAAGTTGGCCGAGCCGAATCTTTGGTCCAGCCAGATCACTGAGAATCCCGATCGGTCGATTCAACTCGGTGGAAGTTTCACGAATCAACCGAACAATGTCGTCCAGCCAGTCATGTGACCCGTGAGCAAAGTTCAGGCGAAACAGATCGACGCCCGCAATCACCAGATCACGCAGTTTGTCGAGCGTCGTACACGCTGGTCCGACAGTGGCGATGATCTTTGTTTTCACCAACGGACTTTCGTTGTAGCGATTGTTCCGCAGGTCCATTGGAACGACTCCGTCAATTCATTCGCACTTGAGGACGAACTGGCGCGCCGAACGCCCGAGATGTCGCCGATCAAAATTACCGTCACGTATCCATGCGCCGTTTCGATAAGCTCAATCGCCGTAAATTCTTAAACTGCAACGCGGATGGTTTTTGGGATGGACACCAACTGTAGCGTGATACACCGGCAGTCTGTGCTCGAAATTCTGCTACAATCCAAGCCATGGCAATTAACTGATATCCTCCAACATCAGGATTAACAACCATGCTCGATAATCGCAATTGGAGTGTTTACCTGTCCGGAGAGATTCACACGGATTGGCGACATCAAATCGCAGAAGGAATCGAGCGTGCTGCATTGCCGGTGAGGCTGACGACGCCAGTGACAGATCACGTCGAGAGTGATGATTGCGGCGTGAACATCCTGGGCGAAGAGAGTGATCCGTTCTGGAAGGATCGCAAGGGTGCTGGGATCAACGCGATTCGCACATGCACCTTAATTCGTAAGGCCGACGTGGTAGTCGTGCGTTTCGGCTCTAAGTATCGGCAATGGAACGCAGCATTTGATGCAGGTTTTGCTGCCGCGTTGGGAAAGCCGTTGGTCACGCTGCACGACGCCGAGCTGGACCATCCGCTCAAGGAAATCGACGTTGCGGCTTGCGCCACCGCCCGAGATCTCGATCAGGTGGTGAAGATTTTGCGGTATGTCATTGAGCAACTCTGAATTTCTTAGCAACTTGTCCCGAAACAACCTTCTGAAGGAAAAGTTGCATCCCAAAATTCGTTCGTTTGACTTTTTGTGCTGCATTCGAATTCTTGTTGCGGGAGTGATCGCGGAAGCACGACAACTTAGTGATTGGAGCGAGTATAGCTCGTAGGCTCAGGGCCCTATCTTAGCGATTTAGCCTTGTCGAAGTCGGCTTTGGCTTTCTGAAGGTCGCCTTTTTCTCTGTACGCGAAACCGCGAGTTTGGTAGGCCCACACGTTGTCTGGCTTCAGTCGGATGACTTGGGTGTAATCCTCGATTGCCTTGTCGTATTCGCCTTTTTCTCTGTACGCGAAACCGCGAGTTTGGTAGGCCCACACGTTGTCTGGCTTCAGTCGGATGGCTTGGGTGTAATCCTCGATTGCTTTGTCGTATTCGCCTGTCTTGAAGTACGCGATGCCGCGATTTTTGTAGATCCGCGTGTTGTTTGGATCCAGTCGGATGGCTTGGGAGTAATCGTCTCTTGCCTTGTTGTATTCACCTTTTTCTCTGTACACGTCACCGCGGTTGGCGTAGGCCACCGCGTTGTCCGGATCCAGTCGAATGGCTTCGGTGTAGCTCGCGGTGTCGAAGTCTCCGCGATTGCGGAAATTATCACCATTTTTTATTTCAGTGAGGGCGATCGCAGAAATGTCACGGGATTCATTGCCGCCGCATCCAGAGAAAACAGCCAGCAACAGGATTAGCGCAACGCGATAGTTTCGGTGATACGGGGCCATAGCAGCGATCTCCTAAAATGAAACCGCTAGTGGAGTGAGTGCCACAACCTAGCTGTAAAAGTAGTCACCATAGCCTATCGCGGAACGAATGGGGATCACAAGTTCGTCACGCTATCCCACAACGCGGAATCGGCGGCGAGCGCAAGGCCCGGCAGGCTGAGCCAATACGAACCTGAGGACGACGTTACAGAAAATTGTGTGTCGATGCGGATTGGAACCTTGGCCTCGACTGTGGCATTCCATGCGTACAAGTTGTGAAACTGATATCGCGCGGCAGTTCCCGCTAGCGGTCGTGGCCAAGTGGCTAGGAAACACTCAAGCCATTGCCATGCAACATTATGTCGACGTAACCGATGCTGACTTCGAGCGGGCAGCGTCTGGCGACGTCGAGCTAAATAACAAAGCGACGCTAAATCCGACGCACGCCATGACTGGCACCGACTCGCAAGCCAACCTTGTAGTGCATGAAAAACCTCCGATTTTGCAGGGGACTGCGACTCCCTGCGGTACTTTGCGGAACCAGGGAATGGAGCGGAGGGGACTCGAACCCCCGACCTCGGCATTGCGAACGCCGCGCTCTCCCAACTGAGCTACCGCCCCAAGTCTTTGAATAGCACCACAGTTCAAATCGGCGCGGCTTGCACTATCAATACAAAGGTCTCAACCGGCGTCCCGAACAGCACCAATTCTATCCTAATCAAAATGCCAATGAAAGGTCGCCCTGTGCGCAAGCCGATGGTTCGCGTAGACCGGAATAAATAAGGTGTGCAATGTGTTGTCGGATCAGGGCAAATGGGAATCATCCAGGTTCGACCAAACTCGGCATGAGTAAGGAAAAGATGTCGTGCGTCACCGGAACTCCATCCTTGACAGGTCATCACAGGCGATTCAGAATTGAAGTAAGTGGCGTATCTTTAGACGTACTCAGGGATTCGGTCCGTGTTGCTCGTTCAGGTCTCGTACCGACATATGTAGATGTATCCGCGGCATAGCGATTCTCAAAAATAATGGCAATTAAAGGTGGAGTGAAGAATATGGCCGGCGATGTGCTTCAGACGTTGGTCAATGACGGGTTGATTAGCGCTGACCAATTAGCGGAAGCCGTTGAGATGGCCACGAGTTTAGGGGTCCGTCCGGAAGAGGCTTTGGTGAAGCTGGAGTATGTTGATGCGGCAGCAATCGTTAAAGCCACAGCTACTCAGTTCGGTTTCGACATTGTAGATTTTTCCAGCATGGAAATATCTCAGTCGGTCATCGAATTGGTCCCGGAGTCAGTTGCGCGTGAGAACATCGTCATTCCGTTGGAAATGGATGGCGATGCACTGAAAGTTGCTATCAGTGATCCCATGAAGTACGAGGTGCTGGACAAACTGCGGTTTATTCTGAACCGCGAAATTAGTGTGGCCATCGCTCCGAATGAAGATATTCAAATTGCGATTAACCGGTATTACGGCCAAACGGAAACCGAGTCGGTTGACTCAATGCTGCAAGAGTTCACTGAAACGGCCATCGATTTTACGGAAGCAGATATCCTTGATGCCGAAGCTGGAGGCAAGGACGATGAATCCGCCCCGATTATCAGATTGGTGAATTTAATCATCAGTGAGGGGGTCAACATGCGGGCCAGCGATATTCACCTCGAGCCGTTTGAGGACCGGATCCGCATCCGTTACCGCATTGACGGCCTGCTGGTCGAGCGGGACAACGCTCCCCGTCGTTTGTTGGCCGCTATGGTATCACGTATTAAAATAATGGCTAAAATGGATATCGCCGAAAAGCGGAGGCCTCAAGACGGACGAATCAAGACGCGGACTGGCGGAAAAGATTTCGATCTTCGAGTTAGCGTCCTGCCTACCAACCACGGACAGGCAATTGTTTTGAGGATCTTGGACCGCGAGAGTATCAAGATCGGCATCCGAAGTCTGGGCTTCGGCGAAGACGAATACCGTCGTTTCCAGAACATTATTCGCCGACCAAATGGTATTTTCTTGGTGACTGGCCCAACCGGGAGCGGTAAAACCACAACACTGTATAGTGCTCTAGGTGAACTCAATAGAACGGATCGCAAAATCATCACGGCAGAAGATCCGGTCGAGTATGTATTGCCCGGTATTAACCAGGTTGAAGTGAGGGCATCGATTGGCCTAAATTTTGCTGCGATCATTCGGTCGATGTTGCGACAGGCTCCAAATGTGATTCTCGTTGGAGAAATTCGCGACATGGAGACGGCCGAAATGGCAATCCAGGCATCTTTAACTGGACACTTGGTTTTTAGTACACTTCACACGAACGATGCGCCCAGTTCTATAACACGGTTGATTGACATGGGCATTCAGCCGTTTCTTGTGGCATCCAGCGTCATGGCGATCATGGCTCAGCGTCTGACTCGCGTCATCTGTTCAAAGTGCAAAGAACCGTATACGCCCGATTCAGGCGAATTACGAGGTCTTGATATCACCCAGGCTCAGTTGGATGAAGCGACATTTATGCGTGGCCGAGGATGCAGTCACTGTCAGCACACCGGCTACCGGGGACGGACGGCTGTTTTCGAAATGATGTCCATGAACCCCACATTACGCGAGATGACGTTTAATCGAGAACCTGCACAGAATCTGCGACGGCAAGCGAGACTTTTGGGAATGAGAACTTTGGTGGACGATGCGACAGATAAGGCGTTGAGAGGAGAAATAACTTTGATGGAAGTCTACAGGCTACAGAAAGCCGGCGAAGTATAACCGAATTTGGGAGCACGTTCAGTATGGCAACACTTCAAATCGACAAACTACTGGAAACTGTCGTTAAAGAGGGTTTGACAGATTTACATATTTCTTGTGGCCAACCTCCGGTGGTCCGTCGTGATGGTCGAATGATTCGCTTGGATACCAAGGTTTTGGAACCGGAAGACACGGTCGCTTTGATGAAGAGCATTGCGCCGGAGCGCAACCAGCAAGAGCTACAGGAGGTTGGGACCACGGACTTCGGATTTGCCTTTGGAGATTCGGGTCGGTTTCGCGTGTCCATCTTCAAGCAGAAGGCGAAGGTTTCTATGGTTTTGCGTCGGATTCCGAGTGAGTTTCTGACGTTCGAACAATTGGGTTTGCCCAGCGAAACAATTAAGGAAATGCTGCACCGGCCACGTGGCTTGTTTTTAGTCACCGGACCGACCGGAAGTGGAAAAACGACGACTCTGGCTAGTATGGTAAATTGGATGAACGATGAAATGGATCACCACATCATTACGATGGAGGATCCGATCGAGTATTACCACGAGCATCGCAAGTGTACGATCAATCAGCGCGAGATTGGCATTGACGTTCCCAGTTTTGGCGAGGCATTGCGACGAGCGCTGCGGATGGACCCCGACGTGTTGATGGTCGGCGAGATGCGCGACCTGGAAACGATCGAAGCTGCCATTACCGCAGCCGAAACCGGACACATCGTTTTTGGAACATTGCACACGACGGGAGCACAGGGCACGGTGGATCGAATTATCGACGTGTTTCCGCCGAATCAACAGGAACAAATTCGCACGCAGCTTTCAACTGCTATGATGGGTGTCTTATCACAGGCACTGCTGCCGCGGATTCCGAAAGGCCTGGTCGCCGCCTTCGAATTACTAGTGGTCACCCCAGCTATTGCGAACTTAATCCGTGAAGGGAAGACGTTTCGGATCACTTCTTCCATTCAGACGGGGAAAAAGTATGGCATGCAATTGCTGGACGATAATCTGTTCAAATTGTGGAAGAAAGGCTTAAGCGAGGAGCGAGAAGTCGTCTCACGCGCGAACCACCCCGGGGAACTACGCGCCAAGATCGCCATGGCAAAGAAGGGATTACTGGACGACGACCAGGATGAAGACGAATAATTGAATACTTAGCAAAAAGTAAAAACGGGAACTGACTCATCGCCACAACGGCTGCTTTTTGGTGAGTTTGACGTAACAACGACGTGCTGGTTCCTCGCGGTGTAGTAAGATTTTGGGATTTGGCAATATGGCACAAAGACGGTTAGGACAAATCTTGGTCGACCTCGGCCATTTGAGTGAAGACCAGCTCTGGGACGTTTTGGAAGCGCAGAAGCAGAGTCCTGGTGAACTCATTGGCCAGGTAGCGCTTCGATTGAATTTTGTTTCCGAAGCCCAGATCACCGAGGCATTGGCCGAACAATGGGGCATGCCGGTCGTCAACTTGGCGGAAACCAATATTCCGCCGAAGGCGTTAGAGTTGGTCCCCGAGACAATGGCCGAAATCTACAAGATCGTGCCTATCTCGATCAAGAACGACGTGTTGACGGTCGCTATGGCCGATCCGCAGAACGTGGCCGCTTTAGATGATTTGCGAAATTTTCTGGGTTACGATGTTCGCGGTGCGATCTCAAATCCGCGCGATGTCGAACAAGCAATCAATCGTCACTACGCCGAGAAAGAAGAAAGCATCGAAGAGGTCATCGGCGGATTGCAATCCGATCGCCGTACCGACGATTTAGATGAGGGCACCATCGACATTGGATCAGAAGAGGAACTGGTCAATTCTGCCCCGATTCGCAAACTAGTGAACATGGTGCTGTTGTTGGCAATCAAGGACCAAGCCAGCGATATTCATTTCGAGCCATTTGAAGATGAATTCAAGATCCGTGTCCGGTCGGACGGCATTTTGTACGAGATGGTTCCACCTCCACGGCATTTGTCCAATGCGATCACGACCCGCGTCAAGGTCATGGCTGACTTGGATATTGCGGAACGCCGTTTGCCTCAGGACGGCCGGATTGAGTTGAACGTGGGTGGAAACTCAGTCGATTTGCGTATCAGCATTTTGCCGACCATGTTTGGCGAGTCGGTTGTCATGCGCGTGTTGGACCGGTCAGTGGTCCAATTGGACTTGAACAAAGTTGGGATGGACGGAAATACGCTGTCGCGATTTCGAGATATGATTGGCACACCGCACGGCATTGTCCTGGTCACTGGCCCGACGGGCAGCGGTAAGACTACGACTTTGTATTCGGCTTTGAATGAACTGAATGACGTCGAGACGAAGATCATCACGACGGAAGATCCGATCGAGTATGACATTGACGGGTTGCTGCAAGTCCCCGTCAACCCGAATATCGATGTGACGTTTGCCAACGTGCTGCGGGCCATATTGCGCCACGATCCGGACAAGATCCTTGTCGGAGAAATTCGCGATTACGAGACGGCCGAGATTGCTGTTCAAAGCGCGTTGACCGGCCATTTGGTGTTTAGCACGTTACACACCAACGACGCTCCATCCGCCGTCACGCGGCTTAGAGACATGGGCATACCGCCCTTTTTGATTACGGCTACCGTAGAAGGCATTTTGGCTCAGCGACTCGTACGCCGGATTTGCGTGGATTGTCGAACCGAATTTGAACCGAGCGACGAATTGTTGATGGAACTACAGTTGCCGATCGAAAAGGCGAGGCAGTATAAGTTCTATTACGGAAAAGGTTGTGCTCGGTGCAACAACGGTGGTTATAAGGGGCGCGTTGGACTGTTCGAATTGATGCAAGTTACCGACGAATTGCGTGATCTGATTACGAGCAACGCGTCGACTGACGAAATACGGAACCTAGGTCGCCATCAAGGTATGACGACGTTGCGGGAAGCCGGATTGAAGTTGATCTTTGACGGAGTGACGACTATCGACGAAGTGGTTCGCGAAACCGTGATCGAAGACGTGGACTAAACTTTTGGGATGCCACGCAAACAGTTGTGGGGAGTCGACTAATGCCAGTTTACCAGTACGAGGCGTTCGACAGTGCGGGGTCCGAGGTACAGGACACGATCGATGCCCCTTCGGAATCAGAAGCCCAGACGATGATCAGGGAGCAAGGCTTCTATGTCACAAAAATCTCCGAAAGAGGGCGTCAGAAGAAAAAGGTCGACAAAACAAAGGTCATCTCACGGAAAAAGAAGACCACGTTTGTAATCGGAGGCGTCCGTAGTAAACATTTATGTGCTTTCACTCGTCAGTTGTCGACGCTGCAGGACGCCGGCTTGCCGATCCTAAGAAGCTTGCGGATTCTAGAGGGTCAGTCACCGCCGGGACCTTTAAAGAATGCGCTGATCGGCGTCATCGACGACATCGAATCGGGCAGCACACTGTCTGAGGCGATGGCCAAACAGCCGAAGGCCTTT
>CAUZSN010000090.1:0-11386 GCA_963582345.1 Planctomycetota bacterium
GGACACCGTAAGATTTCGCCGTATCTTGAGTTGTTCCGCTTCATATGCCCATATGGGAACCCGAATACGCAGTGCTGTCATCGGTCAGATGGTTCTGATTTTTTAAACTTTGTTTCAGTTTCTCGGTTTACAAAGCGTCTACGCTTGGCAGGAATTATTCCACAAGTTCAGAGCCAAATCCGCGCGAATACCAGAATTTCCGTCTTATAGGCCATCAATAACCTAACTATATTATGGTCCATCAATCAGAGTCATACGGCTCTACAAAATAGAGGCAAACCTCAAATCAACTGTCATCACTACGATTACACGGCGTACCAGAAGTATCGCAATGTGGACAGTTCGCTCGTCGCTTAGAATTGCATACGAACTCTCAGATTAACCAGATCAATAAGAAGTTGACGGATGGGCTTGTATTCCGGGCTGTTGATGTTTCACAGCAAACCGAGTCTACTTGATTTTTGAAAATCGACTGCAAACCACATGTACTGCATTGGGTGGAACGACCGCAATCAAACGATGAACCAAGTCAACCTCCGACTTCGATAATATCACGCATTATGTAACGGGAAATGAATTGCGTGGGGAACAAAAGTGGGTAGCCACAGACCTCCGTTTTACCTCGGTACGGACATCGATGGCGTCTTTCTGAATGCCGAACAATTGTTCGTGCGTTCCGAAAATCTGAACGACCTTTTGGGGCGTGTAACGTATACGGACGCCTTGTTTCATATTCTGACAGGCTCTTTGCCAAGCGACGAGCAACGAGAGTTGTTCGACATTGTATTGGTCGCATTTCATGGCGGTTTCGGCCTGCTGCCACCTACCACACTGGTGCCTCGGTTGGTCGCCGGCACCGGCGTTTCGACAGCGCAAGCATTGGCTGCCGGCTATTTGGCCAGTGGGCCGTATCACGTTGGTGCGGTCGAACAGGCGATGTCACTGTATTCGCAAATACTCGAGACTTTTCATAAGCAATTCGGTGAGACTCCGCGCACAGCTGGAGAGCTCGAACAGTTCGCGCACCAATGGGTCGCTGAGATAATCGATCGCGGCGAGACGATTCCGGGGTACGGGCACCCGCTACTTCGCAAGGATCCCCGCCCGACCCGTATTCGGCGCATCTTATGTGACAAGGAAACGGAAAGTGCCTATTTGGACGTCTACGACGGAGTGGTCCGCTGTGCTTCCGAGAAAAAAGGTGTGGCGCCGAATGTCGATGGAATTACCGGCGCGATCTTGCTGACGTTGGGTTTCCGTCCCGAGCATGGAACCGGACTCTTCTTACTGGCGCGCACGGCCGCCATGTTGGCCCATGTCATCGAAGAGCAAACGGACATGCCCTATCAAACTCAAAAGCGATTCATGATTCTTCCGGTAGCGCTGCCGCGATTGTTTAATGCCAACTTTAAACGGCTCGCGAAGTTCTTCAACCGGTTGCGAGACAACAAGTCATACCAAACTCTACAGACCATCATTACAGGGAACGCCAAGAGCTCGTTTGTCGAGCGTGAAAAAGACGACCAGTCGTTAATCAACGAATCCAAGAGACGACGGATCGATAAACAGATCAATGAGGAGCTGAACCAGTTCGCACAACCTCAGTCCGAACCGCGTGATCAATTTGCCACAATCGCCAAGCCGGAATCCAGCAGCTCATCCGACCAAGACAATCCGCCGAAAGACGATGCGTTGAACGTTACCCCTCACTGTTCGCCCGAATTGCTGGCGGGTGCTGCATTTTTACTTTCAACATCGTTGGGTCAGTTGAAGAGCGTGACCAATGATTCCGATGCCGGCGAATCGACTCCGCAGTCGCGTGCCGAAGAACTGCTGCGCTCCGCGTTAAAACTGGTTGAAGAAGCGGCAGTGCTAAAACCTGACGGAATTAACGATGGACAATGCGAACCACCGTAAGCACAAGGGGTAATCGCCGACAACTTTCAGCGCAGTGCGTCGATCCTACCGGTGAGCTTCAGAGACATCGCTACTTTTTGAGTTGTTCCGGCAGTCGAGTCTTCAGGTCAACGACCGATGTGTTGTGACTAATCACTTTTCCATCGGGGGCAGTCAAGAACATCGTTGGTAACGAGATAATGCCAAACGTTTGGGCAAGGGGACTGGCCAAACCGCCGGGCTGGTAAATCTGGGGCCAACGGACTCGATGCCGTGATAGGTACGGACGAATCGGGTCGATGGTGGCATCCAAATTAACACCAATAATTTCAAATCCACGGTCATAATACTGCTCGTACAGGGCACGAAGTTGCGGTATATCCTCTGTGCATGGTTTGCACCAAGTTGCCCAAAAACACACAAGGACAACGCGCCCGCGGAGCCGGTGGATGTCAATCATTTCGCCATTCAATCCCGGTCCGGACAATGTTATAAGCTGCCCCTTTAGATCCAACCGCCTTAAAGCGCCGATGGCTTGCAGACCGGCAGACGTATCGGAGTGTCGGCTAGTCAGTTGTCCGTACCAATGCCGCGCAGTCCGGTTGTTGCTACGAAATTCTTCGTTGGTGGCAAGCTGAAAAAGCGCGTCTGGAATATCCTCGCCCGCCGGAAAGCTTTTGACGAATTCTTCCAGACCCTGCAGCCACTGCTGTTGTACCTTTTGATGCTTGCCGACGTCGGCAGTTTGAATTTCAAGATTGTACTCCGCCAGCAGTCGCCGGTAAGACACATAGGCAACCAGTGGTGAACGTGGCGACGCACGTCGGACCTGAACTTCAATTGATTTCAGTCTTTCCAGCCCTTCCAAATATCCGCCCGATTGAACGGCCGAGACTAAACCGTCGACCATCTGACGGGTCCATTGATAGCGTTCCTCGTCAGTCTTTGAGATCGTAATCAATTTTTTCAACAGTTCAGACCGTTGTGACGTGTAGCGTGCCAAGTCCACACGACTAGTGGTCGGGCCGGGACTGTTCCGGTCCAGTGTCTGCAATTGTTCCAATAATCGTTGCGCTTCGGGCGATACTATGCCGGCGTTTATCGGTAACGTCGGTTTAGCGATTATCGGCTGCATCAACAGGCCACTTTCCACCACTATGGAATTTCCCTTCAACGGCCGTGGAATCTGAGTCAGCTTCCAGACCACACCCACGCGAACCATTTCACCGATCTGGATCAGTCCTTGTTCGCCGCTCGTTTCAACAATCGCCATAACGTTCTCGTAAACTGTCAGGTCACTAGTCGCCTTGCCGTTGTCCGCGGGGATGACGTTCGGCATCAAGCTATCGAATCGCATCCATTTTGTCTTCGGGGTAATGATCCGCGATCGGGCGATAACAGTGCGCAATTTGTCTGCCGAATTACTAACAGCAGCTAACAGCTTTTGGGAATAGGTCGCATCGATGCCCAGCTTACGGACATCGCTTTGGTTAATCAGTAAGACCTGCAACATCTGATGGTCACCAACCACCAATGAACGCACAGCAAGTTGCGTCGCTTCTTCTGCCGACAAGACCTTCCATGCGTCAATCCGTCCATCTTCGTTTGTATCCAATCCCCATCGTGACCCACCTGTATTCAACCAACGTGACTGATCTACCTTCTTGTTGAAGTCACTATCAATGTCGCGGTAGATCTCAAGCCCTTGGCTGTAGTATCGCCATTGATCAACTACGTTATCGCCATTTGTGTCAACATAACGACGCAGAATCTGCCCGGCAGGACCAATGACGACCCAGCCCGACGATTTGCCACTCCGTTCGACCTTCAGCCGACATTTCGCTTCCTGTTCGACGGCTGGCGATTCGTACTCGACGTCTTTCTGTACGGGCAAAAATTGGAGCGCCAAATTCACGGAAGGCACTTCGGCAGTTCGAGAAACCTGTACCAGAAATAGAAAGACAATACACCCGCAAAAACCTTTGACTGCTCTGGTTCGCATCCCACGGACTCCATTTCCTTTGCCAATTTGGTCCAAACACAACAAGCGTGGTATCTTAGTGGAAATATGTAATTCGAGTCATCAGCAGTTGAGCATCGATACAAGTCAGACTTCGTAGCAACGCAAGCCCCTCGACGCTAGTCATTCGGATGAGTGCTGCGGTTGTCTGGAACTCGCGCTGAGAAGAAGTCGCAACGATTGAACCGAGTATGCAAAGGACTCGCTACACGACCCTTGACTGAAATAGTTGTTAATCCAAATGATGCACTTGTTCGCAGGTCAGATTTCTGTCGAACCGACAAACAATTTTCTAGTGTCCGCTCTCATCCGACATGCATCGAATCACCTAACCGGAGATATCGATTCGGATGTCGAACGCATGATTGCAGATTCGCAATAAAACGAACTCGTCGACGCCGATTGCATCGGGCACGAAAAATGCGATACCGTTCATGCTGATGTCATCCAGATCTCCGCGTAAACCGGCAGCGTGCAATAGCCACTCGGCACGTTGTGAATTGACTAGCTACGTGGCCGTTAGTCGAATCGACTGGAACTCAATGCACTAGCACAGTACAGACGCTATCTCGACCAGAAAACGCTCGCCGTTCGTGAGGCCACTGACTAGTTTCACCTACTTTGGTTGGTGGCCTGTTAAAACGAGACTTCTACCTGCATCTGCAAAGCTTGCGAATCGTTCGAAGAAAGCCTATCGCCTTCCAATTGGACGGTGCTGTCGAGTTTCGATAGCGCCGACGTCAACAGACTAATCATTTTTTTTCGACAGGCGGCTGTAACCGCAGAAGTGATATAGGGCGTATCCTGGAACCAATCCAACTTATTGAGCTAGCCAACAGGCAATGTTACTGCGGCCCGACAGGGTAACTGCAGCAACACTCGAAGAATTCAATATTTCGGATGTCTCAACTTCGTGCATTGAAATTGTCATAAGAAAAATGGGGCTCTTCTATGAACTATAGAGTTTAGACTCAACACGAGCTAACCACACCACTCAGCGACTTTTAAATCGCATCTCAAAGCAAGTCTAAGCCAAAACTGGAACGGTATACGTTAGGAATTCAAACGGTGTAGCCTTGCGATATGTCATTCTCTTCGCGGGATTCGATTCCGGAAATCGTGCCATGTCTCATTATGCTTCCGAAATTACGAGTACGATGTCCTGATTCGTGCGAAATGGAGTGCTTGAGTATCGGCAAAGCGACCACTATACTGGTTCGCTCTTGGAAAAACTGGATCCTCATCTGTAGCTGGTGAATACATGCGGTTTTCGTTAGTGGACAAGGTCATTGCACTCGAAGCGGGAAGATCAATCACAGCGATCAAGACTTTGTCATTTTCCGAAGAATACCTTGTCGATCATTTCCCTGGTTTCCCGGTCATGCCGGGTGTACTGATGCTGGAATCGCTGGTCCAGGCAAGTGCCTGGCTGATGCGATACACCGACAACTTTCGATACAGTACAATCCTGCTGAAGGACGCCCGTGCCATACGCTTCAATACTTTTGTTGAACCCGGACAGACCCTTGCTATCACCGCGACGATTCAAAAGTGGCAGGATGCAAAATGCGTACTGAAGGGCGTTGGAAAGGTCGACGGTGCCTCGGCCGTCAACGCCCGATTGACTTTGCAAGGTTTTAATCAGAGTGACACGAATCAAGAACTGACGGCATCGGACCGGCGCACAATTGCCAAGATGCGCGAATTGTTCGATCAACTCTGGTCACCAACTAAATTCAGGACTTCCGACTCATGAAGTTGGCTGAGAAAGTCGCGCTGGTCACGGGAGGTAGCCGCGGAATCGGCAAGGCGATCGTTTGGGCTTTGGCGCGTGAGGGCGCCAAAGTCGCGTTCGTTTATCAATCCAATGACGAAGCCGCGGAAAAACTTGTCGCCGACCTGAAGCACGATCAAAGGGAAGCCTGGTCGTTGAAGTGCGACGCCAGCCAATCGGACGAAGCCGATCAGGTCGTTCAAAAAGTATTGGAAAAGTGGGAGAAAATCGACATTCTGGTGAACAACGTCGGCATTATTCACGATGGATTGCTGGCGACAATGAGTTTCGAGCAGTGGCAAAAGGTGATCGCGACAAACCTGAATAGCGTCTACAATTTTTGCCATGCCGTCACGCGTCCGATGATGTCCGCTCGGGCCGGTCGTATTGTAAACATGTCCAGTGTGGCTGCTCAATTCGGAAACTCTGGTCAGTCGAACTACGCGGCTAGCAAAGGCGGGATTGAGGGTTTCACGCGGTGTCTGGCAGCTGAATTGGCACGCCGTGGAATCACTGTCAACGCAGTGGCGCCTGGTTTTGTCGAAACCGATATGACCCTGGCCGTTCGAAACGCGGCGGAATCGGAAATTAAGAAGCGAATCCCTGTTCGCCGACTGGGCCAGCCTGAGGACGTCGCCAACGCTGTAACATTCTTGGTCTGTGATGAAGCGTCATACATCACCGGTCACGTATTGACAGTCGATGGCGGACTGTCGTTGGGCGGAATGTGATACCAAATACCGAAAGTTCAAAATCTGTGAATCCGGTCAACTGCTCGCCAGCTGGTTGGCCTTGTGATTGTCGGGAGAAATAGCGATGCCAACAACTGACGAGATCTACGAAAAAGTTCGTGAGACGCTAGTTGACGCTTTGGGTGTGGACGATGACGAAGTCACTCACGCAGCGACGTTGATCGGAGATTTGGGCGCTGAATCAATCGACTTTCTAGATATCGTTTTCCGCCTGGAAAAAACCTTTGGCATAAAAATTCCACGCGGCGAATTGTTTCCGGAAAACCTGGCGTCAGCCGATCCTTCATTCGCCAGCGACGGTATGGTCACCCAACAGGGTATTGCGGAACTGCGGAAACAATTGCCTTATGCGGGATTCGATAGACTAATCCAGGATCCGAAAGTCGAGAACATCCAGGATCTGTTTACCGTGCAAATGATCGTCAACTTCGTCGAAGCCAAATTGGCGAATGCGACTTGAACCCAGTCGGATGTTGCAATGCGATGGTTCTGGATTGACTGTTTCATCGAATTCGAAAGTGGAAAGTACGCCAAGGCCGTGAAAAACGTAACCTTGGCGGAAGATTACCTGCACGACCACTTTCCTGGTTTCCCAGTCATGCCTGGCTCGTTGATGCTGGAAGGAATGGCTCAGACCGGTGGAATTCTTCTCGGCGAAAAGAACGACTTTCGCCATAATGTGATTCTGGCGAAAGTGCCGAAGATCTCTTTTCATAGTTGGACATATCCGGGGGACACGATTGTCTATACGGCCACACTGCTGGAGTCACGCGACGAGGGTGGCTCCGTCAAGTGCATGGCACACGTCGGTAACCGATTGATAGCAGAAGCCGAAATCATGTTCGTACATCTCAAGAGCAGTAGCCCACACTTTGAAAAGATTGACCAAAAGAACTTTGTCTTTTCGACAAATCTGCTGAGTATCCTGGACACTGGTCGTGCGGGCGATGGTTCGATGGCGAACGACAAATAGGTTACGTGCCCGAAGAGTAATGATGCCGTTTCGAGCATCGGTGCTGGTTTTTTCCCAATGAAAGTGCCCGGAAAGTCAAGCTCTATGAATGCAGTGTTTCGGATACTGCTGCCGACTAGCCCGCCGGTGCTGGTTTGAAACGACGTTCAAATACGGGCGGACAAGCCGCCCGTGGCACTACCTTCCCGAACACCCTCTTTCCAGATACACCGGGTCTCAATACCAGATTCGATATCACGATCTCCTCGAGAATAGCAGCCGCGTCACTTCTCTTTTCCCCACTGAAACTGCTACATTAATCGGATATCGGCCAGCGACAAAATCTGTCGATTGGCCTGCGAATCAGTCCACCGAGTTTGGCTTGCCAATCGGCTAGTGTAGAATCGTAGAAGACGGTTCGAGGCTGGTTTTTTTCAGAAAGACAGTGTTCATGAGACGCCGAGTCGTTGTTACCGGAATCGGCTGCATCACTCCGATCGGTCAGTCTGTCGATGCAATGTGGGAGTCTTTGTGCGAAGGCCGCAGCGGCATCGATAACATCACGCATTTTGACGCGTCGAACTTTCCAACTCGTTTTGCTGCCGAGGTCAAAGATTTCGATCTAAGTCAGTATGTTGACGATCCGCAGCGGTTCGAGTATTCAGGTCGAAACGTTCATTTTGCTATCGGCGCTGCGACTCAAGCGATGACGAATTCTGGACTTCTGGACCGTGAGTTCGATCCGGAACGATTGGGCGTGTACTTGGGCGCCGGCGAGGGAGCGCAGGACTTCATGATGTTTATGAAGATCATCACCGAATCTCAGCGAGACGGTGAGCTCGACCTCGAAATATTCACACGAGTCGGACTGGAACATCTGCACGCACAGACGGAACTCGAACAGGAGCCGAACAGAGCTGCGGGGCATTTGGCAAGTTTGTTTGATGCGCAGGGGCCAAATCTGAATTGTCTAACCGCTTGTGCGGCATCCAGTCAGGCAATTGGAGAAGCGACGGAAATCATTCGTCGCGGCGACGCCGACGCGATGCTTTCAGGTGGTGCGCACAGCATGATTCACCCGTTCGGCGTCACTGGATTCAATCTGCTGACTGCGCTTTCAACGCATAATGATGAGCCAATCAAAGCGTCTCGTCCGTTCGATCGCAATCGTGACGGATTTGTGCTGGGCGAAGGCGCCGGGATGCTCATCCTAGAGGAACTCGAACACGCCAAAACACGGGGCGCCAAAATCTATGGGGAAATCATTGGGTACGGTTCTACCGCCGACGCCTATCGTGTCACTGACATTCATCCAGATGGACGCGGCGCATCCGCGTGCATCGACATGGCCATTCGCGACGCCGCACTGGGCACTGAAGATATCGACTACATTAATGCACACGGGACTAGCACGGTGGTTAATGACAAGGTCGAAACAATGGCCATCAAGCAAGCATTGGGCGAAGACTCCCGTAAGACTCCAATTTCAAGCGTAAAGAGCATGATGGGGCATTTAATCGCGGCCGCCGGAAGCGTTGAAGCGATTACGTGTCTGTTGGCGTTAAGAGACAATGTGCTGCCACCGACCATCAATTACGAGACACGCGATCCGGACTGCGATCTGGATTACGTGCCGAACGAAGCACGCGAGGTACCGGTTCAGCGTACTTTATCCAATAGTTTCGGATTCGGTGGACAGAACATTTCATTGATCTTCTCGGAGTTTACGGAGTAAATCTGAGGAGGCTGGGAATGACCACTCCCCTCGTAAAATAAGCATCGTTGGAGAGAATTGTGGGTTGGAATTGGATGCTGATCGCTGCCATAGTAGGTCTGATTTTTCTTGCGGAACTTGTGTTCCAGCTATGGCTAGTGCGTTTCTTTCTTCCCTTGTTCGAACGGCACCTGCCGTTCAACGGCGAGAATGGCAGATCTGACGTTGATGCCGAACAAATATGTTTTCCGACAACACATGGTTTGACCATTCGAGGAAGTTTGTATCGACATGACGACCATCCCGCACTCGGTTTGATCATTTTTTGTCACGCATTCTGTGGGAGTCATTGGTCAGCCCTTTCGTATTGCAAAGGACTTTGGGATGCGGGTTTCGATATTCTGGCCTTCGATTTCCGCAATCAAGGAGAAAGCGACGGAATGGCACACTACCAGCCACGCCACTGGTTGACGCAATACGAGATTAGTGACGTTCTGGCAGCACTAGCGTTTGTCCAACAACGCGAGGACTTGCGATGGTTGCCTGTCGGACTTTTTGGAATCAGCCGAGGTGGCGGGGCTGCGCTTGCGGCCTCCGCATGTACTAACGACATACAGCGAGTAGCGTGCGAAGGCGCGTACTCAACATATAGTATGATGGAAGCACACTACACAACTCGTTGGGCCAAATTGCTGTACTCCGACAGAGTAGCCAATTGGGTTCCTAAATGGCATATCGTACTGACGCTAAGTTTGGTCCGCTGGGCAAGTCAAATCCGAAATGGTTGCCGTTACACAAATCTGGAACGGTGGCTGCCTCGACTGCGAAACAAGCCGGTGATTTTGATATCCGGCCAACGCGACACATACGTCCTTCCAAAAATTACGGAAGATTTGCGGCAAAGAATTGGTGGCGAGCCCATTAGTGTGTGGTTCGTCCCTGGAGCGAAGCACAATAAAGCGCGTCCAATCGACCCTGACGAATACGATGGCCGATTGGTTGACTTTTTCTCCAATATGAAAGCCGAGTCCGTCCAGGCAGAAACGGCATTTACAGAACCAGTTCGAAAATCGACGTTATAGTTGCCGAACATGAATTGCCCAACTGCTAATGTTCCAACGCAATTTGCGGTCGAGCTGAAATGGTGAGAGTCCAATGGCTCTAGTAACATTTCAAGTGTTGGAGGGTCTTGAACGCGGGCGAGTTTACGCTGCCTTGCCGACGCCACTGACAATCGGACGCGAGGAAGATAACGCGATCCAGCTTAACGATGAACGCGTCAGCCGATTCCACACGAAGATTCAAGAAGATGGCGATCGTGTGATCCTAACGGACTTGATTAGCACGAATGGGACGCGGGTCAACGGTCACCCGGTGCAAATGCGCGTGTTACAGATCGGCGACCAAGTGTCAATTGGACGCTGTTTGCTGTTGTATGGCAGTCACGATGAAATCTCGTGGCGAGTGCAACAGATGAATCAGGAACAGCAACGGACTGAAGCAAACAAGAATCAGACGATGGTATCGCCAGAAGGCACTTTGGATGCACCGATTGATATGAACGTTGAAGATATTGCGTCCGCTTTTCTGACCGATGTCGACAATGGTCTACAGGCCCTATTCCCAGGCGGACCACCTGGTCCACCGGACGGACTTCGACCGCTTCAAAAAGCTCAGGTGTCCGACATCCTGGCCTACTTACACAACCAGATTCGGTCCGTACTTGAATGCGCATGCGAAGAGCAACAGAAAGACGGATCGCAAATGATGTGCATCGATTGGCCGACGTGGCAACGGTTAATGAAGCTCGAAATGAACTTAGCAATCTATATGCGCAAAACTGCCGAACCGGACGACTGAATTCGTTTGAATCAAGAATGCGAGTCTGACGAACCATTTCGGGCTCCTCAAAATTGAATCAACTGTTAGTGCTCATGCAACACTTCGATCGAATGCCTTTCTTGGTTATATTGCGTGAACATTTGACCAGATTGATGACCCGTATATTTCCATAGGTTGTTCTCCAATCCCAGTTGTTCGCCAAACTCATAGACCAAAGTGGCATACCGACCTGCTCTGGACATACATAACAGGTCAAGTCCCGCGAGCGGAAACAGTGACTGCTTCGACCGACTGATTGTAACGCCCAGGGTCGCACGGAAGTGGGATTTGACTAGCTGAGGCGTCAGACCACTCGCCTGATGCCTCCGTTGACTCAACACGATTATCGTTCTGTCATCTATGACTCTCTTGTCTGTCTGCCTCCCGTAAGACCAGA
>CAUZSN010000091.1:0-11156 GCA_963582345.1 Planctomycetota bacterium
TAGCGCTTTCCCTGCGGTTTCGTCGAAGCGGCCCCAACGTTGATGGACGGCAAACGGCGGCGTTTGTGGATCGCGGGAAACGTCGGACAGCAGAGGAAACGGAAATGGCTGATACTGCTTCTCCACTCGCTCATATTGTCGCTGTCTTGCTTGGCGATTTTCCTGAGGGATTGCCGTGCTGATACCCAACACAATGGTGTCTGTTGCTTGAATCTGATCGTATTCCCGACCTAACCTCAACAATGTTTCGTCCTTGTCCGCACCCGCTTGGCCGTCATAGAAAACCACGATGATTTTGTGGCGTCCAATATACCGCTGAAACCTGACCAGCCTGTTGTTGGAATCGTACAACCCAAAATCAATTAACCGTTTCGGCAATATTGTGAGACCGGAGTGGAAGGCAGCGGTTCGATCAGGATACGTCTGGCTGTACTTGTACGCCATCAACATCAGAATGACGGCTGCACAAATGGGGAGGGCAAACACTCGCGTTCGCAAAGACATGACCTGTTTTTCTGGTCAAGACGTCCAGCGCCGTAGCGCATTCACGATACGCTTCGTGTACTAAACGTCGTATGCGCTTAATTTGTAGTACGCTCATTCATGATTAGCCATCGGGTTACGGAGAGACACGACTGTAGTTCTAGACGCCGGCTGCTACCTTTTGTGGCGAGGGTGCGGAATCGGCGATCGATTTGTTCAGTGCCTTCAAGTAGGCGTGGGCGCTGGCTTCAATGATGTCTGTGCTGACGCCCTTTCCGTGATAGGTATGGTTGGCGACGGCAATCTCGACGAGCACTTCGCCCAGAGCGTCCTTTCCACTGGAGACGCTGCGGACTTCGTAATCTTGTAGTCGCGCGGTCACACCCGTAATTCTTTCCAAAGTTCGAAAGACCGCGTCGATGGGACCGTCGCCGGTGGCCGCATCTTGCCGAACGTCTTCGCCGTTACACTTCAGTTGCACGGTGGCGGTGGGAATTGTTCCCGTTCCCGCCGACGTGTGAAAGTTGACCAGTTTCCAGTGATCCGGCGTGTCCTCGATCCGATTGTCAATCAGTGCGGCGATGTCGGAATCGTAAATCTCTTTCTTTTTGTCCGCCAGAGCAATGAAATCGTCGAATATTTTCTGAAACATATTTTTGTCCAAGGAGTAACCTAGTAACTGGATGCGATCACGAAATGCATGCCGACCACTATGTTTTCCCATTACCAGGTTGGTGCCGACGAAGCCGACATCCTCGGGCTGCATGATTTCGTAAGTGGTCCTCTCTTGCAACATGCCGTGTTGGTGAATGCCAGCCTCGTGAGCAAACGCGTTTTGGCCGACAATTGCTTTGTTCCGCTGTACTTTCATACCAGTAATGTTTGACACCAGGCGGCTGGTTGGAAACAGCTTCTTGCTGTTGATGTTCGTGTGGCAGCCGTAGTAGTCGCTTCGCGTCTTGACGGCCATGACAACTTCTTCCAACGACGCATTCCCGGCCCGCTCGCCGAGACCGTTGATGGTACACTCAATTTGACGAGCTCCCTTTTCGACTGCGGATAGGCTGTTTGCAACAGCCAGTCCCAAATCATTATGGCAGTGTGTACTGATCACGGCCTGTTGGATATTCGGCACGCGCATTTTTAAGTTAGCAATCAGGTTTCCGAACTGCGTCGGAGTCGCATAGCCGACTGTGTCAGGAATATTGATGGTCGTGGCTCCTGCGTCAATTGTTTTCTCGGTGACTTCGCATAGGAAATCCAATTCGGTCCGAGCGGCGTCTTCGGGCGAGAATTCGACGTCGACCATATCACGGCCCTGAAATTTGTCGACAGCTCGTTGGACCATGTCGATCGCCGCTTGGACGATCTGAGCTTTGTCCATTCTCAGCTTAAATTTTCGATGGATCGAGCTGGTCGCCAGGAAGACGTGAATGCGAACCTGTGCGGCATCTCTTAGAGCTTCCCAGGCCCGATCGATGTCTTCCTTGCGACAACGTGCCAAGCCACAAATCGTGCTGCGATCGCCGAACTGCCGAGCGATTTGTTGAACGGCTTCAAAGTCGCCAGGCGAAGCGATTGGGAAACCAGCTTCAATCACATCGACGCCCAATTCTACCAGCGCATGGGCAACTTCCAGTTTCTCGGACGTGTTCATACTGCAGCCGGGCGATTGTTCCCCGTCACGCAGTGTTGTGTCGAAGATTGTAATTTTTTCAGTAGACATCGATTTTATCCAAATTCAGACCGGCCATATCTGGACCAAACAAAAAAACCCTGAGGCCTTGTTGAAGGACTCAGGGTTTATTAGCGATTCCAGTATTCGTCAATGCAACCTAAGGCCTTCCACGTTGGTGCGGGCCAAGTAGAAGAGAAATGCTGAATAGGTTGATGATTCGCATAGTCATCACACCGGTGGCAGAAGAAATTTGCAAGAACTTCACCATAGCCATTGTTATCTGAGCGGTCAAGGTGTCCACGTGATAAATCGTCAACCTTATGTAGCCGTTGAGCTGCGGGTTTCAAGTTCTTCGACTTCACCTCAAGGATGACATATTTCCATGAACAAAGGGTTAGTTACGGAGAAAATCCTCGCGCCTCATTAAGAGTTCGGTTGCGGACAGCGCGCGGGAGCATTCGCGAGCACGGTGTGAGAGTTTCCAGGTCAATTTAATTCGTTTTAGGACATGAGTGATACCAGAAAACATAGATCAAAGTGTCAAGCAGATCGTTGCCGAGATGCTGGAAATTACACGGGAAGCGATTAACGATGAGGATTCCGTGTCAGACTTGGGTGAGGACTTACTTGACTTCGTCGAAAGGGACATGCAATTGGAGAAGACTTTTGAGTTGCAAGACATCGATCCGTCGTCACTGACCGAGGCAACTTCGGCAAAGCAGGTGATTGATCACGTCCCCGAGCAACTCACGCTAAAACCAAATAACGAAAAGTCGCCCGAGATGTAGACACGCAAAATTAAAATCGCGCAGCACACGGTCTAGTGGCTCATTGAATAACTGTTTGTAGCAACCCGATTCATCGGGTTTCGTCGCGAATAAACCGCATGAATGCGGTCGCTACGAACTTTTCCAACGACCTGCTAGACGAAGGTGTGGTCCTTGTCGTTCAGTAGCTCGGAATGGTGCGGCAGCAGTAGCGTTTGACTCGCCTTATGTCTGTTTAAGAGGCTTCAACAGCAGTCGACTTGGTTGCCAAGCCCTTGCGGACCCACTCATTCAGTCCGCCCTTCATGCTGCACACGTTGCGATAGCCCATCGATTTTAGATAGAGCGTGGTTTGCTTTGAGAACTTGCCGATATTGCAAACCATCACAATGCGTGCATCGCGGTCCGGTGGCAACTCGCTACTGCGTTGGGACAGATCTTCCTGTGGAATATTGATTGAACCGGGAACGTGGGATTCGGCAAACAGCTTGGACGAACGGATATCGACGACCAAAGGACTATCGGATTCCTGCAGTTCTTGATCCAACTCTCTGACGCGGATGGTGTCGTAAGAGTTTTTTAAATTCTCCATCATCTCGGCCACAAACAAGTCGTTTTTTCTAGATGCCGCACTGTCGTCCTTTGTTTCAGACGAGTCGAGGTGCGGGAAATGACGGACGACCGATGAGGCGTATTTGAAAATATTGTCCGGGAATATAACGACGGCGAATGTTTCAGGCACGTCGGGTACCAGTGCCAGCGCTCCGACCAAAGCCATACCTGAGCTTGGGCCGGCAACGATGCTCTCTTCGCGGTTGAGTCGCAGGCACATGTCGAACGCCTCGCGATTTGTCACTTCGATTTCGTCGTCGTACTCATCTGGTCGGTACAGTTCCGTTTGCTGAAGCTGTCGTTGGCTGCGCACGCCTGGGATGTCGTGCCCATCTTCGGGACAGACACCAATTACTTTGATGTCGTCTCGCTGTGTTTTCAAAAAACTACCGGTTCCGGTAATTGTGCCACACGTGCCTAGGCCAGCGACGAAGTGCGTAACCTTTCCCTCCGTTTGTCGCCAGATCTCTGGTCCCGTCGTGCGGTAATGGCTATCCGGATTGGCATGGTTCGCATACTGATCTAACAGGACAAAATCGTCCTGCGTTTGAGCCGTTTCACGCGCCCTGGCAATGGCTCCTTCAGGAGCGCCTGGCGCGGGGCACAACGAATCATCGAGCTCGATGACATCACTGCCAAAGAATCGCAGCACCGTGCGTTTTTCCAGTGGAATCTCGCCGGAAAGCGGCGTCTGAAGTGGAAAACCTTTCGCGTTGCCGATCATCGCCAGTCCGAGCCCCGTGTTGCCCGAAGTTGCTTCAACAAGCTTTTTGCCAGCAACCAACACACCACGCTCTTCGGCATCACGGATCATGTTCGCCGCGATGCGGTCCTTCACTGCGCCAAAGGGGTTGTACCACTCCAGTTTGGCAAAAACCTGAGCGTGCTCAAACGGCACCACTTTGTTCAGTCGAACCAGTGGCGTCGGGTTTTCGTCATTGCAAAGCAGGCCTATAATCGAATCGTAGACTCGAAGTACATGATCATTGGTCATAGTGGCGATAATTTAGCAAGAGCCCTACGGGAGTTCCATAGTGTTTGGCCGGATGCCACAGCGTGTTGTCGATGTAAGTCAGCCGTTTCCGGTCGACAACGACGATCTGAAAAGGTGAAACACTTGGAGTATGCGCACAGTAATTGCCTCGGATGCGGCCATTTGCTATGGTGCGACGAGTTAAGTTCGGCATTGTCCAATACGTCTTGGAGAGTATTTGCAGGATGAAGGCCAGCAATAGACTTTGGAAGGAACGTCTCGAAGGCAGGCTTCCTGGGCAACTTTCTGAAGAGATCGATACATTTGAGACCGAGATTGAATTGCGGCATCAAGGCAAGCTCGACGAGAAGGTGTTCGCCGAGACTCGCTTACGTCGCGGCGTTTACGGCCAGCGGTATGACAATGGGCAGCGACACGATGGAAAGCAAAGTCAGCGGCTCGAATACCCGGAAGCAAACGGGAAAGGCCCCAATACGTTTTGGCACGCTCCCGGGATGCAGCGTATCAAGATCCCGTATGGCGGCATGAATCCGGAACAGTTGGAGGTCATGGCCGAGCTGGCCGAGGAGTATTCTGACGGAATTTCCCACATCACCACTCGACAGGACTTCCAGTTACACTTCGTGCAAATTGACGATGTCGCATCGTTGATGCGTCGCTTGGCGACGGTTGGAATTACAACGCGCGAGGCTTGTGGGAATTCGGTTCGCAATGTCTGTAGTTGTCCATTTGCGGGCGTTTGTCCGGATGAGGCTTTCGACGTGACTCCTTACGCGCGGGCTCTGGCCCGATTTCTACTGGGCCATCCAGACGTACAAAACTTTGGGCGCAAGTTCAAACCGTCGTTCAGCGGCTGTGCGCAGCACTCGTGCGGATTGGTCGCGATGCACGATTTGGGATTCACCGCGGAGACTCGCGTTATCGATGGCAAAGAGCAACGTGGTTTTCGGCTGGTCGTCGGCGGAGGCTTGGGAGCTGTGCCGCATCAAGCCAAATTGTTCGATGAATTCATGGTGCCGGAGGACATCCTGCCTACCGCGCAAGCGATCTCGCGGGTCTTTGGGCGTCAAGGCGAGAAAAAAGTGCGCAGCCGGGCCCGCATGAAGTTTCTGATCAAGAATTTGGGCCTCGAAAAGTTTAAACAGGATGTTCTCGAAGAGCGGAGAAATCTTAAGGACGACCCCCGTTGGACAGAATATCTGAAGGGAGCCGAGGACGAGGAAGAGACGCCGCTGAAGCCGCCGGGAGAGCTACCCGAAGTGGATGGCAACGGACGTTACAGCCACTGGCTAAAGACAAACACTCGCGAGCAACGTCAGCCAGGATACGTAACCGTCACAGTTGCATTGCCGCTGGGAGATGTCACCGCAGATCAGCTTCGTGAGTTAGCCGACATCGTCCGCCGCTTCACCAACGGTACAGTCCGGACGACAGTTGAACAGAACTTTGTCATTCGTTGGGTCAGCAAGGCTGACGTTCCGTGCCTTTACGAGGCACTCGACGCAGCTGGACTGAGCGAACCGGGGGCCAGCAATATCCTCGACATAGTGGCCTGCCCCGGCACCGATACGTGCAAGTTGGGCATCTCGTCTTCTCGAGGGCTGGCCGCAGAACTGAGGAAGCGTTTGGCCGAAAAGAGTTTTCAAATGGACCAGGCGATCCAGGACCTGCACATCAAAATCAGCGGCTGTTTCAACAGTTGTGGACAGCACCACGTCGCCGACATCGGTTTTTACGGCGTTAGCCGCACCATTCAAGGGTTCAAAGTTCCTCACTTCCAGGTTGTCTTGGGCGGCCAATGGGAGCAGAATGCAGGTTCGTATGGCTTGCCGGTAGTTGCGATTCCGTCGAAGCGGATCCCTGACGCTGTGGATCGCATAACTGGTTTTTATCTGCAGATGCGTCGAAAGGATGAACAGTTTACCCAATTCATTCAGCGCGTCGGCAAGGCGCAAATCCGCCAGGTGCTTGATGACCTGACGCAGGATCTGCCCAATCCGGAAGTTGATTCCAGCTTCTATTCAGACTGGGCCGATCCCCGGCAATACAGCATTGGTGACATCGGCAAAGGCGAATGTGCCGGCGAAGTGGTCACGCAGTACGAATTCGAGATGGTCGCAACCGAACGGATGGTCTTTGATGCTCAAGTTCACTTAGAGGGTGGCAGTGCTCAACAGGCAGGACAGGCCGCCTACGTCGCCATGATACGGGGAGCGAAAGCCTTGGTGCAAATTCAGTACGACGATGTCACGAACGATCCCGACGAGGTCGTAGACGAATTCCGAGATCGCTATTTCGACACTGAACTGTTCTTCGATCCATTCGCAGGGCCCAAGTTCGCAAACTATCTGTTCGTCGCCCACGAAAATTCCGGCACCGCATTCACGTCTGACTCAGCCCACCATTTGATCGAAGAGGCCCAATTGTTCATCGAGGCCGTACATAGTTGCTACAATCGGATCCGAACCGGTGAAGTGACCAAAGCCGGCGCATAACAGCCTATTGAAATAAGGGGACAGCCTTTCTCAAATCACGCGTACGTTCCAACAGGTTCGACTCATTGGAATGGGGTAGTTTCTTTTTTCAATAGACTTATAAACAAAGTACACTGCATCGCTAGCGCAATGGAACTGCAGCACGTTAACGTCAAGATCTACGTCGACGGCGACCTAACAGTCGACCTGGAGCGATTTATTGAGGTCTTTCACCGTTGGGTCGCGGGGCAATCGATGGATGAGCTACTAATCGACGTGGCCGACTATCGTCATGTGCCGGCCGGACCGGGAGTTGTCCTAGTGGGTCACGAGGCCGACTATGCTATGGACAACTCGGGCAATCGCTGGGGCCTGCTCTACAATCGCAAGGCCTTCCTGGACGGCAGCAACAGCGATCGATTTCTTCAAGCGCTGCGATCTGCCGCCAATGGCTGCCGCTTGCTCGAGACCGAGTTCGGGGCTGATGGCCCTTTGAAATTCAGTCGCCAAGAATTCGAACTGTTTATCAATGACCGCGCCTTGGCGCCCAATACGCTCGAGACCTACGCGAATTGTCAGCCAGAGCTGAATGCCTTTCTGAAGAATGTATTCGGCCATGAGGAATTCAAACTACAGCACGAAAGCGAACCTCGCCGACGCTTTGGGGTGACCGTTGCAGTAGTTCAGCCATTCGACCTGGACGCTATTCAGGAGGCTGTTTGCTGATCAAAGAGGCCGTGGAAAGACATTCGTCGGAGCAGGGATTCTGCAATAAACTTTGGGAAGCCACCGCGTTGGTGTTTGGGACTGGCTTCGGATTTGGATACAGCCCTGTCGCACCGGGGACTGTCGGCAGTTTGTTGGGGCTGTTCGTTGTGTGGACTTGGCAGCAAGTACAACTGCCGTCTGCTGTGAATGGTCTCGCCATCGCTGCTACCGTGCTAGCCGGGATACCTATCTGCTCACGGGCCGCGAGATTGTTTGACGTTGAAGACCCGAGTCATGTCGTCTTCGACGAAATTGCCGCGTTTCCCATTGTTTTTTTGGCGATCCCGTTCGATTGGACGAGCGGTTTTATTGGTTTTTGTTGGTTTCGCTTGTTCGATGTAATCAAACCATGGCCCGTTCATCGTTTGGAAAATCTTCCAGGAGGCATCGGCATCATGGCGGACGATCTGGCGGCCGCAGTTTACGCCGCCGTCTCACTTTGGTTAACTGTCAAACTGTTTGAAATGTAATGCTCGATTTGGGCGGGCGAGGCTTCTGCCAAGCCAGAGCTTCCATCGGAAGTGTGGCTCGGTGGGAGTTTTGCGCCCTTCCGAGTTTCGAATTCAACGCGGGGATAAAACGTGTCAGCAACTATTATCGACGGCAAAGTAATTGCTGCAGGTATCCGAAAAGAAATTGCCGGAGAGGTTGAGCAGTTTGAGCGAGAAACATCCATCGTTCCTCACCTGGTAGCCGTACTAGTCGGCGACGATCCGGCCAGTGTCGTCTACGTGCGGCACAAACAGCGCGCCTGCGAGAAGGCCGCAATCAGGAGCACACTTCATTCTCTGCCCGCCGAGAGTAGCCAGACTGAATTATTGGAACTTGTAGACCAGTTGAATCAGGATCTAAGTGTCCACGGAATCTTGGTTCAACTTCCTTTGCCCAAACAGATCAATGAGTTTGCGGTTATTGATGCCGTCTCCCCTCTGAAAGACGTCGACGCATTTCATCCAGAAAATGTTGGCCTACTCATCCAGGGGCGACCGCGATTTCTACCCTGTACGCCAAACGGAATTCAGCGGTTGTTGATCAAATGTGGAGTTGAGATATCCGGAGCACATATCGTTGTCTTGGGCCGAAGCGAGATTGTTGGCAAACCGATGGCACTGATACTGATGCAAAAACTAGAAGGAGCAAACGCGACGGTGACGGTCTGTCATAGCCGAACGCAAAACTTGCCTAACATCACGCGAATGGCGGATATCTTGATTGTCGCGATCGGATCGCCACGTTTTGTTACCGCGGACATGGTCAAACCTGGAGCTGTCGTCATCGACGTCGGTGTCAACCGTGTTGATGAGCAGCTAGTCGGTGACATTGACTTCGAGGCAATACGAGAGATCGCGTCGGCGGTCACTCCGGTTCCAGGCGGTGTTGGACCAATGACGATCGCCATGCTGCTTTCAAACACGTTGACGGCTGTAAAACTGGCGCAGGGGTGACCATCAGTTGCGCCCCAAATCCAAAATCGGATAGTTCGGATAATGTGGCAATTGCCACGTTTGAGTAGGCATTGTTGGGGGGTTGACCTCGACGTTTCCGAGTTTTATGAGGAGTGACATTTCCGCTTGGGGCCAATTCAGGCTAATTTGGCGCGGCAGTATGACACCGGTCACCGAATCACGCTGATGGTCACCAAAGGTCGCTTTGGCAATCATTTGGCCTGACGCACTATAAACCACGTGTTCCAGAATCAACCCGTGACAGGTATCGACGACGATAATTTTTTGTACGCGTTGTCCCTGTGGGGATACATGATCGGAGAGCAAACGAGCAATGCGGCCATCAGTAGTTTGCTTTTGCATTACGAGTCTGGATCCATCGATCGGAATGACTCCCAATGCTTCCATCAGCCAATCGGGTTGAAACGGGATGTTCAGCCTTTGCTGCACGTTTCCAATCTGCTCGTGCGATGCTGTTAAGATTCGTTGCGGTTCGCCCCGCCGATTCCAGAACCACAAACGTTCTGCGTTTGAGCCGAAATCAACTTCACTGCCGGCAAGCGAATTGGCCATTATGCGAAAGTTGCGAGGACTTTCGACTGCGATTACAGCCGAAAGTCGAACCGGCAAAGTACCTTTGGCTCGCGGATGAATCATTACGTTTGTGGATCGCCATGAATACAACTTTGTGATGTTTTGATTCAAGTGGTCAACGATGTCGTTCACCGAGGAATTCGGAGACAATTGGCAGGGTGGCTCGCGATGGAAGCATGCTCGTAGCACCGCACAGCCGGGCGTCGACACAACGAATGTAAGAATCAAAATGCCCGCAACGGCCTTCCATGCGGAGAACCTTGACATCCGGGAGTGCAGACGCAGTCGCGTTTCCAGACATTCAATCATTGGCCTGATCCGCCTGGAGCGCAACACCGTCTTTTAACTCCATCCAGTCATCAAATGCGTATTTAAATCATTTTGCAACTGGTTAATCTCCGAGTTGTCAAGTTGTTGGTCCCGGACTTCGAATGGACCTTCGCCGTGGCTGCCAGTTAACATCAGGTATTCGACGTCCATTTCGTGGCGGGAACCATCCAGTTTTAATCTGCGCTTTTGCAACAAGAGTAAGGCCAGCACATAGCGAAACTTCTCCTGAGCGGGATTGGAATTTTCGTCGAGCTGTTCGAAGTAGCTCATCAGGCCATCGGTATCGAGTGGTTTCGGCTTTGTTTGATCTTGTTCAGGAACACTGCAGGACCAATGTCCGATCGAACCATCCGGGGGCCCATTCCAGACTTTGTCCGAGTAGTCCTGTCGGATCAACTTGCCTTCCCGTTCGACCAATACCGAATGACATAGGCTTCCAGGTGCAAGTTCGTCCCCGGTTGTGTGACAGGTTTTCCCAATTGGTTTCAGGTGGTAATCCATCAAGCAAACTGTTTGAGATTTAAAAATTTCCCCGATCTAATCGGGCGAGGGATCGTAGTGGAAGTCTGCGGTTGCCACAAGATGGGATCGCGATGAAAGACTGTGCCTCATTACGATGTCCTCTTCATTTGTAAGCGACAGATTGTTCAAGTCCGCGTATAATTGACGAGTGTCACACTAAGAATTTTTGAAAACGCGTGTTTGATGCAAACCGCCAAACGAGTCGTGGAGTGGTATTTGGGAATTCCGCCGGCTAATCCCGGTCAAGGGACGGATTGGAATTTCAGCGCGAAGAATCCGTGGCCCGACTGGTTGCCCGCTTGGGGCGCTCTGTTGGCAGCATTAGCGATTTTTTTCTGCGTGGTTTGGGTCTACTTGCGTGATGCCAATATTCTGACATGGTGGAAATGTTTGGGATTGATATCACTGCGGATGGCGACAATCTGCTTGCTGTTTGTATTACTGACTGAATTGACGCTGGCCGTCGATCGGACGGGTCTACCTTTTGTC
>CAUZSN010000092.1:0-11152 GCA_963582345.1 Planctomycetota bacterium
ATCCCGTGTCGCTCGATCGTGCGTCGCTATCGCGTTACGGTTTCGTCGTTCGATGCCCAACGGCCTGGTTCACGCGATAGCTGGGACGGATTCGAAGGTTCGTGGACTTGCAGAACACGCTCGACGATTTCTTGTACGACAATTGCGGGTTGTTCTTGCTGGATTGCACCGCAGTCAAATCCAAACGTGCATTGGAAGAAAATCCGAGCAAAGTGCTCGCACAAATATGGCATCAAATTGCCCATGAACGAATCGTGAAAAACGACCATCGTCGGTGCGTCGAGTAGATCGGTTTGTGAAATCTTGATCTGAGCTTGAGTATCTGAATCGAGATTGCGAATCCGTGCGGCTCGTTCGAATTGCGGTTTCAAGTCGATTCGATCTTCGCGCAGCAGATCTTGCAATCCCAGCATCATTGCCAAGTCACAGCCGTCAGTTTCGCGATGGGATAGTGTGAATTCGTTGATCGACCGCGCTTTCACGGACGGAAACCAACGAGCGATGCGTCGCATCATCGCTTCGTAACCGATGAATGCACCAAAGTCGTTCCAATGAGAATCCGTGCGGTGATAAGTGCGGTGTTTCCGGCTGGCTCGACGCAAACTAGAACGCAAGTCGATCACGTCAATATCAGTTGATTCCTTCAACAACCCAACGAGTTGATCCAGCCGCGAGCGGTCACCGACCTTGCGGATCGAAGCCGGAAGATGCTGACCATAGATCGAATGCTTGTCCGGTGCGAAGACTAACAGATAACGGATGCTGCGATCGGCCAGCCATCGCTGCCGTTCAACCAAAACCTGACGCCAACGTGCCAATTCTTCTTTGCGAAACGGCCGACGGCATCGGTAGCCATCAATTGATCGGTCGCCGTTGAAGAACAGCCAGCCGTTTCGACCAGGCACAATTTGTTGATCGGCGGCGGCCCGAATCGGCTGATTTGCGAAGTTGCCGTCATTTGATGTCTTCGAGTGTGAATAGGCAGACGTGCTGGTCCAATGCACCTGAGCGTAATTGTTCCAGCGGATTAACTGTGACCGCATGCCGAAGTGATCGCCAAACCATGCGTCACACTTCAGTGGAAAATTCAGTGATTGGTTCAGCGTGCGTGGCATCGTTGGCGGCGCGGCCAGGCGTCGCTTTTCGAAACCGGATTCGCCAGTCGATCCGGCCAACATCATTAGTCCCGGCGTGGCAATCGCGCACAAGAACACTGCGATCAACAGCGAGTCGGCTGCAGAATTCGACTTACCGGACTCTGTTTCGATCATGGCGTTTCAAAATCGATAGTAGATGAATGGATTATAGGTTGCGGCCGATAGCGTCACGACCGACGCCAACAGAACGAGTCCGAAAAAGGCAACGGCCACGAATGAGGTCGATGCATTGAGAGGAGCGCGAAGTCCGGGGCCACGTAGCTTGTCAAGCGTCTGTTTGATCCACGGCATGGTCGGAATCGACCCAATACAACCGACGACGATCGCGGCGATCAGACCGGGATAAACGTGACTTTGCCAATCGACATCGGACGCGGCTGAGTTCAAGCCCAGCATCGCCGTCAAGTAGGCGATTGCGACACCGAGACTCTCGGCTCGAAACAACACCCAACTGATCATCACAGCCAACAATACATAGGCGTGTCCGATTGGCTTTCCGAGTTGCGATAGCCATTCGTGCACACGAAAGCGACGTTCAACTACGAGAAACGTACCGTGATACAGTCCCCAAACGACGAAATTCCAACTGGCTCCGTGCCACAAACCGCATAACATAAACACGATAATCAAATTCAAGTAGACGCGCCATGTCACCACGCGGTTTCCGCCAAGCGGAACATAGAGATAATCGCGATACCAACTCGACAACGAAATATGCCAGCGTCGCCAAAACTCGGTGATCGATCGGGCAACGTACGGGTAGTTAAAGTTTTCAAGAAATCGAAATCCGAACATGTGACCCAAGCCGATCGCCATGTCCGAATAGCCGGAAAAATCGAAATAGATTTGTAGTGTGTAGCAGACGACTCCCAGCCATGCCGCTGCTGCCGATAGTTCTCCAGCCGGCGAAGCGAATATCGCGTCCGCGGTCGCTCCGACCCGATTGGCGATCAAGATTTTTTTCCCCAGTCCGAAAATGAACCGACGAATCCCCTCGGAAAATCCGGCACGCGTGACTGTGCGCTGGACAATTTGAACGGCGACGTCGGTGTAGCGGACAATCGGACCTGCGATCAACTGAGGAAACAATGCGATGTACAACGCCACGTTGATCGGATTCTTCTGGACCTTGCCGTCACCCCGATAAACGTCGACGACATACGACAACGCCTGAAACGTGAAAAATGAAATCCCCAACGGCAAAACGATAAGTCGAAACTTGAGGCCGTCCAATCCCATTGAGGTAAGCAACAGGCTAAGGTTTTCGAATGCGAAGTTGGCGTATTTGTAATAGGCCAATACCGCCAGATTCGCGACGACGGCCAGAACCAACAACCATTTAGTTTCACGACGTCCGCGTCGCGAGTCGATCGCAAGTGCCGCCACGTAGTTAATCAGAATCGAGGCTAACATCACCGGGACGAACGCCGGCTCTCCCCAGGCGTAAAACAACAGACTTGCGGCCAACAAAAATAGATTCTTCATCGACTTCGGGCAGACGAAATACAGCGTCAACGCCAGCGGAAGAAACAAGAACAAAAACGTCGGTGAGCTAAATACCACAAGTCATTCAATTGAGATTTGATAAGTTGGTTACGAAGGCGGAATCGGTATCTGACGCCCTGGAAAGTTGCGAAATATATGACGAAATCAAACGAGGTCGCAAGACCGCTTCGGAACCTCGGACACCTAGACCAAAGTGGCAAGCCGCAACGTAGGCCTTTGCATTGTGGTTTTACAGGCATCTCTTCCTCAGCCAAGAGGCCGATGCTGTCGCCCGGGTGCGTGAACTGAGTCTGTCCCGTCCGAGGCTCTGCAAGCGACCGGAACGGAGACTGGGCAGCTCAAGCGGATGCGCACTGGGCGCAGCAGTTGGGACGTGAAACAGTGCGTGCTGGGTGCGAAGGAGTGCGATGAGAGGACACGACCAAACACACAAGTGGCGTCACCTAAACCTCTGGGAATTTCTGGTTTAGACGACACACGACGAAGCAATGCGACAAAGTGCGAGAGTGGGGCCGGAGGGACTCGAACCCCCAACCAACGGATTATGAGTCCACACGCCACATCTAAAAACGCCGAGGAAAACGACGATTTGGAGACAATCGCCGCATCACGCGCAGCAGCCAGCAACAGGACTAGCGCAACGCGGTAGATTCGGTAATACGGAGCCATAGATGTTCCAATGCAGAAGGAACCAAATTCGGCAACGGATTTAGCGTATCGTCAGAGCAGGGAGAACGCAAATTATTGCGACAGGTAGAAAACGTTTGCGATAAAGCGAGTCTCGATGATAATGATTGTGAGTGAACGGTACCCGAATTAGCACCTTGTTTTCAACGAGACACAGGCTGCGAAACAAGCGAACTAAGCGAAAAGACTTCTAGCCCGGAGTTAACGTAAAAGTACGACGTAATGGAGGGTTTTTCCGATGACCAACACCCATTCGATCGCGGATCGCCTTGAGCGGCTGCCGATCACGCGGTATCAGCGCACAATCTTTATTGTCATCGCAACCGCCTGGTTCTTCGATTGTGTTGATCTGGCCACCATGACATTCGTTTTGTCGTCCATCAAGGCCGAATTCTCCCTCAGTTCGCAACAGGCGGGAACGCTGGCCAGCATGAGCTTTCTGGGTATGTTCTTGGGAGCTGGCTCGGCTGGGATGTTGGCCGACAAGTTGGGCCGCTGCATCGTGTTCCGCTGGAGCATTGTGTTGTGGGGAGTCAGCTCCCTTGCCTGCGCAATGGCGCCCAACATCGAAACCTTGATGTGCTTTCGCGTGTTGCTGGGAATCGGGCTGGCCATGGAACTGCCTGTTGCCCAATCGTTGCTGTGTGAGTTTATTCCCGCACGACATCGTGGCAAGTACGTCGCCTTGCTCGAAGGTGGCTGGCCGATCGGCTTCATCGCCGCTGGGGTATTAGCGCACTTCATCCTGCCGGCTTTCGGATGGCGTGGTGCTTTCGTGGCTGAAGCAATCCCCGCTTTTTTCGTGCTCGTCGTGCGCAGGATTGTCCCTGAATCACCCCGGTGGCTTGTTGAATCGGGAAAGACCGACCAAGCTGAAGCGGTGCTTGCCAACATTGAGACAAAGGTCAAACGAGCCCTGCAAGTCGACACCCTTCCGGAAATCGAAATCTGCCGGAAAGATGCGAACGCATCGCATGAGAAGCACTTTGCCTTCGTCCAACTTTGGAGAGGGAAGTACGCCAAGCGAACCTGCATGGTGTGGAGCCTGTGGTTCTTTGCCTTGCTGGGCTACTACGGATTGACCACCTGGTTCGGAGCGTTGCTCGAAGAAAAAGGCTACGCCGCCGCAAAGTCTACAGACTATATCACATTGATGTCGCTGGCCGGAATTCCAGGCTTCCTTACCGCCGCATGGCTCCTTGAGGTACTGGGTCGCAAGCCCGTGTTGGTGGGTGCGCTGGCCGGCAGCGCAATCATGGGATATTGCTACGGAACTGCGAGTAGTCATATCACGATGATCGCCTGCGGGCTGGCGATGCAATTTTTTATGTTTGGCATGTGGTCGGTTATGTATGCGTATACTCCCGAACTTTATCCAACGCACGTGCGCGCGACGGGAACCGGATTTGCCAGTTCGATTGGCCGCATCGGCGCCTTTCTGGGGCCCACATTGGTTGGTGTGATCCTTCCCAAGACTGGCCAGCCAGGCGTATTCATGCTAGCTGGCTGTTCATTCCTAATCGCAGCCGTGAGCGTCATCGTTTTGGGAAAAGAAACCAAGGGCATTGTGTTGGAAGAGATTTGAACCGGCCCAAGCGATTCAATATGTAGCGTCCGTTTCGCGGCTATTCCGCCCCTAGGACACCGGTGATGCCCTTTTCGATGTCCTCGGATGTCAATTTCCAGTAGTTGTCTAGATTGGCGACGACTTCGACCATGAACTTTTCGCAGTGCTCCAACGCCTTCTGATCGTCACCGAAGTGATCCGCAAGGATCCCGACGGCGAGCTGGCGTGGGCCATTGCCTTCGTAGGTCCATTCGAAACCGGCCGGGGAGAACGTTTTGAGATCAAAGCGAGGGTCGAGCGGGCGCCCGTCCACGGTGACGGTGGCGCCTTCCAGGTGTCTTCCGCCTTCGTACGTCTTCATAGGAGCAATCTTTTTCTTATAGGTCGGCGATGCGGACCCAGGCCCCCATGACACCGCCGATGATGAGGCTGACGCTCCAACGGACGCTGTCCGGCCAGCCAAGTTCACCGGTGATCAGCATGGCGAGGACAACCACGGCAATGCCGACGATGATACCGCCGTTCAGAGAGGCCTGGGAGCGTTTGATCTTTTTGGGTGCTTCGGCCATGGGTTAGCCTCAAGTGGCTGTGGCGTCGGTGCGGGCGACCCCGGCCTGCGGGTCATCCGCCTTGCCGATGATCTTACGCGCAATGGGCTTCTCGTGTTTTGCCGAGTAGCCGTTGAACAGGTGGCCCAGCGGGCCGCGCTTCAAGTCTGACGTGCCGAACAGCCAGTCGGCGACGGGATACGTCAGGTTGAAGTTCCTCTCCATCATTTGGGATACGTTATGGTGGGCGATGTGGTGACGTCGGATCGTGTTGATAAACGGCACGTGTTTGATGATGCGATCGTCCTTCACGTGGCAGCAGAAGTGGAAAAACTCGTAGTTCAGGTACATGAAAACGCTAGTGATCATTAGCAACCAGCCCGTGTCAGGCAGGCCCACGAAAATCAGCCCGAATGTGGGAAGCAGCGAGGCTATCATGAACGTGACCAGCGCATACGGTGGAAAAAACACAATGCGAAAGTCACGCAGATTGTCAATCGATACCTCGTGATCCGTGAAAAACTGATGGTGCGCCAAGGTATGGCGGGTGTAGATCGCCATGAAAAAGTTGGCAAAGCCCTTGATCGGACGATGCATGACGAACCGATGGATCCACCATTCAAAGAGGTTGGCCAGCACCAAGACGAACGGAATAATCAGCCACTCGTACCAGGCGGGGCCTTGGATCTGGCGCACGCAATACCAGATCGCACCGATGCCGATCGCGAAGATCATGAACACGTGCATTGGCCCGCTGTAAAGCTTGGCGATGCGCTGGCGAAAGTCTTCGCGAAACGCCGCCTGACGCCTTGGTATGGTGTTACTCATAGCGAAACCGTCTTCGAAGCGGGGTTTCCCAGATGACCCTGGCCGGAGACCGTCTCCAGCCAACTATCCCCATGATACCGACAGTTCGCTCCTCAACAAGAGCTTGTTGATGGTGTCAGGTGCGGGCGCATTGGGTGGAACACGTGGCATAGCGACTTGCCTGTTGCCACATTTTGGGAATTTCAGAGACTTACCAAGTTGTGTTGGCTTTACTTTGCTACGTTTGCCGCGATTTTTACATTCGTGAATATATAGTCATGATGTTGCGATGGGCAGAAAACGTTTGCGATAAAGCGAGTCCCGATGATAATGGTTGTGAGTAAACAGCACCCGAATTGGCACCTTGTTTTCAACGAGACACAGGCTGCGAAAAAGGAGCGACTCGATTTTTTCAACTTAATGACAGTGTCATTGACAGAACCCATGTGAATCCCGCTGAAAACGGGGGTTCTGTCAGTATCGCCCCCCCTATGGTAGGCCTAGTCTTAATTCACAACCTATGGAACTTGGATTTTCGTAAAAAACATTTTTAACAATCCCCTATTTTACCAACTGAAGTGGAGACATGGGGTCAAATTGACCCCGTTTTTTAGGAGTAATTAGTAGCGATTAGGAGCCTACTTTTTTAGACGGCTCAATAATCTGTTTGCATCTCTCACATTGCATTATATATTGATTAGCATATAGTCCAATTAGCATATAATACTGAAAAAAATGTCCGTCCATAATAAAAAAACACTATTTTTATAGGTTAAAGTTGAGAAATGTGGCCAAGGTGGCACAATTTTTCTGGAGTAATCCAAGAGTCTATTTTCAGCTCTCACATTACATTATAGTTTAACAAGCATATAATCCGATCGGCATACAATGACTTAGGGGTCTAGAAAAAATGACAAAGCGGAAAACAATCACTGCCCAATTGAAGGATGCAATTCGTGATTCCGGACGGACGCATTACGACATCGGGAAAGAGGCTGGAATCAATCCGTCGCAGATTGACCGATTCATGTCTGGCGATCGAGGTTTGCATTTGAAGACGGCTGAAAAGATCATCGAAGTGCTGGGATTAGAACTAAGATCACAAAGGAAGTGAAAATCATGGCCAGCATCACACGCGACAAGTCCGGGGTAAAGTATGACGGTTTAATACAGCCTGCATCCAAATCCAAGGTAAAGGATTTGGGTTTAATAGTGTCTAAACGTTATCAGCCACGAAATCCGAAGCGGTAAGGGAGTACTCTGTATACAAACGCAACGGCCAGTGGTATCTCCAATGGTATGACCACAACGGCAATCGACAGTCGAAAAGTTCAGGCACGTCTTGCAAGACGACGGCGAAACGCATCGCACGGAAACTCGAAGCTGATACTGCCTTGCGACGTGAAGGAATTATCAATTCCGCCTTGGAGAGCATTAGCCAAGAATCGCAGCGGTCAATCGGATCACATCTGAATGACTTTGAAGCGAAGCTGTGGGCGGCGAACCACAAGCTCCCACGCAACCCACTTGCGTCAGTCCGGAAGCCAAACCCGGAATCAGACCGACGGTACGAATGCCGGATGCTTCTGCCGGTTGAATGGCGGCGGCTGGAAACGGTGACACTGTTTGGCCCTGATCGCTACGGGATCGCCGGCGAGGAACGGTTGCTGCTGTACCACACGGCTATTCAAACGAGGCTGCGGGCCGCGATTGCCATGAAAGCTGCCAAAGCCTCGGTCTTTGCTCTGCCCCATCCGACAAATGTCGCCCGGATGTTGCGAAAAGATTTGGCGGAGGCTCGCAAGACGTGGATTAAAGAGGCAGAAAACGATCCGGATGAATATGCTCATCGCAATCAAAGCGATTTCTTGGCGCCGATCAGTCATGACGGGGAACGCCTGGATTTTCATAGTCTGCGACACTCTTGCGGTGCCTGGCTGGCTTCGACCGGTGCACATCCAAAAACAGTGCAAGTAGTAATGCGACATTCATCCATCACACTAACCATGGATTGCTATGGGCACCTATTTCCCGGTCAAGAGGCCGAGGCTGTTGCACAGGTGCGGGAACTGATGTCTCCCCCGTCCGAGACCCTGCAAGCGACCGGGACGGACGACCAGATAGCTCAAACGGATGCGCGCCGCAGGATGCGCAGCAACTGGGACGCGAAACAGTGCGTGCCGGGGACGCTGGATGCGAAAGGGTGCGACGAGAAGACACAGTTAAACACACAGGTGACGCCACCTAAACCGTTGAAGATTTCTAGTTTAGGCGACATGCAACAACGCAATGCGACAGGTTGCGAGAGTGGGGCCGGAGGGACTCGAACCCCCAACCAACGGATTATGAGTCCGCTGCTCTAACCGATTGAGCTACGGCCCCGTGTTTGCAAAGTGTTCTATCTCATCCCTTTTGCCTTCACTTTTTCTTTCTGAAAATCGCTCCCAAGATGCGGCTGGCAAAGCCGTCGGAAAGACCGAAAGTGCTCTTGATGAAAGAATAGAATCGCAGCAGGTTGTTGTCGCAAAAAATCAGCAGACTCCGGCCGAATCCGTCTCCGGGACGAGCGTGATACAGAGTGGACTTGGGAACACTGACTGAGTTCGATTGGACGACATAATAATATAGCGCTAAGCTCTTGCGAGTCGTTCCGTCGGGACAGTGAATTGGATCCGGATAGCCGTGAAAAGACGTGGCTGAAGTGTTAAACATCAGTACGTGATTGAACAACGGCGAAACGTCGTTGACGCAGCGTTTCATAGAGCTGTCCCACAGTTGCAGGCTGCCGCCCCACTGCTCCTCCCACCCTTCATTCAGATAAAGGATCAAGTTGCACTTGCGATGCCAGTTCTTTCGATGATGATGCATGATAAAATCGGCGTGGACGTTCAAAAATCCGCCGCGTTCCGTCTGATGCATGCCGCCACCCTCCAAACTTGTGTCGGCCTTCAAATTTAAGATTCCAGTCAGTTCCGAGAGCCACGTCACAAATTCCGGGGAATTCAGCTCATCGATGATTTGGCCGATCAACGGTGGAAACGCATTTCGCTCGTTCTTACCCAACTTGTTCTCGTTGTAATGCTTGTACTGAATCCAACTTGCATCGTCCGGTTTCGGGAATTCCTGGACCAACTGGCGGGCGACAGCTTCGTTCAGAAAGTCGGTCAGGTGGATGTGTGGAAACGGGGTGTTGTTCCGATATGTATTTGACAATTCCTCCAACTGCGGCGTCCACCGTTCATACGGAAACAGCCGCTCATCGGGTTGCTGATCGATTTGGTCGAGCATGTTTGTTCGGCAGGATTACGGAGCCAGTCCGCGATGGGCGTTTTGCAGTTCGGAATACCAACTCTGCACATCCCATTTTGTTAGATGGTAAACGTTAATGGAATAACCAATACGAATTTTAGGTTCAAAGAAACGAAAGTACATAAATTCGTCCAATCCGACAGATCGGCTGCCGCCTTGTCCATCGCGTACCGGATATGGACCTCCCTGCACGAAGTTGACGCTCACGGCGTACCATCCTGGACCCGGCGCGCGCGATGGTGGCAGCCGATACCTGATCCCTAGTGTTTCTGGAGGAAATGTCCCGAAATATGCCAAATGAAGATCCTGAATGGGATGATCGCTCAAATAGTCCTTTAATCCGTGCAGATCTTGTCCCCAATCAAGGTTCGAGTCAATCAAATGCCTGTGCCCGCCGATCGGCCCCCCGGCAAGTTCGTTGAAGTAGGCAATGTGATGCGGATGGTAACGCAACGACAAAGGCACTGCGGCAATCAGCGTCCACAGAATGACAGTTCGCAGTGGGTTATGCTGCCAAGAAATCCATTGTGCCGTTTGTCCGGCGAACAAAGCCAAAAGCGGAAAAACAGGGAAGACGTAGCGCAAGCCAAGTTGATTGTGGGCCGTCCCAGCCGTCGCCAACGTCAGGACGATTGGCAGCAATAGCGCAAACTGTAGTCGCCAGCAACAGCGAATTCCGCGCGGTCGCCAGTTAAATAGCAGTGCCAGCACTACCAGCGCCTGCCAAGCGTGAGGCAACTTGTACCACAGTGCCATCACAAAATAATGACGAAAGCCGGACTTGCTGAATGTATCGTCCAGATAAACCGGATGTTCGTCCTCCATAACTAGACGCTGCCTGTCAATTCCTTCCAGAAAATCGCGTGGAACGGGCAGCGGGATTGCGTGGATTGGTTTCAACACCCCGCTAATGGCGTTCATCGCACTGCTGTCAAAGCGGTAACTGGCAAGGGTCGAAAAGCTACCTCGAAACAGATAGCCAATGTTTAACACAAGACAACATAGCAGCAGTGCGGCCAGCCATTGCAACAGCACCAATTTGAACGGCTTGGGTTCAGAATCAACGTTTCGGCTACGGTAAATAAACCACAAAATTACCGAAAAAGGTACCAACATCACCGCTGTAAACTTGGCCAACTGTGCGAGACCCAGAAAAATTCCGAAAAGCAATGCGGAACCCCACTTTTGACTGCGCGCAAACCTCCAAAGTGAGTACAAAGCGACGACATAAAACAGATTTGCGCCGGTGTCTCCAGTCACAAACGCTGCATTCGCGGTGATCATGGGACTGGCGGACCACAACATAGCGGTTAAACCCGCGCTTGCAGCACCGAATATTTCGAAGGCCCAAACGGACAGCAATAGACCCGTCAATGCCGATAACGGCACGACCATTGCGCGGCAAAGTGTCAAATACCGTTCATAGTTCTCACGATTGTCGGCCAGAAACTGGTCGCCGTAATGGGTAAGTTGAAGAGTCGACACAGGCACATCCGTCTTCGCAGATGTGAACAACAGCGGAAGTGTGGACCACATGCGCATCAAGGGTGGATTCAGGTTGTCCCAATCAA
>CAUZSN010000093.1:0-11087 GCA_963582345.1 Planctomycetota bacterium
ACACATCGTCATTGACCGCGCTGCCCAACATAATAATGCGATCCTGGAGCAGCCGGCTGTAAATGTCCATGGCTCGCTCTTCGCGGCCACTTTTTTCAATCACATACGGAACCAGCGCCGACATGGTTGTTGCTCGCTTTCAAAATTCGGTGAACATGGAAAGTAAAAAAAGAAAGTTTCTGTCGCCCTATTTTGGCAAGCTGTCGCCGACGCTGCGATCAACTTCGCTGAACTTTTCACCTATTTTATTTCTCACTCGTCTCATCTTTCTTGTCCTGTTTTGCGACCGTCTTTTCCAGAACCTCGTCCACCAAACCGTACTCTTTCGCCTCAACTGCGGTCAGGTAACGGTCCCGGTCCGTGTCTCGAGAAATTTTCTCCAAGGATTGCCCGGTATGACTGGCCAAGATTTTGTTCAAAGACTCACGGGTTTCCAGAATATCTTGCGCCTGGATTTCGATGTCCGAGACCTGCCCACCGACTTCCCCGTAGGGTTGATGAATCATCATTTTAGAATGAGGCAGAGCATATCGTTTTCCTTTGGTTCCTCCAGCCACCAGAATCGCCCCGCCACTTGCCGACAAGCCTACACAGTACGTCGAAATGTCGCATTCGATAAACTGCATTGTATCGTAGATGGCCATTGTGGCCGTCACCGAACCACCGGGTGAATTCACATACAGATGGATGTCCTGATGTCGATTCTCAGATTGCAAAAACAGCAGCTTCATCACAATCAGGTTGGCCGTCGCATCGGTAATCACACCGTCTAGAAACACGATGCGATTCTCCAACAGCAGGTCACCGATCGTCATCTGTCGTTGGCGTGTATAGTCTCGCGATCGCTGATTGACGATTGTAGAATCGTGAATAATCGATGGGTCAAACATCCTGAATTCCTTGATCTAATGTCCGGGAACTTAGCACCGCTACACGATTCATGGCCGCTGCATAACGCAAAGTCGCGTAACGCGTCAAGAGACTTTCTGCCTCGGAATGAGAGTCGGGTGCGATAGACAGATCTGGCACCATTCACTTGGCGTCATCGGCCGATCCGTCAGTACTAGGTTCGGTGGCGACTTCGGCGCCTGGAATCGTTCCGCAAACGGATTGATCGACGGCTTCTACCAGGTGCTCCGTCGACGATTTCATCTTGACGTCTTCGTAGACGGCACGATCCAGAATCGCATCGACCGCCTTACGTTCGCGGATCTGCGCCTCAAGGTTCTCGAGCACGCCACTTTTCGTCAGCCGTGCCCGCAAACGCCGGGGACTCTCACCCCGCTGCATCGCCATCAGTTGGATTTCACCCTCGATGTCGGACGGTGTGACTTCGATCCCCTCATTCGTGGCGACTTTATCCAACACGAAATGCTGCTTCATTGCTTGCCTCGTTGTCGAAATCGATTCCTGACGGATTTTGTTTTCACGAGCCTGAATCTCCTGTGTCGTGAAGCCCGCTTGCTGCATCTCCAGGATTTCACGATGAATTGCGTTTTCAACTTGCTTCGCCACCAGTTCTTCGGGCAGCTCCCAATTGGCGGATTCGGTGATTTTGTCCAGGACCTGCGACCGGGCGTCCCGCCGCTGTTGGTACGTGACTTGCCGTTCCAAAATCTCACTGACTTCGACTCGCAGTTCCTCTTCTGATTCCACTCCGATACCTTGCAAGAACTCTCGATTTAATTCTGGCAATGTCATACGTTTCACTTGACTGACGTCGAATTGCGCCCGAACGGTTTCCTCCCGCATTTCTATCGAGGCCGCCCCTTGTGAGATCGTGCATTCGGTTTCCCGAGTCTCGCCCATGGAGACGCCATCCATCATCTCGCCAAAACCATCGAATTCTGCGTCTTGGAATCGCAGCACTGGTCGCAACCGTACTGTCAATTCGGAAATTTCCCGTAATGGATTGCCGTTGTGGGTGAATGTGACTCGTATGGTAATGTAGTCCCCTTGCTGAGCCGGGCCGTCGTGCGACATGCTCTTGCCATACTGTGACAGAAAATTCTGCAAGTATTCGTCAATATCCTCGTCAGCAACTTCACGAACTGGACGCTCAATCGTCAACGAGTCATATTCGGGCAATTTGAATTCTGGTCGAACTTCAACGTCGAATTCGTACTCGAAATCTCCTTGCTCCGGAATCTCGATATCTTCGATGTCAATGTTCGGTTCATTGATCGGATCTAAATCGTTCTCTTCCGCCAGCTGTTCCAAACTCTCAACCAAAATCTTTTGCTTCACATCGTCGGCCAATTCACGGCGGAAGCGTTTACTGATCAGTTGCTTGGGAACGCGTCCCTTTCGGAACCCGGGAACATCTGCGGAAATCGAAAGTTCGTCGATCGAGACATTGAAGATCGCATCGATATCTGATCGCGGAACCATGACTCGCACATGCTTCTTGCAAGGTCCGACGTCAGAAATTTCGACGTTCAAATTCAATTTCAGCTTAGACTCTTGTTCCGCAACAGCTGGTAGATCACCCTCAGCAACGTGCGGCTGATCGTCTGTGACAGGTGGCCCGTCCACCAGTGGATGTTGCGCAGTTCCCGCAGGAGCGTCATCGTCCATCGTACTCATAGTTTGCCATCTCCTGGATCAATCTGTCGGCGAAGCGAGCATGTTAGTTTGCCCGGTTACTATCAACGAGCCAGTCCGTCGGAATCAAAAAGAGCGGGAGACGGGACTTGAACCCGCGACATTCACGTTGGCAACGTGATGCTCTACCACTGAGCTACTCCCGCATCCGTCGGCTCGAAAATTCGCACGGATGCTCTTAGTTCTATTCGTCAACTGAGGCCGCGCCGACGTACTTGGCTTCGGCCCCTGCTCGCCACGATTATCGCGCTACTGTACGGAACGTCAAGAGTGCAGGGGTTCCATGGCGGCAATCGCAGCCCAAGCATGGGCTCGATTATAGCGCCGGAAACCGACTGTGCAAGCCCCTTCTGTGCACTGGACTTCCCATGTCGCAACTCGAATGCAACATGTGGAGTCCTGTCATCCTGTGCCGTTCATCAATGCTATCACGCGGCTTAGCGCCTGTCAGATTCATCCGTCATCCTCGATATGTTTCCGTCTGACAACATGGAATGGTTTACTGCCACCTGTCCTTCTGCGATTCTGCAACTAGGCCAAACACTCCTAAGTGTGAAATTTGACAACACATTACGTTCAGTGATTCGGACAAAATGCAAACAGTTCTTAACAACTTCCGACTGTTGGAATTCAGATTACTTTACGCATCCCCGTCAACCAAATAACAAAATTCAAGAAACTGTGTTCAAGGGAAATAAAAATCAAAATGAAATTTCTGTTGACTAACGTCTTTATCGCGACGAGGTCAGCTTCATTGTTTCTGCGAAATTAGTCCTTGTTTCGACGATTGTCGTGCTGTCACTGATCGTCGGATTTTCGGAAGTGGCCAGCGCCGTGAACCAAGAACTGGAAGACGTGGCCTCGGCTTTCGGCAGCATCAACCAAAACTACCGCTACTCTGGATGGGACGGCGACGAGAACAGCTTCTTCGAAGACGACTGCGACAGCCAGTTCGATATCGTCGCAGCCGATTCCGAAAGCGAAAGTGACGAACAGTAAGCGTCTGTAAAAATCGCAGCACACAAACCACTGCACTTCCCCTAAGGACATGCTGTAAGGTTGACTCAAGGCCAGCGCATGGTATACGTTTTGACTGTATGTACCTTGTTTTCGGTCCAATATTATTCAATTGCGTGCCGAGAGATTGTGAAATGACGTAGGACAGTATCTCTTTGCAGTCGATGGTTCAAAAACGGAATGAGAATCATTTTTCGAGTCTTGCCACCGATCGCGCCTTGTTGTAAGAAAGCAATCTCGCGAAACGCACGTTCCACCGTAGCCGAAAAAGGCATTCATTTCTGATTCAATGCCAAAAATTTCGCGTTCCGACGGGTGACAGCAGGTAAGATAGACGCACTATGGAAGTCAAGTTGAATGTTCTCGAGGGCGTGAACAAAGGTCGGGAAATCCCACTACCGGTCAGTCTGTTCGTAATCGGGAGAGACTCCCATTGTCATCTGCGCCCCCATAGCGAGTTGGTTAGCAAGCTTCATTGTGCTATTGGTCGGAACAGGGCCGGCGATGTCGTAGTCCGAGATCTAAAGAGCCGGAACAGGACTTACATTAACAACCGTCAAGTCAACCGAATAACGCAAGTCAACGATGGCGACATTTTGCGCGTTGGCCCTTTGCGGTTTCGCTTCCGCATCAACAATAACGTTCGTCCGTCCGACAAAGATTTTCAGCCTTTGACGGAGGAAACTGTAAACTGGCTGTTGGAAAATTCTTCGAACTCGCCTGAGCCGAACAGCAACGAAACGACCGTCGTTAACGTTCCAGTTCAGATGTTTGAGGATACGGACGGAGATTTCCCAAATGACGATTCCGCTTCCTGGACGAATGACGAATCCCCTAGCAACACGCCTAACGAAAAACTCTCGGCAGGCAAATATCTACACGACTACTTTGACAAAAAACCCGAAGACAAACAGTAGTCTAGATAATGCGGTGCGCCATCCCAATTTCGGACTGGACGATCAAACAGTTACTCTCGGTCCAGTATCAGAACAGATGTGTCGTCGTGACGACCGGAACCTTCTGTAAACTTACTAGATTCTTCGAAGAGCGCCTGCAACGCGTCGTGCACGGTTAACGTAACCGTTTCCGTCAACGTTTGGATGATACCGCTTTGACCAAACTGATGGTGACTCCCTGACTTTCCTTCTGGAAAAGCATCTTCCAAGCCGTCCGTCAATAATATCAACCGACTGTTTTTCGGCAACGGTGAAGTGTAAGTTTCATATTCGACTTCTGGCATGATGCCGAGCGGCAGCCCGCCAGCATCGTGCGGGCCCAACAGGTTGACCTCACCATTGCTGCGATCCTGTACCATGGGCACCGGATGCCCCGCCGACGTCCATTGCAGTTCTTCCTGATCTACTCGCAAGATCACGTATAGTAGAGTAATAAACCCGCCCTCTTCATTGACGATACCCTGCTTAGAAAGTTGGTTATTAACCTCAGAGACAAAGGCAGCGGTGTTCGCATACTTTTGTTTGCGAATCATCCGCACCAGAGTATGCATGGTCATGATGGACATGGCTGCTTTCATTCCATGCCCCGAGGCATCTCCGACCAATAACACCAAGTTATTATCGTCGAGGTAGAAGACATCGTAATAATCGCCTCCAGCCATTGTCACCGGTCTACCGCCCATAACCTTGATTTGCGATGGTTCATATCTCGCGGCAATTTGGTAGCCTTCGGGAGCTTCCACATGGGCCGGGATCAAAGATTCCTGTAGCTTGCGAACCGATTCGATTTCCTCACGCAAACGCTCGGCCAATTTTTGATCCCGCTCGGCCGCCACCGCTTCCAACGTGCTTTCGAGAGTCGCTTGTAACATAAAGACAAAATCGCCACCAACGTCGCGCATCACATAGGCACGCATGCCAGCTGTCATAAATCGGACGATCCGGTACACTTCGGGGGCGTGGCAGGCCCCAACGATTGGAACATTTGGCCGAAAACGGTGCAACTTGATGAAGATTTCGAACGCACCCTCGGGATTAGGCATCTCGGTGACCATCAAGATGATGTCCCACTGCTTTTCTGAAAATGCCTGTTGCAGAAAAGCGGTCCGGTCGGAGGTCACGACGGCTTCATTCTCGTCGACACTCAGGTACAGCGAAATCAGTTCCGCCTCGGCTTTGTTGTCCCAACCTACCAGAATACGCATTGATTATCCTTTCAAGATTCAGCCGAGCTCGCCGATACGTTTTGTCTCATTCGACACCACATATCGGCCTGCAAACAGTTGTTCGGCGAACTGCAACATTTCAACTGCAAACTCCACAATAGCAAAACTGTTTCGAAATAACGACACCCCAATGGGAACTTATTCCGTGCTCACTTCCAACGTGCGGACACCAAGGCAGGCGATGGATGAATGCGAACGATCGTACTGGAAAAACTGAGGAAAAATTTCCAATAGCACTTGCACGACACTGGATCAGATCGGCTCGATATTGAAAGCTTCAAGCGAGAGCTTGATTTTACAATACAGGTCTTCGAGCGTAATAGGTTGAGTCAGGACTCTGGCGCTCTTTGATCTCTCCAAACTGTCCTTCCACTTCTCCTGCTGTTCGGACAAAACGACAATGACAGCGACTGCGGCACCTCGCGCCAACCGTGCAACAGCTTGTATCTGGCGATGACTAAGCTGTCCACCTCGCCGGCCAAAGCTTTGACACCCTAATACGATGTTAAGTGTCCTTGTCTTCACCAAGGCACGAATCAAATGCTTCGACTGATGTCGCCCGGGATCCAATTCGGACAGGCACTCGTCCCATACCTGTGATTCGATCAGGTGCAGACTCATGAGTTGTCGACCAAGCTCGTCAACATTATTCAATGTTGTCATTCCAAATGGCAGTTAACACTTTGTATTCCAATTTATTTCCCGGTCCTGCTTGATGGAAGAGGATCCAGTTTGACCTGATTTGACGATTCATCCGTCTCATGCTAATTTGGCCGCCTTTACATCTTTTGGTCGAGATTCAATGGGACGGTTGCTAGAATGCTCAACCTACACAAAAATGACCCAGCTTGGTCGTTACCGACAGAAATTCCGTTCCGTGTACAAGACTCGTCCTGGACGACCAGCCTCGTTGTCATACGTGTCTTGTTGTGATTCGCGAGAGTATCGCCCTATTGGGACTTAACTGGGTCTTGGAATTTTCCAGTTCCCAAGCCCATCGGCCTAGGATTCGGGGCGCATTAGACGAGCGCCAAGCCCCGACTGGGCGATGCCTTTGTATACAGCAACGAAGACGATCAACACCAGTGGAAATATGAACTAGATAGAGAGCCATCCATGTACCTGAAAATGGCCAAACGTGTACTCCTCGAAACTGATAAGCAGTTGCTGTGGAAGTTTGTCAAGAACATGAGTTTTAAAGGCATCCGATCGGTTCAGAAACACAAGAAGCGGCTGAAGCAGGGCAAATTTTTTCCGCCGTTCTTATACATCTCAATCATTAACAGTTGCAACCTGCGGTGTCAGGGATGCTGGGTTGATGTCGCGGCCAAGCAGGAGAAGATCGAACTAGACGCCATGACTCGCTTGATAGATGAAGCCAAAGCGATGGGCAACGTGTTTTTCGGAATCGTCGGTGGCGAACCGTTTATGCATCCGCAACTGTTGCAAATTCTGGAAAGACATCCCGACTGCTATTTTCAAGTATTCACTAACGGTCAGTTTATTACTGACGAAGTCGCCAAGCACCTACGCCGACTGGGCAACATCACTCCGTTGATCAGCGTGGAAGGCAACATGCGTGTGAGCGATGAGCGGCGCGGGCGTCCTGACGTTTTTAACAAGACCATGGAGGGCATCTACAACTGCCTGAACAACAAAGTCTTCACCGGAGTCTGCACCAGCGTTTGCCAAACAAATATTGACGACTTGCTGAACGAAGAGTGGATTGATCGGTTAATCAAAATGGGTGTGCTTTACACTTGGTTCCACGTCTATCGTCCCATGGGAGCCGACGCATCCCCTAAACTGTGTCTGACGCCCGAACAGCAACTCCGAGTACGCAAGTTCGTCGTCGAAATGCGAGCGAAGAAGCCGATCGTAATCATTGATGCCTACTACGACGGCGAAGGGCAAGCCTTGTGTCCGGCGGCGACCGGCATCAGTCACCACATTAGTCCCTGGGGCGACATCGAACCATGCCCCATCGTCCAATTCGCTCGGGAGTCAATCTACGACGAAGGCCGGACATTGGGTGAAAAATTCATACAGTCCGAATTCCTGCACGATTTTCGGACTCTAGCTCAATCGACAACTCGCGGCTGCATTGTTCTGGAACGTCCAGATTTGTTGAAAGAGTTAGTCGTGGCTCATGCCGCAAAAGACACGACGGCGCGCCACACTGCACTGCGGGAACTCGATTCGCTGCAAGTACGAACGTCGCAGTATAATCCAGGCAACGAGATTCCAGAAAAAAGTTGGATCTACCGGATTGCCAAACGGTACTTGTTCAATGACTTCGGAGTCTACAAAGGCCACGACCACAGCCAAGCCGCAGCTCCATTTGTATTACAACCGGAAAATCGGTTGTGACCAGTCCGGTGCAGACAAAATGATTCCAATAGCAGATAGACGCGAGCAGATGATCCTTGAGAAAAAACTGGTTAACCTAATAATTCAATTGCCAACACCATGATCTTCTGACAACAATAGACCTATGCGATCTGTTCTCTTCCTCGTTCCGCTAGCGCTTGCACAGACGGCTACTGTCAATGCCGCCGAGCCATACCTATTCGGCGCCAAGGTCACACATGAGGATTATGTGGGCACGAAAATTGTCAGCAGCAGTGGACGCGCCGCGGTCATCGATCTGGGATACGAACACGGTGTTTTGAAAGGAAATCGATTCTGGGTGTTTCGCCAGGTCGGCAACGACTTTCAGAAGGTTAACACTCTGGAGATCAATGGTGTCAAGCGGAAAACGTCGTTCGGCCTCGGCACGCAGAAATCTGCAGTTCGTCAGGGTGATACTGTCGTCATTGCAGCGGCACGTTTGGGTTTGTGGTTCGGTTCTACCAACAAAGAAGCCGCGCGACTTCGCAGGCTGTACGTAGAAGGCGATAAACGAGGATATGACACAAAAGATCGGGCGCTCGATTCCGAGGACTTGCTGGAACAACGTCCGTCAAACATACGCAAGCTGAAAACTTGGACGCGGCGACTACAGAAGAATAAACCAAAAGGCGCCACTTACTGGGACACAGCACAGCTTCGGTTCCATCGACGATTGTTTGTTTCTTCCATATTTCTTTACGATTTGGACCGAGTTGTGGGCGAGAAGGACGATGTGTCGACGGTGTATTTCGACGTGCTCGGCGACGTGGATCGCTACGTGATAAATCCGGCGGCTGCTCTTCAATCGCAAATCAAATTGGAACGGCAAAGTCAGGATGAAACCGATCATCGCGCAGAAACTCTACATGAAGCGGATCTGCTCGCCAAAAGAATCGCAAAGATCATCAGAGCACGACGCAGACAGAAATTCTGAGTTCTCCTCGGGCGGCTACCAATGTGCATTCGCCAAGTATGTAGAGGAATGCTTGGACGAATTACCGGTCATTCTGGCAACTTCGGTTGACCACGTGAGACATCGATACGGTCAAGTAGTTTGACATGATCGTTCAGGCAGACGTCGAGCGTTTGCTTCAGCTCCTAAATTTCTTCGCTTCGAACTGCGTCACACGCTGTCTGAGTTCCTAATGCCCAACGGACTGCAGAACGACCTGGAACCGCAGAACTTGTACGCCTACATCCGCAGTCTGAGTGCGAGGAGACTAATTCCGGCCGCAGCAATTTGAACTGAAATCGCGCTAGCGCGACAGGAACGCCACCACTTGGCCAACGTCAACAGGCAAGCTGACATCTTCCATCGTCGGAATTGCCGTGACAGTAGCTTGCAAACTCTGAGACTCCAAGACTATCCAGTCGCTATTTGGAGTTGCCCCGGATTCAATAAGCCCGCGGTACATTGACTGCAAATTAGAGCGATTTCGGACAGTAATTACATCGCCAACTCGAACTCGAATCGATGGTATGCTGATCGTCCGACCATTCAATTGAAAGTGGGCGTGGGCCGCGCCTTGTCGCGCTTGGGGACGAGTCAGAGTGAAACCGGCTCGGCGAACGACATTGTCCAACCGGCACTCACACAAAATCAACAACTGTTCGCCCGTATTGCCTTTGATTCGTCGGGCTTTGTCGAAATAACGACGCAACTGTTTCTCGCGCAGACCATAATAGTACTTGATCTTTTGCTTTTCCCGCAATGCGAGGCCGTAGTTCGTCACCTTGCGTCGCCGCTGTGACATGCCTGGGGGATATTCCCGGCGTTCCAGGGCGCGAACCGCACCGGAATCCTCGAAAATCAACGCGCCCAGCCTGCGGTTGATGCGGCCTTTCGGACCCGTATGATGCCCCATTCAGATTCTCCTAAACGACCCTCAGATTGATATCGCGAATTTTCTACATGTAAAGAAATTAGATTTCAGGACTGGTTATTGCAAGTCTAGTGCCGCTCGTCAACAGTAGCGTTCTGGAAGAAAGTAGAGAATCCAGTTTCAAAAATTCAGCGACATTCTGTTTGTCACACTCAATTCGTCAGGTAGCTAATTACGGTCACGACCACATAAGCGGAAAGCAACACCACACCGAAACCACGCTTCAAGTGACTGCCAGAGACAAAAATTCCGATCCGAAATACGACGAGCACAAACAGCATACCGGGAAACAGCACACGGAAGAAGTGTGGTAACGCTTCCAGACCCTGCGGTGTCACCGCAGCCGCTGCACCGGCCACAAATAGGACATTCAGGATATCCGCTCCTAGAACGTTGCCGACGGCAAGGTCACCGTGTCCGTGTCGAGCAGCTGTGACAGCGGTGACCAATTCCGGCAGTGACGTGCCAAATGCCACAATCGTTGCAGCGAAGATCCCTTCGGCCACGTTCAAACGTTCGGAGGCTTCGCGAACGCAAGGAATCAATGTTTCCGATGCCCCCACGACAAGAATAATTGCCAGCACCAGCTTGCCCAGGATGACAGGCAATGAGCGTGCTGTGTCAAGTTTTCGATCCTTGAGATTCGTCCCGTCATGTTCCATCCGTGCCCAGCAGATCGCTTGACAGATGTACCAAACCAATAAAAACAACATGGCAATACCTGTCGTTTGCGTGAGTCGTCCACCGTTAAGAAAGACCGTACCGGGTGACGCAATCGGACAACTGGCAATGACCAATAGAAAACCGGCCGCCAACTGCACCCAACCGTGACGGTTGACCGTTTTCCGGTGAAGCGGAAGGGGAGCGATGAGACAGGCGATTCCCAAGACCAATCCTGTATCGCAAATGATCGAACCAACCGCATTTCCCAATGCCAGGTCGGAACTGCCGCGCAGCGCTGCCAGCACCGAAACTACCGCTTCGGGCGTTGTAGTGCCGAGGCTAACGAT
>CAUZSN010000094.1:0-11013 GCA_963582345.1 Planctomycetota bacterium
CGACCTTTCCCCCAAGTGCCAATATAGCAAGGACTTTAACTCTCTGTTGGACTACGTTGCGGTAGCCGAAACCAGTCATCGCTGGCCGAGTCGAGGCGGAAGGTCTTACTTGATGAATCAGGTCCCCCTTAACGAACAAACAGCGACGCATGAGCAATTCTTGCGAGACGTGTGCTGTGGGCTTCAGAAACGAAACAAGTCGCTGCCCACGAAATATTTCTACGACCAGCGCGGCTCAGAGTTGTTCGAGCGCATTTGCCAATTGGACGAGTATTACCTGAGCAGGACCGAATTGGTGATAATGCGAGGCCACGTTGTCGAAATGGCCGACTGCGTTGGCTCTGGCTGCAAGTTGGTGGAATTCGGCAGCGGCAGCAGCTTGAAAACGGAACTTTTGTTAGACCACATTGATAAACTATCCGCGTACGTGCCCATCGACATTGCTCGAAACGTTTTGGAATTGTCAGCCAGACGTCTGGTGCTACGATATCCAGAACTTGTGATTCAGCCTATCTGCGCCGACTTTACGCTCCCTTTTTCTCTGCCAGACCTTGGACTGGATTCAAAAAAGACGGTTGGCTATTTTCCGGGATCGACGATCGGCAATTTTAGCCCGGATGACGAAATTAAATTCCTACGTCGTGTCGCTGAACTTGTCGGACCAGGTGGTGGCTTATTGATCGGAGTCGACTTGAAGAAGGACCGAGAAATTCTGGAATGCGCCTACAACGACAGTTTAAGCGTAACGAAGCAATTCAACTTGAACCTGCTCGCTCGAATCAATCACGAACTTGGCGCGAATTTTTCATTAGATAACTTTAAACACCACGCATTCTATAATGCGACTGCAGGCCGCATCGAAATGCACTTGATTAGTCTGGCTGACCAGTCTGTCAAATTTGGAGAAAGTGTCGTCGAATTCACGAAAGGCGAAAGTATTCACACGGAGAGTTCTTACAAATATGATCCGGATCATTTTCACGAAATCGCAAGTGCAACCGGATTCGATCTCCAACAACGATGGACCGACGAGCGTCGATTCTTCAGCGTTCAATACTTGGTGGCCCGGTGAGTGTTGGCGCTCACGAAATCTTGACTAAGAGTCTTTATCGATTGTGTCCTCATTTGCGAAGTTCTGCTCCACCGATTTCTGTATCGATGGTCTCACATGGTCACGATAAAGGATTAAGCCGTGCACGGCATGGTACAGCGGACCGCAAGCAATCGGTTCACTCTGATGTTCAATAAGGTCCGTCGCAATCGCCGACACACCTCGACGAACCCACTCCTCGTTGAAACTGTTTTGGGGTAATGCCAACATCAGCCATTCCAGCGTATGGCCAGATGTCGCCAACCGTTCGGTGAAATCATAGGTGTATTGTGGGCCTTCAAAGAAGCTGGACGAAAAGGAGCCGTCCTCGTTTTGCAACGAGTTGGTGTATTCGATGTATTGTTTGATCTTTTGATCGGCCTCGAACCACGCGCTGCGCAGCGGTTTCTGGCCTTGTAAATATCTGTTTCGTGCGTAAGTCAGAGCGAATAGTCCGTGAGTCCCGCCGCAGGCGGCGCCTGATGTTGATTCGTCCGTTTGGATGTTGACCAAGCGCTCGATGCTCCATGGTTCGCCGTAATAATTCGTCCAGCGGGCCTCCGGACTTAAATAGTGACTCAATCCCCAAAGCGTCCATGTGATTTCTTCGTTGGAGCTCACCTGCATCTGCGCATTCTTGATCAAGTCCGAGATCGTGATCGTTCTGTCGCCGGCTTGAAACTTGTAGTTTCGATTCAAGTTGGAAATAGCCAGAATGGCCAAAAATTGATTCGGATGTCCCTCGAATACATTCGGCTGCGTGTAAGGATGCGCACGTCCACCGTATTCCGTGACTTCGAATAGCGGTATGCCTTGAAAGCGTGCATCATCGGTCAGCCAATTCAGGGCGGACAATTTTGTGCCGTCCATCGTGATCGTGAAATTGTGCCGATATGCCAAGATGCCGTGCAGAATTTGCCAAGGAGTATGTGCGCCAGCTGTCAAAATGCGGCGACTGGAAATCTCGATCGCTTTTTCGACCCGTTCCAGTAACGGATCGACGTTCTTCTTTGAATTCAGGGCATCGGGCTTGGCTTTCGGCGTGGCCGGATTTGAAATCGGATTTTCAGAATTTCCAGAAGCTCCCGTCGTCGATTCTGATGCATTCTTGATTTCGAGCTTCTTCGACGTGTCGTCAGCGAATACATTGACCGATTCGTCTAGACAAATGAGTGAGGCGACTACGATTCCTATCCAAAGACGTATCAATGTCATCGTAGCCGGAACTCCTGTATGCAATCTCGTTGAAAATGTTAAACTCTCGGTCAGGGTCGATGGCATTCAATTGACAGCCATGCCTCGGTAACCGGCGATCGTACGCAGCAAGCACAATCGACAAATATGTAAAACTCAAACCCTTTGCACGTACCCCAGTTATACATTACTACTCAATGCTCGTATTTCGGAAATGTTGTGTACTTTTCTAAAACTCAACCTTGTTTAGAGCTTTAGGAATCAACGAGTTTTGATTGAGCGCCAGTGTGCTTCGCAGAAACCTAGCAAGGATTACAAACGATCTAACCGGACTTGAACGATTATTGTGAGAAGTGATGACTTTCGATTGACGGAGGGTGGGGGGGAATCATGATTCGTGCCGCATTAAAGAATCCGTACCTAGTCGTCGTGCTGGTGCTGATGGTGCTGATCATCGGCGGAATGAGTTTAGTGCGCATTCCGGCTGATTTGCTGCCGACATACAAGACTTCAGCGGCCCTCATTGTTTGCTTCTATCCCGGGATGCCACCTGAGGTGATGGAACAGGACATTATGAGCCGGTTGCAGCGGTGGACCGGTCAGGCAACCGGCATCGAACATCAGGAAGCTAAGGCGATGCTGGGTGTGTGTGTCGTCAAGGACTTTTTTCACCCGCATGTCACGCAGGCCGAAGCGCTAAGCCAAGTCAGCATGTACACCATGAGCGACTTGTTCTACCTGCCGCCGGGAACGATCCCGCCGATGGTCATGCCTTTCGATCCGACTGCCAGCGTCCCACTGTGCTTGGTCTCGGTGTCCAATCCGGATATGACCGAGGCCGAATTGTACGACCTAGCCTACAAGAACCTGCGCAACAATCTGCAGTCGATATCTGGCGTGATCGCGCCGGCCGTCAATGGTGGTACGCTACGCCGCATTTTGGCCTACGTCGATCCCGATAAGTTGCGAGCCTACAACCTTTCCATCTTAGACGTTCATAAGGCACTCAGACAGCAGAACGTCTTGATTCCCGCCGGCAGTGCCAAGATCGGTGATCTGGAGTTTTACATCTACACGAATGCGATTCCCGACAGGGTCGAGACCTTGAATAATGCACCGATCAAGATGGACAAATACGATCAGCCGATTTTGTTTAAGGACGTCGGCGAGGTGCAAGATGCGAGGCAGATTCAGACCAATATTGTACGGGTTAACGGGCGACGGCTGGTGTATGTTCCGGTGTACCGGCAACCGGGAGCAAACACGATCGAGATTATGGATCGAATTCATCAAAAGTTGCCTGAAATCGCCGCACGCTTGAAGGACGAGCGCCGGTTGCCCGATGGTTCGCCGGATCCCAAGATGCAGAACCTCAGCATGGAGCCTGTTATGGACCAGTCGGTCAAGGTTCGCGAAAGCATCTGGGCATTGGAGGTCGCCATGGGTCTGGGAGCGATCATTGCCGGAGCGATTGTATGGCTGTTTTTGAGAAACTGGCGGTCAACTATCATCACGCTGTTGGCAATTCCGATCTCGATTATCACTTCACTCATTGGTTTATATTTCACAGGCAACACCATTAACGCGATGACGTTGGGTGGTCTGGCACTGGCAGTCGGAATCCTGATTGATCAAGCCATTGTAGTGATTGATAACATCGAGCGCCACTTGCAAATGGGCAAAGGATCACGGCAGGCGGCCTGGGAAGGGACACGCGAAGTAGCGGTGCCGCTGTTCGTGTCGGCCGCGACATTTATAGTCGTTTTCTTTCCAATAATCTTTCTGTCTGGGTTGGCAAAGTTTCTGTTCACTCCGCTGGCGATGGCAGTCTCATTCGCCATCTTGGCCGCATACTTGGTTGCCATGTTCTTTGTTCCGGTCGCTGCCGCCAAACTGATGAAGAGAGTCGAGAATCGAGGGTCTAGAATTCGAAGCGAGGAGGGTCCAGGATTCAAGGTCCAGGGTGAGCAGCCAGGCTCAGGTAATGCTTTCGGCTCTGAGTCGTCCAGCCCGGACCAACTTGACTGGTTAGTGCGTGGCTACCGGCGGGCACTGCTTTGGTCATTGCAATGGAAGTGGGCGATTGTGTTGACGTCCGTTTTGCTATTTGTCGGATCGTTATGGTTGACCACGGGAACTGGAAGTGAATTGTTTCCGCCTGTGGATTCCGGCCAGTTTCGAATCTACGTACGAGCTCCATCAGGAACTCGGATTGAGAAATCAGCAGCATATATCAAGCAGATTGAGAACGAGATCGTCGACGTGCTCGGCGACCCCGCCCCAGATAATCCAGTCGAGGCAGTCTATCCAATTACAATTGGAAAATATGATGTCAACAAGAATGGCAAGATGGACCATGACGAAATCGAGGAAGCCCGGGCTAAATCGGACTGCCGGATGATAGTTTCTGAAATCGGCGTCCTAATGGACTGGCCTGCCGCCTATTCACCCAACGCTGGACCGATGGATTCGTACATCATGGTCCAATTCAAAAGTCCTGAATTTGACTTTTGGTCGTCCATCAGAAATTTGTTCACGGGCGAAGGCCAGAGGAGTGTCTTCGACGATGTGACGACGTTGCGCGAGCGGTTGAACGAAAAATTCCCAGCGATCGAATTCGCCTTCGATACTGGTGGTATTTTGACGGCCGCGCTGAACATGGGTGAGCCATCGCCGATTCACCTGCAAGTCACCGGCTACACGCTCACGACAGCACACCAGATTGCGGAGCATCTTATCAAAACGATTAAGAAAATCCCTGGCGCTGTCGATGTGCGTGTTGCACAGCGTATTGATTATCCCGTGATTCGCGTCGAAATCGATCGCGTGGCGGCTGCGGATCGCGGTGTCAACACTGAACAGGTGATGAAGTCTTTGGTCAGCGCGACGAACAGTTCCATTAACTTTGATCCAGCCTTCTGGATCAACCCACGCAACGGCAACCACTACTTTTTAGGTACGCAATACTACGAACACCAGATCAATTCCTTCGACACATTGCACCAAATTTACATCAGAGGAGAAAATGGGGAGACCGTTGAGCTGCAGGACGTTGCCCAATTTAAGTTCGAAAAGAAGCCAATGGTCATTAACCACCGCAATATCACGCGGGTTACGGACGTGTTTGCCAACGTTCAGACGGGGTACGACATGGGCACAGTTGTCGCCAACATGGAACGTGAGTTGATGAGCCCAAGCCATCCTTTGAGTCTGCGGCCGATTAAGGATTCGCGTTCGGCGGCGGCCAAATATCCAGAATGGTTCCAGACGTTGCTTAAGGGGATGGGTATCCACAAGGATACGCGATTCGCGGTCGAAGGAGACGATTTCAAAGGAAAGGGTTTCACGTTGGACGTTCATGGCGAAATTCGATCCATGCGTGACTCGTTCGTCGACTTCGCCCTGGGGCTGGTGCTGGCCACGATTCTAGTGTATCTGGTGATGGTGGCGCAGTTCCGGTCGTTCATTGATCCATTTATCGTGCTAGTTACGGTTCCGCTCGGGTTCATTGGCGTGGCCCTGATCTTGTACCTCACCGGCACGCGGCTGAACATTCAGTCGTTCATGGGGATTATCATGATGATCGGCATTGTCGTGGAATACGCGATCGTGCTATTGGACTTTGCCAATCATCGGTTGTCTGAAGGCGTCAGCGTCAAAGACGCGATCGTCGACGCGGCGTTGATTCGCTTGCGACCGATTCTGATGACGTCGCTGACGACGATTCTGGCGCTAACGCCGATGGCGATCGGTTTTGCTGGTGGCGAGGCTGACGTGCCTCTAGCCCGGACAATTGTTGGAGCGGTTCTGGCCGCCACGCTCTTGCTGTTTTTTGTCGTCCCTTGTTTGTACGTGATGATCAAACGTCCGCCCGTGCCGTCCGACCAGGAAGCCGAACTGGCATTAGTATAAAGTTAGGGTGCGCGTGCGATTAGATTAGTTGATTTGGCACGCAAGCCGCGTGCTGTACGAGAAGTTTCACAACCTCACAGTTTAGAACTATCGAGCCAAACTAGGGGACCGGAATGATGCGCAAATTCCCAATCAGAAACTTGGTCGTACTTATCGCGATGGTCTTGCTATTGGCTGGCTGTAACGGCGAGTTTCAGGCAGACGCAACTGGTAGCAGTCCGGGTCCGTCTAGGGGAGTCGCGAGACTCACGGAAGTGAAAGTCTACACGGTCGGTCCGGAAAAGATTGAATTGCACGGCGCGTCGGTCCAGGGAATGGAAACCACGAGGATCATGGCCAAAGTGGGCGGGTATGTCGAGTCGATTAGTACGATTAATAATCAAGAGGTCGACATTGGTAGTTCTGTCAAGCAAGGCGACGTCTTGGCTGTTGTGAACGTACCTGAAATGGAGGACCAACGGCAAGAGAAAGAAGCATTGGTTGTTCAAGCTCAAAGCGAAGAAAAACAAGCGGTTGCAGCCGTAGCTCAAGCCCACGCGCAACTCATGAACAGAAGCGCCGAGCGAAAACAAGCGCAAGCCGATTTGAAAGAAAAGCAAGCAGCGCAACAATTGCACGAGAAGAAGTTCGCTCGGATCGACCGACTGGTGAAGCAAGAAGCCATTGGCGATGAGCTTCTGATCGAAGCCGAGTACGCTTTGGCGTCCGCCAGGGCCGCTGTCAGTAGTGGCAATGCGGCGATCGAAACAGCAGACGCCAAGATCACTGCGGCCAAGGCCAACGTGAAGAAATCCGTCGCTGACAGGGAGAGTGCCGCAGCGCGAATCAAGGTGGCCAAGCACGTCGCAAGACGATTTCAAACCCTGGTCGAGTATGCCACGATCAAAGCGCCATTTGATGGAGTGATTATCGAGCGGCACATTGACCACGGTTCGTTCGTCAAACCGGCGATGAGCAATTCCGGTGCGATGCCACTATTTAAAATTGCTCGCATCGACAAAGTTCGCATTGTGGTTGCTGTTTCCAGTACAAAAGCGGCCAAGGTAACCGTCGAACAGAAAGCAGAGTTCCACTCAATCGGCGGGCTGCGAGGAGTGCGAGTGCCGGGCGTTGTTTCTCGCTCTGCAAGGGCACTAGATCCCGAGTCGCGAATGATGCGCATTGAAGTCCACTTAGATAACACTAACACAAGATCCAGACAGCAGTTCGTCGAATTGAAGCCAGGAATGTTCGGCACAGTGACCGTGACTTTATTTGACGAAAACTATCAGATATTGGTTGTGCCAAGTTCCGCTGTCGCAACCGACAAAAAAGGAAAGAACCATGTAATAGTGATTGACGACAACAATCACTGCCATCGGCAGCCAGTCAAAATCAAGTTTAGAAACGAGAAGTTAGCGGGAATAATTAGCGGTGTCAAAATGGGAGACCTTGTTGTCGTGTACAACGTTCCTCAACTGAAAAAAGGACAGTTAGTTTCGATAAAATCGGAATAGTCGTCCAAGGGATCGCAGGCGGAATAGCCGATACTATTTGGTAGGTATTCAGAATTCCGATACCCAAGGTGCGATCCATGACATGCTATCGCGTGGTGTCAGGTATTGGCGGAACGTTTTTCCAGTTGATCCTGGCGGCAGCGACTAGTATTGTTTGGGGCTGTCAAGTTCATCATTCCGTGAGCAGTGTCGCCAGTCATGATGCGCTGCCGCAATGCGTCCCAACACTAAACCTCACAACGGATCAACAGGCACGTCCGTCCGCCAAAGACAGCGACTCGCATGAATGGCAGACCACACAGCCTGTGGCTGACACGATACCAATCAAGCAAGACGACTGGCATCCTACGTCGCGTGTGCTGCCAAGCACCAATGCCGTCGCGGCATGTATTCAACCCATAAGCCATTTAGACCAAGTATCATATGAAGAGTCGTTTGCGTCCGGAAATTCTACGCAGGAGGTCGAATCATTTTGGAAAGACGCGCAGACGCAAGGGATCTCGCCATATCCGATTAACCTGGCAACAGTGTTGCGCTTGGCTGGAGCGGATAACTGGGACGTGCAATTTGCGGTGGAGCGAGTGCACGAGGCGCGGATGCGATTGAAAGCCGCACAAGCGATGTGGTTGCCGTCTTTGGTCATCGGTTTGGGCTACACCAAGCACGACGGCAAGTTGCAGGAATCCGCGGGCAACGTAGTCGAGGTCAGTCGGAATGCCCTGTTTGTCGGCGGAGGAGCTCGAATCGGCAGCGGACCCTTGGCGGGTGGCGGCGGTGGGCCGGCTCGACTAATGGTCAATTTATCGCTGGCTGACGCCATTTTCAAGCCGTTGGTGGAAAGACAATTGGTCGATGCCGAACAAGCTCGGGAATCGGTAACTTACAATGACACTTTGCTGGCCGCGTCGTTGGCCTATTTCGAATTGGTTCACGCCCAGGGTCAGTTACATAACGCACGCAACAAAGATCTGAAAAACGCCGAAGAATTGTTTCAACAGATTCGGGTGTTCGTCCACGCGGGCAAGGGGTCAAAGGCTGATGTGGCTCGCATGCAGATCGAAGTGAATAACCGGAAGCAGCAAGTCGTCGAAGCTACTGCGGCCGTGAGCGTGGTTTCCGCCGAGTTGGTCCGACTGCTGCAGCTTAGTCCAGAGACCAAACTGATTGCTCTGGAAGACCAACCCGACAAACCGGTCGCGGTGGAATTGGTTGCGGAGAAGAGGACGCTGCCAGAATTGGTTTCACAAGGGTTGAGCAATCGACCCGAGTTGTTCGAACACTTGTCTAGGACGGAAGCAGCTCGTCGCGCCGCCCAGGCCGAACGGCTGCGGCCCTGGTTTCCGAACGTCTTTGTCGGCGCGTCTGCCGGCGGTCTGGGTGGTGGTGTCAACAACTCGTTCCCTCAAATGGACGGCCGCAGCGATTTTGATATCCTAGCCGTTTGGGAAATGAGGGGGGATCTTCGTGCGGTCCGCAAGCAACGTAATAGCCAGTACAGGCAGTCTGTATTCGCCTGGTATCGAAGACGCGACCAAGTAGTGACCGAAATCACGCAGGCCTATCACCTAGTCCATGCTCAGCGCGAACAAATCAGTCTGGCTGAATCGAATCTGGAAGCAGGGATGAGGGCGCTTGAACTTAACAGAATTCGCATTAAGGGTTTTCAAGGACTGCCCTTAGAGGCTCTGCAGGCGGTTCAGTCGATGGCTGCTGTGAACGATGCGTATGTCAAGGCCGTAGTCGAATATAACAAGGCCCAGGTCCGTTTGGTCCGTGCGATCGGCAATTCGATTGAACAGAACTAGTCGGAGCAACGTAAGGTAGAATCGAACTTAAATCATTCGGGTTGAAAAACTGTGGTCCCGTGCCAATTCGAAGGTTCCACATTGATTACTCCCCATGGTAATGCAGAAGAGCTACAATCGTCGTGGAGACGTTGTGAAGGAATTGGCGAGCCGGAAGTGTCAGCTTTCGGATAGATCGGCGGCACTGAAACTTTTGGTCGGCATCCGAGCCGTCGCTCCTGTTTTTAACGCTGAGTGAACGATGATTCCGTTGCGCGATAACATTCCGTCACGATCGACACCGTTTGTAAATTACTTCGTCATTGTGACGTGTACGTTGGTGTTTCTGGCTCAACTCGGCGAATCGAGGGGGCAAGGATCATTGATTGAGCGATATGGAATGATTCCGGTCCGAGTCATCCATCCCAACCGGCCTGTTGAAATGGCCGACTACGAGTTAGTGCGAACGCCATTTGACATCCGTTATCACGAGGTCACTCGTCAAGCCGCGGAATCTGCTGTTGCACCGTGGTTAACGGTGTTGACGTGCATTTTCTTGCATGGCGGTTGGATGCACTTTTTGGGGAACATGTGGTTTCTGTATATCTTTGGTGACAACGTCGAAGACAGGTTCGGCCATTTCGGTTACTTGATGTTTTACTTAGGTTGCGGGATCGCTGCGAGTCTCACTCATTTGCTTACCAATCTGGGCGGTCCTTCAGTATCCGTTCCAACGATCGGAGCCAGCGGAGCGATCGCCGGTGTCATGGGCGCCTACTTTTTGTTGTACCCACGAGCGAAGGTGGTGACGATTGTTCCGATCCTGTTTTTCATCCAAATCATAGTCTTACCCGCATCAATTTTTTTAGGTATTTGGTTTGCGATCCAAATTTTCCAAGGCACGTCAATGCAATCAACAGGCGTGGCCTGGTGGGCCCACATTGGCGGCTTCCTGGTCGGAATGCTGCTAGCGTGGCAACTGAAACAACACCATAAACTCCGCCCACCTGTCGAACGCGTCTTACCGCATACTGACCACGTCACAGCGTATCGTTTTCGGCGACAAGATAATCCTTGGCATTGACAATGTCGAGGATGTCAAGACAGTTTCAAACTGTTACGATCTCGGCATCAGAAGGTTCTTGTGGAACATACTGATCTAACTAGCATTGGGATTCGGATTACAGAACGGGCGATTGGCGCAGTTGGCTAGCGCATCTCGTTTACACCGAGAGGGTCACAGGTTCGAGTCCTGTATCGCCCACCTTGACAGATTGCGTGTTATCGCATTCAGTCGCACACCCCTGCAAAACAGGGGTTTTTTTATATGTACCCGATGGCAGATGCGAGCCCGTGCGATGAGAAACGGCGGGCTGCTGCAGCGCTTTCTGCAGCGCTTTTGTTGCCATCTCAAAATGCTCTGGGGTCACCCGAAGGTAATGCTTGTACGCCACGGCGGGACTGTTGCCAATCCACTCGCAAACGACGTGTGTCGGGAACTCATTTTCCAGTTCGGTCTGTCGACTGGCGCGCATAT
>CAUZSN010000095.1:0-10578 GCA_963582345.1 Planctomycetota bacterium
ATTCGTCTTCGAAGGAAACCGCTATGATCGTTGCCGGGCAGCTTGTTAGTCCGGAAACGGTTTGCCAAGGGCAAGTCGAATTCGCAGGTGACCAAATCGTCGCTGTCGGCCCACATCTGGGCGTGGCTGACTACGATTTCAGCGATGACTGCCTGATTTTCGCTGGAATGGGCGATATTCACATCCACGCTCGCGACGACGTCAGCCAGACGGAAATACATAAGGAAGACTTCACGACAGCCGCAGCAGCCGCGATTAACGGTGGAGTCGTCCATGTTGCTGACATGCCGAACAATCCGGTCGCTCCCGTTGACGACGATTCACTCGCCGCGAAGAAAGAACATCTGAATGGGCGAAACGTCTCGGTCCACGTCACACTCTATGCTGGAGTCGGCCCACGAACTCGGCCACTCTCGATTTCAGTTCCGTATAAGGCGTACATGGGGCCCAGTGTCGGGAAGTTGTTCTTCACATCCCTCAAACAGCTTGAGGACACTCTGTCTCGTTATCGTGGTTGCTGCGTCAGTTTCCATTGCGAAGATCCGATTCTTCTAGATGTCTACAAAGACGCCGCAAGTCACGAACTCCGGCGGCCAGCCGAGTGTGAAGTTTCAGCGACCCAGTTTGCGCTGCAGATGATCGAAAAATATGAGCTCTCGGGCAAACTTTGCCACTATTCGGTGGGAGAGGGTCTGCCCTTAATCCGGGACGCTCGCAAACGTGGGTTGAAGGTCACTTGCGAAGTGACTCCACACCATCTTTACTTCGATGAAACCGCAATCACCAACGAGAACCGCGGACAGATGCAAATGAATCCTCCACTGCGACGCCCGGAAGACCGTCTAGCCATGCTGGCCGCACTTCGAGACGGAACGGTCGACTATCTGGCAACCGACCATGCCCCGCACACTCTGGAAGAAAAGAATCGCGGCGTTTCCGGCCAGCCTCATCTGGATACTTACGGTGCCTTTGTGACATGGTTAATTGTCGAACAAGGTTTCACTCCACAACAGGTCGCCCGATTCTGCTCGGCCAATCCCGGTGAATTCGTCAACCCCTATACAGCTCCAACAAAGTTCGGGCGCATCGAGTCGGGGTACACATCTTCGCTGACGGTCCTGAATTTGCGGCAACCGACAAAGGTGAGCCGCGACCACTTGAAAACGAAATGCGGATGGTCGCCGTTTGAAGGAGTCACCTTTCCGGGCTCGGTAGAAGCCGTTTTCATCGCCGGGAAGAAACTTCGGTAGAAAAGAAGCCGTAACAGCTTAAGGCCGCTATGGCAACTGGAGGCGGGCGACGATCTGGTAGTAGAATAATAGATACGTCCCCAACATAATCGCTGCCCAGATCACCGTATCGCCAGTGGACCACGTGCGAGCAAAGACTCCCTTCGGACCGTATAGTTTGCGGACGAGTGATAAGAAGTGATCCAGTTGGGACTGTGCGAAATTAAGCGTTGCAACGCTTAGTTGACTGATCGTGGACGACAATGACTCCACTACTATAGGTGAGAGTTTTCGGTAAAACCAATCGGTGTCCAAGTTCACCGACCGCTGCTCGGGAGGTTCGATGCCTGTGCGTTTCAACCACGTAAACGCAAGCGCCGCCCAGATCAAAAGTTGATACTGGGTGATGACGTGAGTCCGGCTATACGCGTCCGACACCGTGTACTCCATCTCAAATGGTAGTATGGCATAGAGTGGTTGAGGGTAAATGCCAATCAAGATGCAAAGTGCCGCGGTAATTCCCATGGCAATCAACATGTGCAACGGCGCCTCTTTGACTCGCTTGCCCGAATCGTGAGCGAAAAAGGTACAGAAAGGAATCTTGATCCCGGAATGGTGGAGCACTCCAGCCGATGCAAACAGCAATACCAACCAGACAACAAAGTAATGCTCATCGGCTGCCGCTTTCATGATCAATGATTTGGTGACAAATCCACTAAAAAATGGAAAGGCCGAAATCGAGGCCGCTCCGATGATGCAAAATGTGGCGGTCCATGGCATCGATTTGTAAAGACCGCCCAGTTCCGATCCTTTCGCGGTACCGGTCCGCATCAGTACGGCGCCCATCGACATAAACAGTAACCCCTTGTAGAGAATGTGCGCGAACGCGTGGGACGCTGTGCCATTTAGCGACAAGTCAGTACCGATACCAATCCCAACCACCATGAATCCTAATTGGTTGTTTAGACTGTAGGCCAAGACTCGCCTCAAATCGTTCTCGATGACCGCGTAGAAGATCGGAAACACGGTCATTGCAGCGCCGATCCAAATCAAACATTCGGCGCCAGCAAATCCTCGAGCCAAAGCGTAAATCGCCATCTTGGTCGTGAAAGCGCTTAGCCAGACAGCGCCGGTCGGTGTCGCTTCTGGATAGGCATCTTGTAACCAGTTATGCAGCAACGGGAACGCGGCCTTAATACCAAATGCGATAAAAAACAACGTCTTAGCCAGACCACTCAGGTTGTCGCGATCCAGAAGGTTATCGAAGATCAACGACCCGCCGTTGGCAACCAATAGAATAATGCCCGCCAGTAAGACGACTCCAGAACCCACCTGAATGATCAGGTAACGCATTCCGGCTCGATACGAACGTTCGGTCCGGCCCGCCCAGACTAAGAAGACTGACGTGATAGCCGTTAGTTCCCAATAGACAAATAGAGTAATCAGGTCCCCGGCAAATACTCCGCCAACGGCAGCGCCCGCATAGGCAAGCGCCATAACATTCTGCACGGGATCCTTCACGTGCAGCGAGAATATGACGCTCAAAAATGCGGCAATATGGAAGATGTGGCCCCAAACCAAACTCAGCCGATCGATCCGAACTGGCAATAGTTGATAGGTGAAAAATTCGAAATCGATTCCGAAAACCGGTTCAGCCAGCGCCGATTGGTGAATCAAGCACAGGCCGCTAGCGATCGGTAATAGCAGCATCCAGAGCTGCTGCCAACGCCCTCGAAACAACGGAACGAAAAGCGCACCCACGATCATCAGCAGGCCGGGAGGCAGCTGTTCAATCATAGTAGTCCTCCCGGCGCATCAATACCCGACGCAGTAGCTTGGCCGTCAACACCAACCCAACATAGGCAACAAAGCCAAAAAAACCGAAAAATCCGAACCAACTTTCGCAGTCGAAATGAATATGCTTGTGATAGAACCAATCGGCTGCCACCAGCAACGCGCAGATCGCATACAACGCGTAAACGATCTTGTTAACATTGCGAGAGTCATCCAACCAGTACCGTCGCTGCTCAGAAGAACCGCCGTTAGGTTGTTCGATGACTGGCTTGTCCGTATCCATGGAAACTATCCCTGTCACGAAACAATTGGAATCAACAACTGATATGCGCGTTCTGCGAAGAAAAAGAGCACAACGCAACCCAGGGCCGTGATGCACGGCGGCACAACACACGAGATTGGTGCCTCGCGGATGCCTGTATGGACATGATAATTGTCACCGTGGACGTCGCTTGCCGATGGTTCAAGAAAAAACGCGCGGATGGAAATCGGCATCAGGTAGGCAATGCTCAACAGCGAACTAACCATCAAAGTCGCCAAAAGCGGAAGCTGACCCGCTTCTGCCGTACCAAGCGCCAAATACCACTTGCTCCACGATCCTCCCAATGGGGGCAAGCCGATCACACTCAACGCTCCAACTGCGAAGGCTGCCATCGTGAATGGCATGGTTCGTCCCAGTCCGTTTAGTTCACTGACTCGTGTCTTATGAGCGCTGATCATGATCGCGCCTGCGCAGAAAAACAGAGTGATCTTGCCGAACGCGTGCATTAGAATATGCATGCCCCCTCCGATCACGCCCGAGGCATTGGCTAGCGCGACTCCCAGCACGATATATGCAAGCTGGCTGATAGTTGAATACGCCAAACGCTCTTTCAAGTTATCCTTGGTCAGAGCAACCAGAGATGCAATCATTATGGTCGCCCCGGCCACGTACATCAGCCAGAGACTCATGCCCGTGTCCGTCAAGAGATCAATTCCAAAGACATAGATCACTACTTTCATTATGGTGAACACTCCAACCTTGACCACGGCGACGGCGTGCAACAACGCACTGACAGGTGTCGGAGCCACCATGGCCGCTGGCAGCCAACAATGAAAGGGCATCAATGCCGCCTTGCCTGTCCCAAAAGCAAATAGCGCCAAAAGTATTCCGACGACCCAAGGCTGTTGGCGGATCGTGTCGCTGCCCATATTCGATAACAAGCCACCCTTCGTAAATTCCAGACTGTGTGGCTCTGTCAAATGCCAGGTCCAGATGGTTGCCAGCAATAGAAACAGAACCGACGTGCTGAGCAGAACCCCCAAGTAAATCCTCCCAGCCCGTTTTGCTTTGTCGGTACTGTGGTGTGTCACCAACGGATACGTAGAAAAAGTCAATGCTTCATAAAAAATAAACAGTGTTAGCACGTTGCGAGAAAACGCCACTCCCATAACTGCGGCAATCGCGATAGCAAAGCAGACGAAGAAACGAGTTTGGTTCTGTTCGTGGTGTTCGCGCATGTAGCCGATCGAATAGATCGAAGTGACAATCCACAATCCTGAAGCCACCAAAGCGAACAGCATCCCCAGCGGTTCAACTTTGAAACCAACCGGCAGTCCAGGGAACATGTCCAGCAGGTTGACTTCCGGACGTCCGTCGGCCATCACTGCGGGAACTAGTGTGCAAACTGTTACGAACAGGCACGCGGCCGCCAACAGTGTCACTGTTTCGCGAAAATTGGGCCACCGGCCCAGCATACTAATCAAAACTGCGGCGCCTAATGGCAAACCGAGTGATAACAGGACAGCATCCTCCGAAATCATGATCCGACTCCCATCAACATCTCGGCTGCTCGGCGCGCTACGCCAACCGGAAATTCCGTGTAGACTCCGAAAACCAAACTCGCCCCCAGTATCATCCAGGTCGGCAATAGCATGCTCACTGGAGCCTCATTCAACCTGCGCAACTCACCGCCTGCGGGACGTTCCGGTTCTTGGAAATAAGCAACTTCGACGACCCGCCAAACGTACACCACTGCTAGCAATGAACTGAAAAGCGATAACACCGCCACCAACCACAGACCCTGTTCCAGCGCGGCCAGGATCAGATACCACTTACTAATGAACCCTGCTGTCATCGGCACACCGATCAGATTCAGTCCCCCGACTACGAACGCAGCCATTGTCAGCGGCATGCGCCGACCTAGACCTTTCATGTCCTGCAGTTGTACAGAACCCAGTCTGAGCATGATGCAACCCATAGCCAAGAACAGTCCACCCTTCATCAATGCGTGATTGAACAAATGCACTATGCTGGACGTCAGCCCAGTCACTGAAACGAAGCTTAGACCCAGCACCATATAACCAATCTGTGCCACACTGGAATAGGCGAGCAGCCTCTTGACGTTGTTCTGGTAGATGGCCACTGTCGAGGCAATGTAGATGCCTACTAGGGCAAGTGGCATCAACCATGTATTCAACTGCATTGATTGGAAAGCGAACGTGACTCCGAAAACTGTGAAGATCACTCGCAGCAACACGTAAAAGGAAACTTTCGTCGCTGTCGAGGCCAGAAACGCCGTCACCATGGACGGCGCAAACGTGTACGCGTTCGGCAGCCATGCGTGCAAAGGAAACAGTGCCAGTTTGATACTGATTCCGACCGTTAAAAAGGCAAAAGCCGCAATGACCGTCCGAGTCTGATTGACGAACATTGGCACTTGATTGACGATGATGAGCCTCTGCAGCCTGTCGTTCAGATCCGAAATATTCAGTGTGCCGGTCATCATGTACATCAGACCGATTCCAATCAGAATAAAGGTACTGCCAATGGTGCCCATCACCAGATATTGGTAAGCAGCCGTTAAGGCTCGCCGGCTACGCCCCATGCTGATCAGCGCGCAAGCTGAAAGTGAGGATATCTCTAAGAAGACAAACATATTGAATATGTCCCAGGTAATCGTGATTCCCAACAACCCAGTCAAGCACAGCAGAAATGCCGCAAAAAACAGGTACTGCTTATCCCCGGACACTTCGTCTTTAACGGTATGCGGCGCAAACGGTAAAACTACTGCAGCAATGCCACTGACGATCAACAACACAAAAGCGTTCAAAGAATCCAAGCGACACTCAATACCCCAGGGCACCGCCCAGTTACCTAAGTTGTAGTCGACTGTGCCGGCATTGAGCACTCGAGTCAGAAGCATGATCGCGATCGCGAAAACTACCCAACCGACAAGAACTGCGAACAACCGCACCAACATACGATGCCGTAAAACCACGCACAGGGGAGCCGCCAGCAACGGCACAATGACCTGCAGAATGAGAAGATGATCTGCAATCACGCTTCTTCTTCCAGGCGGCGGATGTCGTCTTCTTCAATTGTGCCGAATGCTTCCTTGATGCGCACAACCAGCGCCAACCCAAGCGACGTTGTGGAAACTCCGACAACGATCGCCGTCAGGATCAACACGTGCGGTAATGGATTTGAATAGATCTTTGCGCCTTCGAAAATAATCGGTGCTGTGCCACCTTTTACATTGGCCATGCTGATGTAGAGCATGAACACGGACACCTGAAAAACATTCAATCCGATCAACTTCTTAATCAGATTTCCGCGAGCAATGACGGTGTAGAAACCCGTCATCATTAACACGATTACGACCCAATAGTTGAATAGCCCCAGATTCGGCATCAACTGCGACCTCGGTTTACAAACGCAAAGAAGATTGAAACTACCGCGGCAGCCACGGTAATTCCGACACCTAGCTCAACCAACAGAATTCCCAGGTGCTGTCCGTGTTGTGGATGACGGACTGGATCATCAGCCAACGCGTTGTAGTCCAAGAATTTTCCACCGCTGGCCAAACACCAAATGCCAACGCTTCCATAAATCAATACTCCTATCGCCACTAAGATTTCGATAATCCGCGGATGGAATGCCTGTTGGGCTCGATCCAGACCAACAACCAAGGTGTACAAGACAATTCCAGAGGCAAAGATCACACCAGCCTGGAAACCACCTCCAGGTCCATAATCACCGTGAAACTGCACGTACAATGCGAACAGAAAAATGCATGGGATCAACAGCTTCGAAATCACACGTACGATGTAGTGACGTTTCACGAATGGGATTCCTCATTAACACAAGTCTTCCCCTCTTGGTCCATTTCGCAAGAACGACGCAATAATAGCAGTACTCCGATCCCTGCCGTAAAAATCACCACTGTTTCTCCCAACGTGTCGTACCCGCGATAGCTGGCCAATACCGAAGTCACGATATTCGGAACCCCAATTTCATTCGAAGATTTGTAAATGTAGGTATTCGCTGGCTCTCCCAAATGAATGGGAGCATACGGGTCACCATAGTGGGGCATGTCTAAAGTGCTATAGATCAACGCCGCCCCGGTCAGCAGTACAACGAGCAATGGAAGCACCTGAAAGCGGTCGGATCGTTTCTCGCTGGTGTCCGTCAATGCCAACGTGCCCAACATTAGCACGGTGGAAACCCCCGCCCCCACAGCGGCTTCGGTAAACGCCACGTCCACAGCATCCATGACGACGAACAACCCGGCCGATATCAAGCTGAAAATCCCTGACAGTATGACCGAAGACCATAGGTCGCGCAGCACAACAATGGCAATCGCCGTGGACACCAACAGCGTCAGAAGCAAAACATCAACAATAACGTCAACTACATCGATGACTCACCTTCCTATCGTTCTTCCATGGTCGCCTGTTCACTGATTTGTTCGCCCCTGAGCAACCGGTCGTCGAAGGTCTGTGCGTAAAGTTCAGGACGTACGCCGCGCGTAAAGGCCGCGCGAACCAAAGCGTGGCTAGATGTCGGCGAGGTGAAGAACAAAATAAAAATAATCACCGCCAACTTGACGACGACCATCCAGTGATTGGATTGCAGCATTAGTCCAATCAGAATCAGACTAGCTCCCAAAGTATCCGTTAATCCGCCAGCATGAGTTCGGCTGTAAAAATCGGGTAGTCGAATTAGTCCGACGCCGCCAACGATGCAAAAGAACCCCCCGGCAAGAAGGCACATCCAGCTTAGAACGTCCAATACCGAATCCATGGCCTATGCGTTTTGGTTGTCCGGTTCCAATCCGGCCTGAGTAAAACTTCCGTAACGAGCGAACTTCAAAACAGCGACAGCACCGATGAAGTTAATCAGAGCATAAACAAGAGCCAAGTCTAAAAAATCGGGCCGACCAGTCACAAAGCCTAGTACTGCAATCAACAACACCGTCTTTGTGCCGAACATGTTCGCCGCCAGAATCCGATCAAAAACGGTCGGTCCCGCCAAAGCCCGAACCAGTGCTAGCAACATCGTAACGACGATCGCGACCAAAGCGGCGACAAACATCAAGTTTCCCTTAACTGGCCCCTTCGACAACGGTGACGCGGCGATCCATTTCGCCTTCCTGCAAAGCACTCGCCGCTTCTCTTGTAACCGCATGAACCAGAATCACACCTTTGCGAACCCGGATTGAAATTGTGCCTGGAGTCAATGTGATCGAATTGGCAAAAATCACGTTTCCCAAATGCGTTTTCTGACTGGCTTGCACTTCCACCAACGTCGGGCTGATTGGCAATTCGGGATGCAAGACGCGGCGAGCAACATCGATATTCGCCAACACAATTCGCCACACCAACCAGGGAAAATAGATGCAGAATCTCGGCGCCACTTGGTAAGGCATCCCCTCTTTATCCACAATATCCATGTGGACACACAGCACTACGACCAGTAGACACGAGGCGATTCCGGAGCCGATCAGCAATAAATCTTTGTCAAGATCGAAATGACCCGACCAAAGCAACCAGATAACAAACAGGACCACCAGAAGGATGACTGGTCGTTTCAAATCGAACTCCTGTTTGTCGCGAATCTTCTTTCTGTCGGACAAGGGACTTCGAGCAGACGTCAGGGTTTGACCTCGCACCAAGAAAGCGACATGTTGAAGCACAACCGATGAGTGTTCTATCCGTCAATATTAAAAGATGGCAAAGTGTAGTTCGTTGCTGATCAAGTGTCGAGGTCACCTGATCCAATCTGCGTTTAGAATCACTCTACGGCCTCTGAGATGGGCCATCCTGTTTTTCCAATCAGTTTCACAAAACGACATCCGCCCAAATCGGTCACCTTCGGTTTTGGTTCCCGCTTCTCGATCACTTTCAATGTCTGCACCGATTCGTCTCCGACAGGGATGACCATTCGGCCGTCCATATTAAGCTGGTCGTACAGCGGCTCAGGCATGTGCGGAGATGCAGCCGTCACCAGGATCCCGTCGTAGGGTTCACGTTCCGGACAACCAAGCGTGCCGTCGCCAATTCGAAATTCAATATTTCGGAATCCCAAACTCGCCAACACGCCTTCCGCCGCTCGCGATAACTCGGAAATCCTTTCGACAGTGACTACACTGCGACAAAGTTGTGCCAGAATAGCCGTCTGATAACCGCTTCCAGTACCGATTTCCAGAACCGTTTCGTGTCTGCCCAACACAATCGCTTCAGTCATCAAAGCGACAATGTACGGTTGGCTGATCGTTTGATTATGTCCAATCGGCAACGCCGTGTCGTCATAGGCTTTCGATTGCAGTTCTTCAGGAACGAATCGGTCGCGACGTGTTCGTTCGATCACGTCCAGCACACGCAAATTGTGAAATCTCCGTGCTTTCAATTGCCGTCGTAAATTCGCGCGTTGCGTTTGAAACTCGCATTGTTGCGGTTCACCACTCATAACATCGCCGTGCCATAACAACGAATATTTTCGCTTAGCTTAGCCGATTCCTGAACGCTGATCGACTGGCACGGCAACAGATGTCTCCGCCTTCCAGTCAATCAACCGCAGTTCGATCGATTCCCGACCACGGTAGCTATTGATGTTAGGATGAAAACTGATCGAAATGGGTCCGTCAACGGACGCGATCTGGTCGGCCCATTCACCACGGCCGAAAGCAATGGCCCGCATTACAGAACCGTAATGTCGAACTTTCAGCGCCAAGTGCCGCTCACCTTCACCCATTTTTCGCGGCGGTTCTGCCAATTCAACCTTTGACGCGGCAAACACTGGTCGAGGATTGTCCTGACCGAATGGCCCCAGACGCTCGAGTTCGTTCACCGCTCGTCGAGTCAAGTCGGCCAGTCGGACTTCAGCGTCGATTCTCAATTCCTCGCGTGTGCCAGTGCTGTGATGCTTAACCGCGTATCGGCAAAATGCTTCACGAAATGCGGCAATCCGCGTGCCTTCGATTTTCAATCCGGCAGCAGCTCGGTGCCCTCCAAACGAACAAAGATGTTCGGCACAAGCCGACAGACCGGCATGCAAATCGAACTTGGCGAACGAACGCCCGGATCCTTGACTTATATCGTTCTGCTGGGAAAGCGAGATCAAAACCGCGGGTTTCTCAAAGTGCTCGGCAACACGGCTGGCGACAATTCCTATCACTCCGGCATGCCATTCCGAGTGCTGCAACACTAATGCGGCTTGATCCCCCCAGAGAGGATTTTTGGCAACCAGTTCTTTCGCCTGTTTGAATATCCGCCGTTCAACCGTCTGCCGGTT
>CAUZSN010000096.1:0-10526 GCA_963582345.1 Planctomycetota bacterium
TCAATGACGAATTTTTCCAATGTATTTGCAATTTTTCGGACTCGCATTTAAGGTTCGCACGTCCAATGGCGGCATTTCAGTGACCAAGCCCTTACAACCTCGCAGCATTCTTCAAAAGAATAGGAACACGATCAATGGGTGGACAAAATACCGAATTGCACGACAACCCGTTGTTGGCAGGCGGCGGGCTTCCTCGATTCGATCAGATCGAGCCGGAACACATCGTGCCGGCTGTACGACACGTCTTGGCCGAAGTGGAACGAGAATTGGTCAACTTGGAAAACAACCTCACGCCAACTTGGTCGGGTTTGATGGAACCACTGGAACAATTGGATCGGCCGTTTGAATACGCTTGGAGTCCAGTAAAGCACTTGTTCGGAGTAAAGAATTCGCCCGAGCTGCGCCAGGCATATGAGACCGTGCTGAGCGAAGTTGTGCAGTTTACCCTACGGGCAAAGCAAAGCCAGCCGATCTATGAAGCGATGAAGGCAATTCAACAAGGCGACGTATGGAATTCGCTGCACGAAGCGCAACAGCGAATTATCGGCACACGGTTACTGCACGCCGAACTGGCGGGTATCGGACTAAAGGACGACAACCGTGCTCGGTTTAACCAGATCGCCCAGGAACTGTCACAACTGAGCACCGATTTTGCCAACCACGTTTTGGACGCTACGAAAGACTATGAACTGATTCTGACCGACAAGTCCGACATCGAAGGTCTTCCTCCGAGTCTGCTGCAATTGGCCGCTCACTCGTATAACGAAGCGCAGGTCAACAATGAAAAATCGGATCAGGCGCTAGCTAAAGCGACTGCGGACAACGGCCCGTGGCGGTTTACACTGGAAGGGCCGATACTTGTTCCTTTTCTGGAACACTGCCGCCGCCGTGATTTGCGAGAAGAATTATATCGCGCATTCATCAATCGGGCTGCTGAAGGGGAATTGGACAATAGCGAGATTATTGTCCGAACGCTACAACTTCGACGGGAGAGCGCCCAGCTGTTGGGCTACAAGACCTACGCACAAGTCAGCCTGGCAGACAAAATGGCTTCTGACGTCGCGGCCGTTGAGCAAATGTTCGAAACCCTGCGATCGGCGTCGTGGGAGCCGGCACAGAAGGACCTACAAGATCTGAAACAGCTCGCGGCCGAATCAGACGTTACCGAGCCAATAATGCATTGGGACGTCGCATTCTGGGCCGAACGATTGCGCGAGAAGCGGTTCGACTACACTGACGAACAACTGCGGCCGTACTTTCCATTGGAACGAGTTCTCGACGGGTTATTTCTGTTGGTCACAAAACTGTTCAACATCTCGGTCACACCGGCCGACAAGGAAGCTCCCGTTTGGCATCCTGATGTGCGGTTCTTCAAGATCACTGATGGAAGTGGCAACCAAATCGCGGCATTTTTTCTCGATCCCTACTCGCGACCACAAGACAAACGCAATGGTGCTTGGATGGACGAGTGCCTGTCGCGGCGCCGAATCAGCAATGCGCTCCAGTTACCTGTGGCCCACCTGGTCTGCAATGGCACACCTCCGTTAGGAAACAAACCGTCCCTAATGACGTTTCGCGAAGTAGAGACATTGTTCCACGAATTCGGCCACGGTTTGCAGCACATGCTGACCACCGTCGACTACGCCGATGCGGCCGGTATTAACGGAGTCGAATGGGATGCAGTCGAACTGCCTAGTCAGTTTATGGAAAACTGGTGTTATCACAAGCCGACTCTGTTGGGATTTTCCGGTCATTTTGAAACCGGCGAGCCGTTACCAGACGACTTGTTCGAAAAAATTCGCGCAGCTCGAACGTATCGATCGGCTAGCTTGATGCTGCGGCAACTGCTGTTCGGGATGACCGACATGACGCTGCATAACGACTTCGACCCGGACAGTTCTGAGACCGTCTTCGATCTGCACCGCCGCATTAGTGAAAAGGCATCCGTGTTGCCATTGCTACCGGATGACCGATCTTTGTGTGCCTTCCAGCACATCTTTTCCGGAAGCTATGCCGCGGGATATTACAGCTACAAGTGGGCCGAAGTGCTGAGCGCCGACACCTTCAGTGCATTTGAGGAGGCAGGCCTAGACAACGATCAGGCCGTAATCGCAACCGGACGTCGATTCCGCGACACGGTTCTCGCCCTCGGCGGTAGCCGGCATCCCATGCAAATCTTCACGGATTTCCGCGGCCGAGAGCCAAACCCCGAGGCATTGTTGCATCACAGCGGGTTGGCGTAGGACATTGACAACACGGTTGAAACGACGCCTTTCGTCAAAACGCATTACTGCTTTTGACCTGCCGCTTCCGGATGTTTTTCCAAAATCGTCTCGACCATCTCGTAATGAATGCGTGAAGATAACCCGCCGTCGAGCAGGTTGGTATGGTCCTTCCCGGGGACGATCTCGATGACAGCATCGCTGTAGAGTTTTTCCAACGACTGCTTCAACAGGATCGTGGCACCTTCCAAGTAGAACGTGTCTTGATCGCCCACAAATATGTGCAGCTTGCCCGCAAGCTTCGGTCCCAGTGATTGCCAGTTGTGCTTTAGAATCAGCCGAATGTCATATTTCTCCCAAGCTTTTGAGATCTGCGGGTTGATCTCACCTGTTTTCCGATTCCAAAGCAGCAATGGTTTACCGTCATTGCCTCGCGGGCTGAACACGGATTCGAAACTGTGGAGTTGCCCGCCGTGACCTAAGGTCCATTCCATATCGGAAAAACGTTTGTACCACAACAGCACTCGATTGCCGCGACGAGCTAACGGTCGACTTTGGCCATTGGAATCGATGTACATGTTTTCTGCCGAGTTGTAGAGGTTAATGCGCTGAAAGTCACGAAAATCGACCGGGTCGGGCGCGGTGCTCCACGTTCCTCCGAAATGGTCGGGATAGGTGACTTGCAGCCACAGACTGCTCCAGCCGCCTGAGGAATGCCCAGTTAATAAACGGGCCGTTGGTTGGGCAATGCTGCGAAATTTCTGATCGAAGGCCGGAAGCAGTTCTGCAATCAGCGCCATGCCGACAGGACCATTGTTGGCCGAGTCAGCAAAGACGTGATGGCCCATTGGACAGCTTGGATCGAGTATCACACTCAGGAACTCAACACCGCAGTTGTTCAGCTCCTTAACAGAGCGTTCGTGGAACCCCAGGAAATGCGTTTCGCCGAAACCAGGAATCGTGAACAAAGTTGGATACCGCCGCTCCGGTTCATCATAATAACTGACCGGCAGGACCACGGACGCCTGCAAGAACATCTCCCGCTGATGAAATTCCGTGAGTAATTTCGATTGGATACGAAACAACTTACTCCATTTGGTCTCAGTAAATCTCCTGGATGCAACGATCTGATCGACGACGAATTCCGGGATTTTTTGGCCAGCTCTCTGCGTCACCACGTTGCTGACCGGACTGTAACCGTTTCCGGTTCCGGTGCCGATCTCTCGGACATACGGGTTGAACCGAATGACAGCCTGAGCGCGGTAACCAACCAAACTCACTTGCGCCAGCGGTTTTGGGTAGGCCAACATGCTACCCGGTTGAGAACTCGAAAATTGAAGCGTCTCATCCGGTTTCCAATTCTTGACATCCCTCGACACAAATATTTCCGGCTTGAACCAACTAGGTCCAAGCCGCGGTTCCTGTCTGGTCCGACTGAAAATGAGGTAGACGCGTCCTGTAAATGGTTTCGCGTGTACATTATCTAAAAAACGCACGCAGAAATTCCAATCGGCGGATTGCGCGCGGCTTAATTCCACAGCGAACAATACCAAGGTCGCCAGCACAAACATTGATAATTTCGATGTCCTATTGCACGAAAAATAATTCATGGCACGATCCGTGAGTGGTGTGGGTTCATCGCCAACTATCCCGTAAGATACTGCAATCTCAACAGATACTCTTTACAATCTTAATTGTTGGAAAATAAACGCGACCCAGAAATCGAATCACCACCATGGCCAGCGAATCAACCGACAATTTCATTCCCGCGACGCAATCGGAATTAAGCCGCTTCGTTTCAGAGAACGCTGCCGAACACAAGCACCCTCTGTACCCGGTTGGAGGACGAACATCTCTCAATTACGGTTATCCAACCGGCGCCAACGGAACAACAGTCTCCACGTCCGAACTGACTAAGACAATCGATTATCCGGCTCGCGACATGACTATCACCGTCCAAGCGGGAATCCGCATCGACAACTTGGCTAGAATGCTGAAGAGCGAGAATCAGCAGCTGCCTGTCGATGTCGCGCAATCACATCGAGCCACCTTGGGAGGCGTCGTCGCCACAAATACCAGCGGCCCGCGTCGGTTTGCCCATGGTACAATGCGCGATTACGTGATTGGCATGTCCGCAGTTGACGCTCAAGGACGACTGTTCAGCGCTGGCGGTCGAGTCGTCAAGAACGTGGCCGGCTATGATTTATGCAAACTGATGGTCGGCTCGATGGGAACGCTGGCCATCCTCACTCAATTGACGCTGAAATTGCGGCCGCTGGCGGAAACGTCTGCTTTGCTTTGGACGACATACAAATCGTTTACCCAGATCGATGTCACACTGGAACGGCTGTTGACGTCCGCCGCTCGACCCGTGGCCATAGAGGTACTTGACCCCAAAGCGGCGCAGCAGATTCAGTCGGAAGCCCGCTACGATTTGCCGACAAATGGTCCGGTCTTGTGTTTGGGTATCGAAGGCACTGAACGCGAAATCGATTGGCAAGTCGAATGCTTGCAGCGCGAATGTGCGGACGCCCAGTCCGTCCAGAGTACTGTCGTTAAGTCGGATATAGCTGAACCGCTCTGGAAAGCATTGACCGAATTTCAAGTCAACGTGGACGAGCCATTGACATTTCAAGCCAACTTGCTGCCTTCGCGCACTATGGAGTTCGTAGAGTGCACGACTCGCCTGGGCGTCGCCGTGCAAGCTCATGCGGGTAATGGGATTGTCATCGGCCATTTATCCGATGATATTGCGACCATTAACAAGGCGACAGAAATCGTCACATCACTTAGGCAACTCGCTCGACAGAACCACGGAAACCTAGTGATCTTTCACTGCAATGCAGCATGGAAGAACCAATTGCCGGTCTTCGGCTATCCAGAACCGTCGTGGCCACTCATGCGGAAACTGAAGCGAGAACTGGATCCGGATAACATACTCAACCCGACCCGATTCATCGATGGCGCAATGCGACGTACAGGAGACGAGACTCCTTGATTCGATCAAACAAGATGTTTATAGACTCGCAATCCGGTAGAATCCGTGAACTCGTAAGATTTATTTGGTCCTAGAACCTTGGAATTTATGCAGACTTCAACAAACCAATCTGAGGCCCTTCAAACAAAAATCGGCGACGTAGTACCAGTCGGAATGAACATCGACTATGACCTGTTCTTGGACTGCGTCCATTGCGGGCTGTGCACATCGGCTTGTCCAACGTATCTCGAAACGGGGAACGAAAATGACAGCCCGCGCGGACGGATTTATTTAATGCGTTCCGTAGTCGACGGCCGCTTGGAATTGACGGAAACGGTCGAACGGCATCTCGAGCTATGTCTGGATTGTCGCAGTTGTGAAACCGCCTGTCCCTCCGGAGTGCAATATGGGCGACTGATTGAGCCGTTCCGCGTTGGGATGCAGGAGAAGCAGATGGCGGCTGGAAACCGGTCTCGCAGCTGGTTCCACCGCACGATTCTGTATGGATTGTTTCCGTACCCGAACCGTCTGCGCTGGGCGTTATTTCCGGCGCGTGTCATGCAGAAGCTGCGCCTGGACCGAATAATCGACAGTTTAAGACTCACGAAGCTCCTGCCGGCAAAGCTGCGGGCAATGTACCAGTTGCTGCCACAACTTCAGCCTGCTGTGGAACGATTGCCTGACGTTCTTCCCGCACAAGGAAAACGTCGTGCTCGAGTCGCTCTATTCACTGGTTGTATCGCTGATGCAATGTTTAGACATACGAATTGGGCGACGGCGCGAGTCTTGCAAGCGAATGGCTGCGAAGTCGTCATCCCGAACAACCAGGTTTGCTGTGGAGCGATTCATTATCACAGCGGCGCCGGTAAACCTACAATGGAGTTGGCGAACGCGAATCTTGCGGCAATCGACCCCAACGATGTCGACGCCATCATCATCAACGTCGCCGGCTGTGGTTCGATGTTAAAGGAATACGATCACGTCGCTCGAGAATTGATTCCTGATGATAAAACACAAGGGGAGAAACTAGCCAAATTCGCAGACAAAGTGCGCGATGCATCCGAATTTGTGTTGGAACTTGGACCGAAGCCGCCATTGGGGGAAATTCCGCTACGCGCCACTTACCACGACGCCTGCCATCTAGTTCACGCCCAACAGATCCGCCAGCAACCGCGCAAGTTATTGTCGATGATACCCGGCTTGGAACTTGTTTCGCTGGCCGAAGCCGATATCTGTTGCGGAGCAGCCGGCAGTTATAATCTCACCGAACCCGAAATGGCCGACCGGCTGGGTCAACGAAAATTGGAAAACATCCTCGACACAGAGGTCCAAGCTGTCATCACAGGAAATGCCGGCTGCTCGTTGCAAATCCAGGCTAAACTGCGACAAGCCGGCCACAACCTGTGGGTCGCACATCCCATGGACATTCTGGATTTAAGTTATCGCAATCTGAAACCACCTCTTTGAACAATGAGCCGGCCCCATTTTCCTGGTCTCAACGGTTTGCGTGCGGTCGGTGCGCTAACCGTAATACCATGCCATATCGAGCAACTGAAGCCGTGCTTTCAGATCGATCAAGCCAAGTGGTTTCCTGTGCATGGGAAGATCGGTGTCGTGCTCTTCTTTGTACTCTCCGGTTACCTGATTACGTTTCTCTTATTGCATGAGCGCAGAGCAGTCGGAGAGAGTCTCCATTCGTAGGTTCTACCTCAAGCGCGTGCTGCGGATCTGGCCGCTGTACTTTTTACTTGTGCTGTTGGCCATCCTTGTTTTCAATCAGGTGTCCGTGGTCGCGCAGGGCGAGCGACAAAAATATCAGCCGTCACTGGAATGTCACACTCAGACACGTGTGCGTTTTCCATTAAGCAGTGTGCCGATAAGCGTGTATCGCACACCAAACTTATAAATGATGAGCAAGGGGATGGTAGTAGCTGCGCATACAATCAAGCACTTCAAATACGCGGATAATTCCCACGTGCTGACCACTGCCTGCAGTAAAATAATCAAAGGCAAGTGCATAATGTAGAGCCAGTAGGATGAATCGGATACGTACCGAACCACTTTGTTCTTACGGGAGAAAAATTGCTGGGAAAAACCAATAAAACCGAAAATCATCAGCCAAGCATAGCCCGTGGCACAAGCGGCAAACAGGACGGATCCTTTTCCTTCCCCTGTTTGCATAGCCAAGCCAGCCACCAGCAGTGGGATCGCCAGAACAAAATGAACCGGCCAAAATCGACCCGCTTTATTGTCAAACGAATCACGACCGAAACAGATCGTACCAAAGCCGAAAAAGATTGCGTAATAAATCAACAATGGTGGCCACGGCAGGAAACCGGTGGCAGTAGTTGGTCCAAACTCCCCAGGCATACGCATTTGTGCGACAAAGGTGATAGGCAGAAGCCAAAACCAGCGTAAGGGTGATGTCACCAGCCAGTCCGGTAATGCTCTCCACTTCAGTTTGCCAAGTAACCAAGCAACTAGGATAAATGCACACACCAGCCAAACCAAATAATACAGGAACCAAAGATGATGAAAGATCGGAGCGAAAAAAATGAGCATTATTATCCATTCGCCAAGTCTATCTTCCATCCCTTTTCCTTCCTCGGCGTCTTGCTCCTTCAGCAGTTTGGCAATCTTCGGCCGCGTTTTGTTAATTCGCTCATAGTCCAGTTTCAGCTCAGTTGGCCTTAGAATTTCGTCAACATAATCATAGATCGGTTTAATCTGCTTCCATGGAACTTGCACCACATCCAACGCGGTTGCCCCATCCTTGTTGCGTACACTGGTATCGGCTCCCTTTCCCAACAGAGCCTTAACAATTTCCGGATGGCAAAAGAAAGCTGAATACAAAAGGGCAGTTGAGCCATCTTTATCTTGGAGATTCAAGTCAACGCCAGCCTCAATCAGCGCTTTGGCTACTTTCACCTGCCCAAATGTAGTCGCTGTTATCAGTGGAGTAGTTTTTTTATTGTCTGGCGCACGCTGATTCAGATCCGTGCCCGCCTTGATATGTTTCTCAACAGACTCAAGGTCACCACGGGCCGCAACCTTGAAAATATCTGTGGCTGGAGTTTGTGTATCTTCTTTAGCCCAGAGTTTGGTTTCCGGTTGGTCTGTCTGGGTTGCTTCCGCTCGCAGTTTTCTCACCTCTTTCTTCTTAAACTCCCCGTAAATCTCCACGGGAATGAGAAGGATCCAGATAATGGGGAGAAAAATAGCGATTGGCAGAAGGATGCGCTTGGTGCGGTGTTTGGCCAGCTCTCTGAGTCCCCGATGCCGCCACACCATAGCTGTGAAAAATCCGCTTACCAGAAAGAAGATTTGCAGGCGGAAGCCATGAATAGCCGTCATGCCTGTCATAAAAGGATTAAATTTTCCAGGCGATTCCAATCCGGCACACTCCAGCGTTTGGCCTATGATTTTAGGCACCGCCAGTTCAGGCTGGGAAAAGTCCTGCGCTCTCCAAATGGGTATTGGCGAGAAGGAGAGAAACCCATGGAGCGCAATCCCCAGCAACATGGCAAAAGCACGCAATGCATCCAGGTCATGATACCGCTTCTTTTTCAACACCGGTGGAAACGGCGCAGATTCAATTGGGGGTGTTTGTTCCATTGACTCAAGGGCAGTCTTCATGTCACCTCCACTACGTACAGCCACGTGGCTTATTCTCGATTTTTCCAGACATCAGTTCGCGTTGTTTGTCGGCGTGCCTGGCTTGGCATCAGTATCCGGCAGTAGCTCCCAGTCAGTTTGCTTTTTTCACCAATTCACCATTTAATCACTCTGACGATGGGCTCGCTTAAGGGGGGTAGATCAGTCTTGACCCCGCTGCCCAGCAGAAGACATTTCGGAATTAAGGATGACAAAATGGAACTCTGTTACAAGTATATTCTGACGAAGAGACCCATTCCTGAATTGATGAACGTATGAGCCAAGGTACACAAACACAGCCCACCTTAATGGTAACAATGCATTCGGTCATACGATAAGCTAAAATGGGATAGGGAAACAAAAGACCTGTCAGAACAAACGGAAGCGGATTTGCTGAGCGACGAGAACACGTCAGCCACAGAAATCGCAGGAGAGTTCCTGGTGGAGAAGCACTCGCATCTAGAACAGTTCATGAGCTTGAACACCCCATATCATCGTCTGTTTGTTTTGTCTGCGGCGCTGGCTGTTATTGTGATGCCCCGGCCAGTCACTGCGCAGCTCGCTCCGCCACCCGGACTGTCTTATGGTGGCAGCGTGCCAAATAGTAAGCAAGTTGTTTCTGGCATCGCCTGGTATGGCGTATTAAAGGACGGTTTAGCCGAAGCAAAACGAACCGGAAAACCGATTTTCTTTATTACCGCAGCGACGCAATGCCAAGGCGTTCCTGGCATATGGTGACCAGGCAAGTAGAATATGGACAGGAGTTTCTTGTCCAACGAACAACTCATCAAAGTCTCACGCGATTTTGTCTGTATTCGCACAGCGACCTATGAAGACAAACAGGAAGTCGAGTTCCTAAAATGGGCTTTCCTCCGATCTGCGGAGAGTGATTTGAGAAATTTCAGTTTTTGCATCTTGTCACCTGATGGGCGAATCAAACTCAGACGTAGCTTTCGAGGCCCCAATTTCGTCTATGCTAATTCAGAAGCCATGGTGGCCGACTTGCGGCTAATCGCCCGACAGTATCCGGAAAAACCGACAGCGAGAGATGCGAAGCCAACCGTACCGCAAATGAAGAGTGTTCATTTGGGAATCAACGTGGCAAGTTGTGATGGACTTCCCAGCGTCGTTGTCGTCGGCAAGGACCAACAGGAAGTGGATTGGTTAAATGAAAAACTCAGCGGCGTTATTTGGGATGAAGAATTGGCGGGCAGGTTCATTTATGCTTCGACAACGAATCCCGATGATCTGAAAATTGTCTCCGGTGCAAAAGGGAAAACTGGCGTTTTGGTGATCGAGCCAGATACCTACGGCATGCAGGGGCGTTTGCTCGAAACGATCGCCCCGAATATCTCGAGTGTCGACCTCAAACAACGCTTATCTCATGCCTCAAACACATTCACCCGGAACCCAAAACGTCACGGACTCCACGTTCGCAACGGTCGCCGATCCGGCAAAAGGTGGCAGACAGAAGTGACAGTTCCCGATCGAGTTCGATCGCGAAATCGAGGCGCACAAGGCCGACGGCGGATACAATAACAGCCACCTAGATTGAAAGATAAATTATGATGAAGTCAGCACTACGATTAACCTCGCTTTCTGCAGCAATTCTTCTCTTCAGCCATGGAAGTATGGTAAATGCAAGCGACGGGCAACGCTCCATCTTGGAGTTG
>CAUZSN010000097.1:0-10510 GCA_963582345.1 Planctomycetota bacterium
CCGAGCCGGTCGTACTACCGTCGAAGTTTCCGAATCTCGTGGTCAACGGTTCTACAGGCATCGCCGTCGGTATGGCCACCAGCATCCCGCCGCACAACCTGAACGAAGTCTGCGACGCCGTGATTCGTCTGATTGATCAACCCGATTCGACTCTCGAAGACGTTCTGGAAGTGCTGCCCGGCCCTGATTTTCCTACGGGTGGCGTCATCTGTGGGACCAGCGGAATTCGGCAGGGATACCTTTCCGGGCGCTCGACAATTACATTGCGAGCTCGGACACACTTCGACACTGAAAAAAAGAACAACGTCATCGTCGTCACCGAAATTCCGTACATGGAAACGCGTGACCGCATCCGTGAAAAACTGGAACTATTGGTCCGCGCGGATCGTATCAAGGGTATTGCACGCATCGTCGACCTGACGGACCGCACGATCCCATCATGGCAGGTCAGGCTGCACATTGTTCTGAAGCGCGATGCCGACAAGGACGTCGTATTGAATCAATTGTTCCGATACTCTCCGTTGCAGTCGACAGTCAGTGTCATCTTGTTGGCGCTGGTGGGCAGTCGTCCGAAGATGATGGACATCAAAGAGCTGCTGGATGAATTTCTGCGGCATCGAGTGGACGTTATTCGTCGGCGCACGGAATTTCTACTTACCGAAGCCCGCAACCGAAAGCATACGGTGGAAGGTTTGCTCATTGCGCAAATCGACATTGATCAAGTAATCGAAACGATTCGCAGTTCCGCCAGTCGTGCTGAGGCCCGTGATCGCTTACGGCAAATGGAAGTCCCGTCCACCATGGTCAGCCGTGCTTTAGGCCAGGACGGGTTTCGTTCGTTTCAAGACGAGCATGGGGTCAACGACGTTTACACGTTGTCGGCGAATCAGACCGAAGCGATTGTTTCGATGCAACTTGGTTCGCTGGCCAACTTGGAACGCGAAAAACTGCAGGGCGAGTTTCACAAGTTGCTGGTCGCCATTGATGAGTACCTGCGCTTGCTATCAGATGAAGCCAACATTCGTGCCGTTGTACGTGAAGACATGGAGGAACTGAAAAGGAAGTATGGCGACAAACGCCGTACCGAAATCTCGGACGAAGAACTAACCGAAGTGAACCGCGACGATTTGGTTATTGAGCGACCAATGGTCGTTACGTTGTCGCAGCGAGGCTACATCAAGCGGACGGCGCTAGATACCTATCAAGCTCAGAACCGTGGCGGCAAAGGTATTACGGGGGCGAAAGCCGACGAAGAAGACCCGATCGCTCATGTGTTTGTCGCCAGCACTCACGATTACCTGCTGTTTTTCACAGATCGTGGCAAAGTATACTGGAAGAAAGTATACGATTTGCCGCAGCAAAGCCGTACAGCCAAAGGCCGCGCATTGGTTAATTTATTGTCCCTTGAGGAAGGGGAAAAAGTCTCAAATTGTCTATCGGTTCGAACTTTTGACGCCCAGCGTTTTTTGATCATGGCGACTCGGAATGGGATCGTCAAGAAAACGCAGTTGTTGGCATACAGCCGTCCGAAACAAGGTGGAATCATTGCGATCAAGCTGGACAACGGCGACGAATTGATCGACGTTCGCATCGTTACACCGGACGACGACGTCGTTCTGGCAACGACAAATGGAATGGCGATCCGATTCTCTCAGCGAGACGCTCGCAGCATGGGTCGCAACACTCGTGGAGTTCGCGGGATCACGCTGACCGGCGATGATCGCGTTGTGGGCATGGTCGTCGCCGATCCCGAAATGTACCTGCTGACTGCTTGTACAAAGGGCTATGGCAAGCGAACACCTTTTGGCTCCGGTGAATCTGCCGAGGTCGATAGCAATGAATCAGCGATTGGCGCAGATGCAATGATTCCGGATGACGGTTTCAAGAATGACAGCGAGACAGTAACCGAGCCAGCAATGGGAGAAATAGGCGGGCATAAAGAAAACGGCGTCGAAGCAGCAGTTCGCAGCAATGCACAATACCGACGTCAACGGCGGGGAGGTAAAGGACTCCACGATATTAAGACGACAGTGCGGAATGGCGAGGTCGTTGATATTGTAGCGGTTTCTGAAGACGATGAGATTTTGATGGTCACGGCGGTCGGAAAAATTCAGCGCATCCGAGCCGGCGAGATCAGTCAAATCGGCAGAAATACCCAAGGCGTTCGTATTATCCGACTGGACGAAAACGACGCGTTAGTGTCGATGGCTCGCATTCCAAATGAAATTCTTTAGCGTCATTCATCAGTAGACATTTTGCCACGCCAACAACGTCATGAATTGTATTGTCATTACGGGTGGCTGCGGGTTTATTGGATCGAATTTCATTCGGTTCCAACTGAAAACCTATTCTGATCGCCGGATCATCAACGTCGACAAACTGACTTATGCTGGAAATCTCGAAAACCTTGCCGATGTCAATGCCGATCCGCGATACACGTTTCATCACGGTGATATCTGCGATCGGGAATTCATCGATTGTGTTCTGCAGTCTGGCGAGGTTGACGGGGTGATTAATTTTGCTGCCGAAAGTCACGTCGACCGCAGCATTCTTGATTCGGGTCCGTTCATTCAAACGAACATCGTCGGCACTCAGGTGTTAATGGATGCCTGCCGATGTCGCAACGTGCCTCGGTTCCTACAAGTTTCGACCGATGAAGTCTACGGCAGCCTGGGATCTGAAGGCTACTTTACCGAACAGACATCCCTGGCTCCGAACAGTCCGTATTCGGCGTCCAAGACGGCAGCCGATTTGCTGGTCCGCAGCTACTGTCATACGTTCGACTTTCCCGGAATAGTGACTCGCAGTTCGAACAATTACGGACCGTTTCAGTTCCCCGAAAAGATCATTCCGTTGTTCATATCGAAACTCGTTAATGACGAACAGCTGCCGGTTTATGGAACCGGAGAAAACGTACGCGACTGGATACACGTACTAGACCATTGTCGCGGTGTCGACGCCGCCTTCCAACGCGGGCGTGTGGGAGAAGTGTACAACTTCGGAGGAAACACGGAGGTCAAGAACATCGAATTAACATACTTGCTATTGGAAATGATGGGCAAGCCGGAAAGCTTAATAAAGCTCGTTGATGATCGGCCGGGACATGACATGCGCTACGCCATCGATTTCAGCAAGGCTCAGACGGAACTGAATTGGGCGCCTCAAACTGACTTTCGCAGCGGCCTGAAAGAGACCATTGACTGGTATCTGTCGAACACCGAATGGTGCAAGCGGATCATGAGCGGCGAGTACTTAACATATTACGAAGCTCAATATGGACAACGGCTCTAGGGCGATTCGCCATCTGACTCGAGGTTTACGAGTCATACAAGGATTTAACAAAACAGGAGTACGTTGTAGGGGGAACCTGCAGTGAAAGTTGTGATGGTCGGGACAGGTTACGTTGGTCTCGTGACCGGAACATGTTTTGCCGAAAGCGGAAACGATGTGACGTGTGTCGATATTGACGAAAGAAAGATTAATCGGCTGAACAAGGGTGTAGTCCCGATCTATGAACCGGGTTTAAGCGAACTCGTCACCCGTAATGCAAAAGCGGGGCGACTGAAGTTCACCACCGACTACGCCGACGCGGTCGTTGGAGCCCGGTGCATTTTCATTGCCGTCGGCACTCCGCAATCGAATGACGGATCGGCCAATTTGGATGGGTTGTGGTCGGTTGTCAACTCTTTGGCTCCCCATTTGGATGAGCAATGTGTTGTAGTGATCAAAAGTACCGTACCCATCGGGACGAGTGACCGTGTCGCGGAAAAACTAAAGGAACTGGCCGGACGCGAAATCGACGTGGCGTCCAATCCTGAATTTTTGAAAGAAGGAGCGGCGGTCGAAGATTTCACTCGGCCGGACCGCGTGGTCGTAGGTGTCACTCGTCCGGAAGTCGCACAAACGTTGCAGGATTTGTTCAGGCCATTTCTGCGCACTGAGCATCCATTTTTGGTTATGGGTCTGGAAAGTGCGGAGATGACAAAATACGTGGCCAACTGCATGCTGGCCACGAAGATCAGCTTCATTAACGAGATGGCCAATCTGTGTGAGTTGGTCGGTGCCGACGTGAATGACGTCCGACGCGGAATCGGTCATGACAGACGTATTGGGTTTGCGTTTCTTTTTCCCGGCGTCGGTTACGGCGGCTCTTGTTTCCCAAAAGATATCCGAGCGCTTATTGCAGTTGCCAAATCGAAGGGTATGCAACCTCGTGTTTTGGATGCCGTCGACGAAGTCAACGTGGCTCAAAAAGAAGTTCTGTTTCAGAAACTGAACAAGTATTTCGACGGCGCACTGCGCGGCCGCATCATTGCCATTTGGGGATTGTCCTTTAAACCTCGTACGGATGACATTCGCGAGGCACCGTCGTTGGTGCTCATTGATCACCTGCTCGATGCTGGAGCGACGGTTCGAGTTCACGATCCGGTGGCGCACGATAACGTACAGGCTATTTACGGAGGCCGGCTGACCTATTGCGAACACCATTATGGGACGCTCGATGATGTTGACGCATTGGCGATCGTCACCGAATGGGCCGAGTTCCGAAATCCCGATTTTGCGTACATGAAGCACAAAATGAAGCAGCCAGTGATTTTCGATGGTCGCAATTTATTCGAACCGCATAAAATGCACGAGTTGGGCTTCTATTACTCCGGCATCGGCGTGAATGCTGGCAAGTCTGCTGATGACCTATGACGCAGCAGCGCATCGCGGGGATTGTAGCACACATTTCCAGGTCGTAATTGTCGACTTCGAAAGGCAACCGGCTCTTTACGCGACAAAGCCTACCCCCATGGTGCAACAGTTTCTACAATTCGCTATCTAACATCAGTCATAACGTTAGGGAACGTTCAGCACTCAGTGCCTCGGGACGAGCTGCAATGGATAACGAATTTCGCGGAACCTGTCACAACCTAATCGAACGCATCATTCATTTGCGAGACTCTCTTTGACTTGGCTGGTATGGAGAACCGCACTGCGGAAATCAACAAGGCGATGGCCGAGCTGGGATTCTGGAGCAACCAGGAGAAGGCTCAGGGAATGGTCGCAGAGCTGCGGCGGCTGACGTTGCTCATCAAGCCGCTGAAATCGATCGTCTCCGGTGCCGACGACCTGGGCGTGTTGATGGAATTCGCCGAGGAAGACGAGACGGGAGAGAGCACGATCGAGTTGACAGATACCCTGAAGTCTCTCGAAGACGAGGTCTCGGTAGTCGAGTTGCAGGCGATGATGTCGAACTCAGAAGATGCCTGCAGCGCATTTGTCAGCATCCAAGCGGGCGAGGGCGGCACTGATTCGTCCGACTGGTCCGAAATGTTGTTGCGCATGTACTTGCGGTGGGCTGAGTTGCGGGGTTACAAGGTGGAGTTCCTAGACCGCTCGGATGCCGAAGAAGCCGGCATCCGAAACGCAACCATCGCGATTCGCGGCGAATATGTCTTTGGATATATGCGCAGCGAGATCGGCAATCACCGGCTGATTCGTATCAGTCCATTCGATGCCGCCGGGCGCCGTCACACGTCGTTTGCGGCCGTCGACGTGACACCGGAATTAGGTGATGAAATTGAAATCGAAGTCGACTTCGATCGCGACGTCCGCGAAGACACGTACCGTGCAAGCGGTGCCGGCGGACAGCATGTCAATAAAACCGATTCAGCAGTCCGCTTGACACATTTTCGAACGGGCACAGTCGTCCAGTGTCAGAATGAACGGAGCCAGCACAAGAATCGAGCCACAGCACGCAAGATGTTGAAGGCCAAGCTGTACCAGATCGAAAAAGAAAAGCGAGAAGCCGAACAGGCAGCCAAACGCGGGCAGAAGTCGAAAATCGGATTTGGAGGCGAAACGATCCGCAACTATGTGCTGCATCCTGACCAGTATGTGAAGGATACGCGTACAAGCCACAAGTCCGGCAACCCGACAGCGGTCCTAGGCGGTGATATCGACCCATTCATCGAGAAGTATTTAATTTGGCGCATTGGAAAGTAATCGTGTCATCAACTAGCACCGGCGCATCAAACCCACGAATGAGATTTTGTCAACTATGAAACTTTGGGCAACCAATGCCGACGTCGACGAACAGCGAACAAGCAGCACGTGAATTAAGGTTCTTGGTCGAAGGGGTGCACTGTGCCAGTTGCGTTAGCCGAGTGGAACAAGCGCTGTTGGAACTACCCGAAATTACGTCGGCGTCCGTTAACTTAGCGACACGCGAAGCACGCATCGCATTTCGAGAAGATGTTCCCAGCGACGAAGGACTGCGCCAAGTACTCGATCGCATCGGATATCGATATCAGGATATTCCTCGCAAATCGATCGACCGTGAGTCGGCCCGGCAGGCACGACAAGCCACTTTTCGACGCCAAGCGATACGGCTCACAATCGCCGTTCCATTAGCGGTGATTGTAATGGTCTTACGCATGTCGCAGACGATTACGTTGCCCGGTGAGAACTGGCTACTGCTTTTGTTCACGGCTCCAGTTGTCTTCTGGGCTGGTCTGCCAATTTTTTCTTCGGCTATGAAGGCGTTGAAGCACGGCCGAGCGAACATGGATACGCTAATAGCAATGGGCACCGGTACGGCTTTTTGTATCAGTCTGACGGGCACGTTGGTTCCGCAGCTTTGGACCGACGAACTGCCGATCCATTACGACACTGCCGCAATGATCGTTGTTTTTATTCTTTTGGGACGATTGCTGGAAGAGCGAGCGAAAGGCAAAACGTTTCAAGCGGTGGAGAAGATGTTAGATTTACAAGTAAATTCGGCTCACGTGATCCGCGAAGGTCGTGAGCAGGAACTACCGATTGCCGAAATCACAGTCGGCGACCCTTTAATCGTTCGGCCGGGTGAGCGGATTCCGGTCGATGGAACGATTTACGAGGGAAGTTCGACGGTTGATGAATCGATGATAACCGGTGAATCGATGCCGGTAGCGAAGAATGTCGGTGATGAGGTCATCGGCGCGACCTTGAATAAAACAGGCTGCTTTCGGTTTCGCGCCGATCGGACCGGCAGTCAGACCGTGCTGCAACAAATTGTTGGCCTAGTTAGCGACGCGCAAGGATCGAAAGCTCCCATCTCGCGGCTTGCTGATCGAGTTGCCGGCTTCTTTGTACCGGTGGTCATCGGAATCGCTCTGATCACATTTGTCGTCTGGTGGTCCATTGGTTCGCCGGATCAAGCCTTTTTGACTGCTGTCAGCGTGTTGATCATCGCCTGCCCGTGTGCGTTGGGTTTGGCCACTCCGGCGGCTGTTATGGTGGCGATGGGCAGAGGAGCCGAACACGGAATCTTGATTCGTGACGGCGAGGCGCTGGAAACGGCTCATAAGTTGGATGTGGTACTGATCGACAAGACGGGAACCATTACCATGGGGCAACCAACAGTGACAGATTACCGAATGGTGTCCGGCGTTGACGAGACGCGGTTGTTGGGCTGCGCGGCCAGTTTGGAAAACCATTCTGAACATCCAATCGCTGCTGCGGTGGTCGATTATGCTGTAAACCGTGGACTTGAATTGACAACCGTTAATGACTTTCAGGCCGTCGCAGGACAGGGTGTCAGGGGGACGATTGCGGGCAACATCGTTCTTGTCGGCAACGCCACGTTCTTGCGAGACGCGAGTGTAGAAATGGGCGAGTTGACCGACGTGGCCGAGCAATGGACTGATCAAGCAAAGACGTCTCTTTTCGTCAGCGAAAACAGCATAGTCTTGGGGGTGATCGCGGTTGCCGATCCGGTAAAGCCGACCTCGGCCAACGCGGTCAGCCGGTTGCAGCGGTTTGGTCTGCAGGTTGTGATGGTGACCGGCGACGATCAACGAACGGCTGATGCGATCGCCCGACAGGTTGGCATTGAAGACGTCACGGCCCAAGTTCTTCCAGACCAGAAAGCGGAAGAAGTTAAACGATTTCAGAGGACCGGCCAGCGAGTTGGTATGGTCGGAGATGGCATTAACGACGCTCCTGCTCTGGCACAGGCCAATGTTGGCTTCGCCATCGGAGCCGGAACGGATATAGCCATTGAGGCTGGCAACGTGACTTTAGTCAACAACGACTTAAACGATGTGGCCGTCGCTATTCAGCTCTCACGGCGCACTATGCGGACCATTAAGCAAAACTTGCTTTTTGCGTTTATGTACAACTTACTGGGCATTCCACTGGCCGCCGGCGTGCTGTTTTCGACCGTGCACATGTTGTTGCCGCCGATGTTCGCTGCCGTTGCCATGGCGGCCAGTAGCATTTCAGTCGTGATGAACAGTTTGCGGCTGAGGGAGTGTTAACGCGTGCATTAGAACGCCAAATCAATGATTCTGAAGGAGTTCATGCAGCACGCTTGGCGGTGACATGGGTAAATGTCGCAGGCGGATCCCAATCGCGTTGTAGATCGCGTTCGCCAACGCGGCCGGAGGCGGGACGATTGGAACTTCACCAACGCCGCGGACTCCGTAGGGATGTCCGGGGTTGGGAACTTCGACGATGATCGTGTCGATCATCGGCAGGTCATAGCAGGTTGGGATGCGGTAGTCCAAGTAGTTGGAGTTCCGCATGACTCCATCGTCGCCGTAGAAGTACTCTTCGTTTAAAGCCCAACCAATACCCTGAGCGACTCCGCCTTGAATTTGGCCTTCGACATAGCTGGGATGGATTGCCGTCCCGGCATCTTGTGAGGCCGTATAACGTAGTATCTTTACTTTGCCTGTGTCGGTATCAACTTCGACATCGACGACGTGCGTGGCATAGGCTCCGCCGGGCATGTCAGGACTTGCCGATCCGCGGCCGGTGATTGGATCGCCCGTTTTATGGACCATTGCAGCCAGCTCCTTGAACGTGAACCCTTTATCATCTGGGCCGGTAATCTTGCCGTCTTCATACTTCACCGCGCTCGATTCAACATCCCAAATCATTGCGGCCCGGTCGATCATCTGACGCTGAATATCCTGACCGGCCAGATACGCGGCCCAGCCCGTTGCAAAGGTGACGCGGCTGCCACCGGTCACGTCGGTGTGTCCAACACTGTCGGTATCGGCCACAGTGGGGTGCACATCCTCGGCTGGAATGCTGAGAACTTCCGCCAATTGCATGGAGATACTAGTCCGCGTGCCGCCGATGTCTGGCGATCCTTCTACCAGAGAAACGGTTCCGTCAGTATTAATTGTGGCGTAGACCGAGGACTTCATCCCGTTGTTGAGCCAGAAGCCAGAAGCAATCCCCCGGCCACGGTTTGGTTCTTTTAATGGCGTATTCCAGTGATTGCTGAGCTGGATCGCTTTGGCCGATTCCCACATTCCGATTCGTGGATTGACGACTCCGTCGATGCGTCGAGTGCCTTCCTTCGCCGCGTTCTTCAGTCGGAATTCGATCGGGTCGATGTTCAGTTTTTCGCAGAGTTCATCGACGATAGTTTCAGTCGCGAACGCTGCATTTGTAGAACCTGGCGCGCGATAGGCACTCGTTCGCGGTTTGTTGACGCACACATCGTATCCATCGATGCGGCCGTTGGGAATATTGTACATGGCAAAAATGCACATGCAGCCAGCGTTGATCGGAGAGCCCGGATAGCCTCCCGCTTCGTAAGCTAGGTACGCCTCGGCCGCCGAAATCATTCCATGTTCGTCGGCGCCCATTTTGACTCGAATATAGGATCCGGCTGTGGGTCCAGTGCCTTCGAAAGTGGCCGTCCGATCCATGGTCAATTTCACTGGCCGACCGGATTTTTTTGACAACAACGCTGCCACAGGCTGTAAATATACAGCAATCTTTCCGCCGAATCCGCCACCAATTTCCATCGGGACGACCGTGACTTTCGATTCCGGAATTTGCAGCAGTGCGGACACCTGCAGGCGGACCCAGAACGAACCTTGCGTACTGGTCCAAACCGTGATGTGGCCGTCCGAATTCCAAAACGCGGTAGCAGTGTGCGGCTCGATGTAGCCTTGGTGAACCGTGGCCGTAGTGAATTCACGTTCGACAAGTACCGCGGCCTGCTTAAAACCTTTTTCCAAGTCACCTTTCTGATAGTGAAAATGCTTCGCGATGTTGGTCGGCATTTCACCGGTTTCACCTCCCGGCGCTTCGTCAGTACGCACGTCGTCGTTTAGAATCGGAGCGTCGTCTTGCATGGCCAGGCGAACGTCCAGCACGTGCGGCAGGATTTCATAGTCGACATCGATCAACTTTGCAGCCTCGTCCGCAATGTGCACACTGTCGGCGGCCACAGCGGCAACAGCGTGACCTTTATAAAGCACTTTCTCGCGAGCCAACACGTTGCCGGCTAGGTGCCACAGATTATTGACCATCGCACCCATCTCGTACGTCATCCCGAATGAATCAGGGAAATCGGCAGCTGTGATTACTGCGCGTACGCCAGGCACATTTTCCGCTTTGGATGTGTCGATGGATTTGATTCGGGCGTGAGCGTGCGGACTGCGGAATATCGCACCATAGATCGTGCCGCTGATCTTGATATCGGCGCCGTATTTTGCTCGCCCGGTTACCTTGTCGGTGC
>CAUZSN010000098.1:0-10250 GCA_963582345.1 Planctomycetota bacterium
GCGGTCTGTGATGCGGCGACGATGCCAACACCTAAGCGCCGCAATCGCTTTGCCAACTCTGTCAAATTGTCGACTTCCGAGATTGCCACATGATTGACAGCCCCAGCCGAACTGCGAGCGACAAGACTTGTTACTGGAACTTGTTGGGTGCGAGCGACGAAAATAGCATCGACGCCTAGAAGGTTCGCTGAACGAATTATGGCACCAAAATTATAGGGATCCTGGATCGAATCTAAGACGGTGAACAACGGGCAGGTCGGTGGATTATCGACGACTTGACTGGCATCCACGTATGGATACGGCGCCATTTTTGCCAAGTATCCCTGATGCTCGTTTGAATGACACTGTTGTGTCAAGACATTCGAGGACTTGATCGTCGCCGCAATATGGCTTTGTTGGGCCAATTGAAACGCTACGTTGAGTGACTTAGAATCAAGCCGGTCAGCTAGATACAACTCCAATACGGGCCACCGCCCGGCACGCAGTGTTTCCAAGACAACATTCTTGCCCCAGATCCAGCACTTCTGATGATTTCCCAGAAGTTCTTTTTTGCCTTTTCGGCGACGGTAGCGTTCGACCATGCTGCCGGTTCTTTACGTAACCGTTAGGAGCAAAGACTTTTGTAAAACTCACCCATTCTGTGATACGCCATTCTATCTCCATCTAGCCAATCCATGAACCTAGACGGCACACATATGACAAATGATAAGTGAAGGATTTCAAAGGTGAAGCCTTGGCTAGACCTGCCCATGTAGTTGCCAAGATCTGTTTGTCCAACAACAATGTCAAGACGACTGATAGGATTGGACAAGGATCGGTCGTTTAGAATCTTACGAAAGGAATGAATCGGACTAAGCAATGACACTTGGAAAACAAACATCGGCGCAGGACGCTCCGATTTACAATGAGGAAGATCGTGACGGGATTCGACAGGCGGCTAGATTCAATGCGAAGATGATGGATTTCATCCGCCCGCGTATTCGCGAAGGAGTCACGACGGGTGAAATTGACAGGTTGGTTCACGAGTACACGTTGGATCACAGCCATGTGCCGGCCTGTTTGGGGTATCCCGGTGAGAAGGTCCCGTTTCCCAAGAGTAGTTGTACGAGCGTCAATGAGGTTGTCTGCCATGGGATTCCAGACGGCACTGTTTTGCAAAGCGGAGATATTGTCAATGTTGACTTGACGACAATTGTCAACGGATGGTTTGGTGATCAGTCGGAAACGTTCATGATTGGTGAAGTATCAGACGAACCCCGCCAATTAGTCCAGACGACATTTGATGCGTTGTTCCGCGGCATCCGAGCGATCAAGCCGCACGGACGGATTCGTGATATTGGTACTGCAATCTATAACCATGCTAGGTCGCAAGGCTTCAGGGTCGTTCGTGAGTATCAGGGACACGGCATCGGCCGAGAATTTCACCAAGAGCCAGGGATTCCGCATTACCCCACATCCGGTGTCGGCAAGGACCATATCAAACCGGGTATGTGCTTCACCATCGAACCAATGTTGAATCAAGGCACTTGGAAAACGATTCGCGATGAATCCGACGGTTGGACGGTCCGCACCAACGATGGCCGACTATCCGCTCAGTTCGAACACACCATCCTGATGACAGAAGACGGTCCAGAAATCCTGACACTGACCAAGGAAGGACCGCAGGAAGGACATGTTTTTTGAAGACGATTCCGTAGTGTCTTCGGATAGATCGCGGGTGCCGGTCTCAGCATTTGGGTTTCGGGAGCGACACCTTGTCCGGAGTCCAATCGCCGAATCTTAAAACGTTCGTTGTCCATCAGTGCGATTTGTGTTCGCGCAGCTTAGTCCCGATCCAAAAGACAACGATGCCCACCAATAGGCTCACCGGCATCACTGACACGCTGAAGCCAAGAGATAACTGCCAAAGGATCAACATCGGCAGCAAGACCAGCACGACGAATTGAAGACACCATCCGATCTGGTGACGCATCGTGAACTGCCTCAACCTGTACTGCACGAATAAAAAATATCGAATAATGTGGCGCGTTCGAATGTCACTCGTTGGCCGTTCACTTGCCGAGCAAGAAACGCGACAAGACGTACTGTCAGCAGGTTCGGTCAATCCTCTTCGAATCGGGCCACAGGAACCTTGATTGGTTGCAGTTTTGTCGTTTCTCCGCTTGTCACGGTAACTTTGAATTTTCGTTCGATATAGCCAACTCGCTCGTGCCACACGCGAAATTTGTGCTCTCCGGTCGGCAAATCCTTGATCGTGAATTTTCCTTGGGTGTCGGTCACTGCGGCGTACGGATGATCAACGATTAGCCAGTAAGCCTTCATCCAAGGATGAATATCGCACTTGATCATCGTTGGCAGGATTTCAGATGCCTCGTAATGCACTTTGACACCGACACGATCACTTGGATTCAGAACAAAGTTCATTGCTGGGTTCAAGGGGTTGATCGGGTATGTATGTGTATTGTGGCCGATGGGATCATCTGACTGCACAACAACCTGCTGATCCGTGCGGACAACCAATGTGTGAGGTCTGAACCGGCATCCCTTCTGGTCGAAGACGAGTTCTTTTATCTTGCTGAGTTTCCACTTCGGGTGAACTGTCTTGGCCTTTCGCTTGTAGATGAAGATGTGCTGAATGCCCTTAGTTTTCTCGTCAATGACCAGTTCGTCGCTGGGGACTTCTTGAGCCGCACAGCAACTGGCATCTTTCACCGTGGTGTCGCCTTTCTTGACCAGGAGTTTTCGGTTAGGGACCTTTCCGTCCAGAATGAATTGACCGGTCAGTGATCCATATCCATCTTCGAACGCAACTGCGTATTGCGTCCCAGACAGAAAAATGGCGATCAAAACGACTACGGGTGCCTGGAATGATATTCGAGCTTTAATGATTTTTTTACAACCTCGAATGTTTTGGTGTCGTTTGCGGCGAATCGAACGATATGTGGACACCACCACACTAAAGGTTAGCGAATACCGCAAGCGAACGCGACCAAGAATGCATTGTAAGCGACCCGAGCGGCCTCAAACGCACTACCGACCCTCATAAACTGCGATCTCGTGCTTACTTGCAGCAATCGATCATTCCACAACGGTCAGATCTTGATCATCAATGATCGAGATCTATTGTGCGCTCGCCAAACTGTTTACCTACTCAGTGTTCGAAATTGACGCCAAAGCAATCGAAGTCTAGGTCGACGTTTTTCCTGGTGCCTGCCCAAGACGATCCTGGTCGTTTTGGAGAAAGCTGTGGTGCATTAGAACACGCATCGGATCGCACAGGCGTTGGTCAAGCAGCTCCCTGTTGGACCGCTCGATACTTACCGAAATCCGGTCAGTTCCATTCCGCAAATTGAAGAACGACACGTTTAACAGGACCGGCGCACAAATGTGCAAACAAGTCGTGATGGCGTACGAGATTCAACCCCGACGCTTCAACGTTGAATCGAGCAAAGTGAATGGAACAGTGTCGCCTCGGAAAATTTGCAAGAATTTCCAGCTTAAAAGTGGCTAGGAATCGTTATTGAAAAGTGCGATGGAAGACAAGGATGTCTTCGCCCACACTCATGACAAGATATTGCGAACCAGCCGCACCGATCTGGATCAACGCGACTGCATCACCAATGCCCATCTAAGTGAAGCGGTTAACTGCCGTACTCTGGACTGGACTTTTAGGGCGTGGGATTGATTACGGAGCTCATTCCAGCAGCCCGAGTTCGCGTGCTAGGACCGGTGCATAGTGGTATTCCCAAAAGAGGTCAAATCCTTGGCTGCCCAGGTCCGCTGCGCCGTCTATGACCGATTGTGTCCAATCGAATGCGCCGCCAAGAGTGTCAGAATCGGAGTCGTCTAACGAGTCTTCGACGATGCTCAGAGGTGCGGTGACAATTTTACCCAAAGTTTCGAACAAATCCTGCGCCTGGACGCACCTTGGACTAAGGAAAAAGCATGACAGGCAGGAAGTTGCAATGGCGAAGTAGCGTATCACGGTTGTTCTCCCATTCAAGTTTCGATGCGCTTAGAGCACAATCTTAAGTGGCTCTGCTATCTATCAGCTTGCTATTCTGACGGGACGCATCGAGTGAAAACAATAGCAACGACGACCGCTGGACTATTTTCCGATGGGGATCGTCCGGATTGCTCAGGATTTAACGTCAATATCGGTAGTAATCCGGCTTGAACGGACCGTCAACGGGTACGTTGATGTAGTCAGCCTGTTTTTGATTCAGCTTGGTCAACTTCACGCCCAGCTTGTCCAGGTGCAGACTGGCAACTTCTTCGTCCAATTCTTTTGGTAACATGTGCAGACCGATTTCATAATTGTCAGGTTCGGTCCACAAAGCGATCTGCCCCAGCACCTGGTTTGTGAAACTGTTGGACATTACGAATGAAGGATGACCTGTCGCACAGCCGAGGTTAACCAACCGTCCTTCTGCCAACACGATAATCGCTTTGCCGTCGGGATAGATGAACTTGTCAACTTGTGGCTTGATGTTGACTCGCGTTATGTCATCGCGGTGAAGTAAATAAGCCACCTCAATCTCGGAATCGAAATGACCAATGTTACACACGATTGCTTCGTGTTTCATCATGTCCATGTGATCGCCGCGGATCACATCACAGCATCCGGTCGCGGTGACGAAGATGTCACCGATCGACGCCGTCTCTTCCATGGTCGTTACCTGATGACCTTCCATAGACGCCTGCAGAGCACAGATGGGGTCGATTTCTGTGATAATGACCCTCGCTCCGAGCCCCCGCATGGCGTCAGCACAGCCCTTGCCAACATCGCCGTAGCCGCAGATGACGACGATCTTGCCGGCGATCATAATGTCAGTCGCCCGTTTAATGCCGTCGGCCAGCGATTCACGGCAGCCGTACAGATTGTCGAACTTGCTCTTCGTGACTGAGTCGTTTACGTTGATGGCTGGTGTGCCTAGTCGGTCTTCTTTCAGCAATTGCTGCAGGCGTGTGATGCCGGTCGTCGTTTCTTCCGTCAGACCCTTGATCCCGTTCAGCAATTCGGGAAACTTGTCGTGGATCATGGCGGTTAGGTCACCGCCGTCGTCCAGGATCATGTTCAACGCTTCTCCGTTTGGCCAATATAACGTTTGTTCGATGCACCAGTTGAATTCCTCTTCGGTCATTCCTTTCCAGGCGAAGACCGGGACGTCAGTCGCAGCGATGGCGGCGGCGGCGTGGTCCTGGGTCGAAAAGATGTTGCAGCTCGACCAGCGCACTTCCGCGCCCAAAGTCATTAGTGTTTCGATCAGCACAGCGGTTTGAATCGTCATATGCAGGCAGCCGGCAATGCGAGCCCCTTTTAACGTTTGACTTGGCCCATATTTTTCGCGCAGAGCCATTAGTCCGGGCATTTCATTCTGAGCCATCTCGATTTCTTTACGCCCCCATTCGGCCAGGCTCAAATCGGCGACTTGGTAAGACGACGCAGTCGTAGTGGACATGCAGAACTCCTTGATTGTTACAACGTGTGGTTCGTTCAGTAAAATAGGGAATTCTCGGTTGCAGAGCAACCTTTCGTATAACTCATCGAGAGGGTGCGACGTGCTTTGCACGACGATTAGCAGGGTCAGAGCAAAGCGATGACCCTTGTGTAAGTCGCAGTTGAAGCAACAATGCGTAGCTTCCAGATTTTCGCGTCGAGCTTGTAACAGAAAGACTAAAGTTGCTGAATTTGGATTTCAGAGTTACAGGGTGCGGAAATCAGAGTCCCGGCGGTTTGGTCGATAACAATTGCGCCAGTGCGGAAACGAGGTTGTCGAGGGTGGATTGGCTAGGCAGGGTGACGGTCAGCGTTGGCTAGTCTGATTTTCTTCCGTCGACACAGTTAGCCAGACGTTGTTTGAGACCATTGGCCATTCGGTCTGCGGGATCAGTTTTCCCAGGAAATTGAACGTTGTCATCAGCTTGAGATTACGGGAGCAGAGTGCTTCCCATCAGATAGCGATCGCATTCGCGGGCGGCTTCACGGCCTTCATTGATGGCCCAGACGATTAGGCTTTGACCGCGGCGGCAGTCGCCGGCCGAGAAGACGCCGTCGATGTTTGTGGTGTAGCTACCGTATTCAGATTTAAAGTTCGAGCGCTTGTTGGTTTTCAGTCCGAGTTCCTCGGCGATGATCTGTTCGGGGCCACTGAAACCGAGGGCGAGTAGGACCAGGTCGGCCGGCCATTCCTGCTCCGTGTCCGGAATCACTGAAAATGGTGGGCCGTTTGCCACGGGGTTGTTCCAATCAACGCGGACTGTTTTCAGGGCACGCAGGTTGCCCGCGTCGTCGCCCAGGAATTCGGTCGTCTGGATCGCGAACTCACGAGGGTCGTTTTTGAGCTGTTTATTTTGGTTTGTCGAGTAATCGAATTTGGCTGCGGCCTCGGTATGGCCATAGTCGGCAAGGAAGATACGCGGCCACTGAGGCCACGGGTTGTCCGTAGATCGTTCGTCAGGCGGTTGAGCCACAATTTCGAAGGTAACCAGGCTCGCACATCCGTGACGGAGCGACGTGCCTATGCAATCGGTTCCCGTGTCGCCGCCGCCGATCACGATGACCTGCTTGTTCTTGGCGCTGATGTAGTTGCCATCCTCGCAATTCGAATCGAGCAGGCTTTTGGTGTTCGCGTGCAGAAATTCCATCGCGAAGTGAATGCCTTTCAAGTCTCGTCCCGGAGTCTTCACAAAGAAATCGTGCGGTTTCGTCGCTCCAACACATAGCACCACCGCATCAAAGTTTTCGACAAGTTTCTTCGCCCGGATGTTTTTTCCAATTTCGGCGTTAACAACAAATTTGACGCCCTCGTCCGTCATTAAGTCGACGCGTCTTTGAACGAGTCCCTTTTGTAGCTTCATGTTGGGGATGCCGTACATCAATAATCCGCCAATGCGGTCGGCTCGTTCATAGACGGTGACTTGGTGACCGGCGCTATTAAGCTGTGCGGCGGCCGCTAAGCCGGCAGGTCCCGAGCCGACAACCGCGACATCCTTGCCGGTCCGATTTATAGGCGGATTGGGCACGACCCAACCTTCCCGAAATCCGCGGTCGATGATTGTCTGTTCAATGTTTTTTATCGTGACGGGTGGCTCAATGATTCCTAACACACAGGCGCCTTCACATGGAGCGGGACAGACTCGGCCTGTGAATTCGGGGAAATTATTCGTCGCGTGCAGTCGATCCAGCGCCTCTCGCCACTGATTGCGATAGATCAGATCGTTCCATTCGGGGATTAGGTTGTTGATCGGACATCCCGAGGCCATGTTGGCCATCAGACCACCGGTGTGGCAAAACGGTACTCCACAATCCATACAACGGGCGCTTTGTTTCCGCAAATGTTCGTCCGATGCAGGCTCGACGAATTCGTTCCAGTCGAGAATGCGCAGTGCGGGATCACGATACGTCATCGGCTGCCGCGCATATTCTATAAAGCCGGTTGGCTTTCCCATTGGATTTAGGTCACCATTACATGACGCTATCAGAGTCACGTCTGAGATTCTGATACCGTTTCACGCGGTTCTGTTTTCTGTTTCTCCACGTCCTTGGCCAACTCAGCTAAGGCGCGTTTGTAATCGGTCGGCATAACTTTACGGAAATGCCGGAGCGAGGATTCCCGGTCATCTAGTATGCGGGCGGCGACCTCGGATCCGGTGTATTTGAGATGTTTTTCGATCAGCTCTATTAGTTCAGCAATGTCGGATTCATCTTGCATTTGTTCAAGGTCGACCATTTCCCGGTTGCACTTACTCAGGAATTCATCATTGGGGTCGTAGATATAGGCGACACCACCCGACATGCCGGCCGCAAAGTTGCGACCAGTTGGACCCAAAATGACGGCACGTCCGCCGGTCATGTATTCGCAGCCGTGGTCGCCGACGCCTTCGACAACCGCGTGGGCGCCGGAATTGCGGACACAGAATCGCTCTGCCGCGACACCGCGAACGTATGCTTCGCCGTGAATCGCTCCGTAAAGCGCGACATTGCCAATGATGACGTTTTCTTCGGGCACGAACGTCGACTCTTTGGGTGGGTAGATGATAATCCGTCCGCCGGAAAGTCCCTTGCCGACGTAATCATTCGCGTCGCCTTCGACTTCCAGTGTGACGCCAGGGGCCGCCCATGCTCCCAAGCTCTGTCCTGCAGAACCGGTCAGCTTAATGTGGATCGTCTTGTCCGGCAGTCCTTCGGGGCCCCAGACCTTGGAGACTTCATGGCTGAGCATTGTGCCGACGGCGCGGTTGATGTTTTCGATGGGCAGATTCAGACGGATTGGTATGCCGTTTTGAATGGCGTTCCGGCATGCTGGAATCAGTGTTGTTTGATCCAGGACTTTTTCCAATCCATGTATCTGATTTTGGTTGCAATACGTGCTGACGTTTGCATGTGGTTTGACGGCGGGGGTCAGGATAGGCGTGAGGTCCATTCCTCGGGCTTTCCAATGACTGATAGCGTCGTCAGTTTCCAGCACGTCGACACGTCCGACCATTTCATTGATCGTGCGAAAACCAAGATTCGCCATAATCTCGCGAGTCTCCTCAGCCACCATAAAAAAGTAATTGATGACGTGTTCGGGCAGCCCATTGAATTTCTTGCGGAGTTCCGGATTCTGAGTGGCGATGCCGACCGGACAGGTGTTGAGGTGGCATTTGCGCATCATGATGCAGCCTATAGAGATTAGTGGTGCGGTTGAGAAACCGTATTCCTCGGCGCCCAATAGAGTGGCGATGACCACGTCTCGTCCGGTCTTCAACTGTCCGTCGGTCTGCAGCCGGACTCGGCTGCGCAGGTCATTAACCACCAAGGTTTGGTGGGTTTCCGAGATTCCTAACTCCCACGGAAGGCCGGCGTGCTTGATGCTCGTTAGGGGCGAGGCTCCAGTCCCACCTTCAGTTCCCGAAATCAGAATGTTATCGGCATGCCCCTTGGCGACTCCGGCGGCGATCGTGCCGACGCCGACTTCCGAAACCAGCTTGACGCTAATGCGAGCTGACGGGTTTGAGTTTTTCAAGTCGAAGATCAATTGCGCCAAGTCTTCGATGGAGTAGATATCGTGATGCGGCGGCGGACTGATCAAACCGACGCCTGACGTCGAGTGGCGTGTGGCCGCAATGATTTTGTCGACCTTGCGGCCGGGCAATTCGCCACCTTCGCCTGGCTTAGCTCCTTGAGCGATTTTTATTTGTAATTCGTCCGCATTGGTCAGGTACCAACTGGATACACCGAACCGTCCCGATGCGACTTGCTTGATAGCTGACCGTTTCGAATAAAGATTGGCTTGTTTTTTTTTGCCGTCGGGATGACCGTCTTTCGTGTACGATGACGTCACGCTGGTCATCGACTTGTGGCGTTCTTCGGTCATCTGGTACGGCTCGAAGCGGCGGTAGGCTTCGCCACCTTCACCGGTGTTGCTCTTGCCACCGATTTGGTTCATGGCAATTGCCAGAGTTTCATGGGATTCGATAGAAATTGACCCGTAACTCATCGCGCCGGTACAGAATCGCTTGACGATATTTCTGGTCGGTTCGACTTGGTCCAACGGAATCGGTTCGCGTTTTTTGAACCTCAACAGGCCGCGCAGGTGGCATTCACGATTTGCGTGCTCATTGATGAGTTCCGTGAATCTTCTGTAGGCGTCCTTGTCGCCGGCCCGGGTGGCCTGTTGGATTTCAGCAATCGTGTACGGGTTCCAGGCATGCTTCTCACCGTCTTTACGCCAGTGGAAGATCCCTGGATTCGGCAGCATGGGTAATCGGTTTTGATCACGACTGGGATAGCCAATCTGGTGGCGCCGGATCAATTCTTCGGCAATCACATTGAATCCAACACCCTTCAGTCGGCTGGCGGTGCCGGCGAAACAAAAGTCGATAATTTCGCTATTCAGCCCGACGGCCTCGAAGATTTGAGCCCCCTTGTAGCTTTGCAGTGTTGAGATCCCCATTTTTCCCATGACTTTCAGCATGCCCTTGGCAACGCCTTGGCGGTACCCGGCCACGATTTTCTCGTCGGTCCACTCCTCGCCAAGCAGGCCATCTTCGCGCGCTTGGCGGAGCGCTTCGAATGAGATATAGGGGTTGATCGCGTCGGCGCCGTAGCCTGTCAGCAGACAGTGATGATGCACTTCTCGAGCCTCGCCCGTTTCCAATACGATGCCAATCCGCGTTCGCAGCTCATTGCGGACCAAATGATGGTGGACTGCGCCGCACGCTAACAGCGAACTGATTGCTACGCGGTCCTTTGAAATCGCTCG
>CAUZSN010000099.1:0-10084 GCA_963582345.1 Planctomycetota bacterium
TTCAAACTTGAGGCAGACCTTGACCTAATCTCGTTGGGACGCGCGGCAATGGACTTCTATCCAGAGAAGTTCAATGCCCCGATTTACGAATCGACGCGTTTCAAATTTTCTCTTGGCGGGTCACCCGGCAACACGGCCATTGGTGCGGCAAAGCTGGGCCTGCGTACCGGGTTCATCGGCCGTCTGACCGATGATATGCTGGGACAATACCTTATGAGACGCCTCGAAGCCGATGGAATTAATACCGAGGGGATCGTCATTGATCGATCTGGCGCTCAGTCCGGCTTGGCGTTCGTCGAGATCCGTTCGCCGAGCGATTGCGGACTCGTGATGTATCGTGAGAATGCCGTTGATTTGCGACTCGAGCCTGCCGACATCAGCTCCGATTACATAAGAGGTGCCAAGGCCTTGTTGGTTTCTGGCACAGCTCTGTCACGTAGTCCGTCGCGTGAGGCTGCGCTGCTCGCTCTGGAGTACGCACGTAACCACGACGTCGTGACCATAATGGACATCGACTATCGGCCATATTCATGGGTCTCACCGGATGAGACATCCATCTATCTGTCTCTGGCGGCGGCGAAGTGCAATATCATTATCGGTACTCGTGAGGAATTTGACGTCCTGGATGCAATCCGAGGTTGTTCGGGCGATGATCGTCAAGTCATTTCGCGGTGGTTCAAAGAAGCGGCTCAGATCATCATTATCAAATTTGGGATGAACGGATCGACTGCCTACCTTGCAGACGGGAGTGAGCACACGGCAGAAGTGTTTCCGGTTGAGGCTAAGATGACCAATGGCGCGGGCGACGCCTATTCTGCTGGGTTGCTGTACGGTTTAATCAAAGATCTAGGAATTGCTCGATCGATGGAGGTCGCAAGCGCATCAGCGGCCTTGAATCTGCTGGGCGATGATTGTTCATATGCCATGCCCACACTGGAACAAGTTCGCCAGTTTCTGGCTGAGCGCGGACGTACCGAAACGCTCACACCATGATCACCACATTGAAACAGATCGTCGCTGCCGCTGCCGAAGCTCATTATGGCGTGCCCCAATTCAACGTGTGGGGTTACGAGGATACACGCGCAGTTATCGATGCCGGTCAGATGCAGCACAGTCCGCTGATCCTTGGTGCAAATCGAGTGGCCATCGAGCACATGTCGGTGGAGCACATCGGGCCACTGCTTCGCGGCCTAGCCGAGCACGCGACGGTACCGGTTGTAGTCCACTTGGATCACTGCGATGACATCGACACGATCAAGCGCGCCATCCAAAACGGGTTCAGCTCTGTCATGTACGATGGTTCCAAGCTGCCGTTAGAGCAGAACATTGCCAATAGCCAGGAGGTTGTGCGTTTTGCTCAAGCGGCTGGTGTTTCTGTTGAAGGTGAAGTGGGTGCCGTGCCCTACGCCGATGCAACGCACCCTGTGGTTCCAACATTGACCGACCCCCAGGATGCACAACGTTATGCAGAGCAAACCGGAGTGGACGCGATGGCCATTGCAATTGGCACGATTCATAGGCTGCGTTCGCCTAGTTCCACGATTAATTACGAAACACTTGCACAGATCGAGACACGCACGGCGATTCCATTGGTCGTACACGGAACGAGTGGAATTCCCGATGAGCAACTGTCGAAATTGGTTGCCCACCGTGTTGCCAAATTGAATATTGGGACGCGACTGCGGCAGGCCTTTGTTGAGACACTGCACATGGAAATTGAGCAGCATCCCGATGAGCTGGATCGCGTCGCGTTGTTCAAAGCGCCTATGCGCCGTGTAACTGACGTGGCTTCGGCGATGATTCGGTTGTTGGGTTGCGCGAATGTAGCCGATCGGATGCCGTCGATGTTCGGGTTGTCTTGATGAGAACGGTCCACGATGACCAATAGATGGAGGTCGATGATGAGCAAACTTGTGGTTTCCAGCCATGCACCCGATCGAACTGGCAACATTCTGCGAGTCACTCCCGAGTCAGCCGGATGGAATTATGTGGGCTTTGAAGTGTACCAGCTCGAACCGGGGCAGCAATTGGAGCGGGAATTGGCGGAGCAGGAGAATTGTCTCGTATTGATGACAGGAAAAGCTGATGTGACGGTAGGAACACAATCATGGATGGATCTTGGTAAGCGGACAGATGTGTTTGACGGGCAGCGACCTTATGCTGTCTATGTTCCAGCTCATTCGTCGTGGTTTGTGAGTGCGCAAACATCGCTGGAATTGGCAGTGTGCACCGCACCAGCCGAAGGTCGGTTAAAGCCTCGTTTGATCTTGCCCGATGACATGAGTGTCGAACATCGTGGTCACACGAATATTCGACGGACCGTACACAATATTTTGCCAGAGCAGGAATCAGCTGAAAATCTGCTGGTGGTTGAGGTGTTAGTGAAAGACGGCAACTGGTCCGGGTATCCCCCACACAAACACGATGTCGACGATTTGCCACGTGAGAGCAGCTTGGAGGAAACATATTTTCACAAAGTTCGGCCCGAAGAGGGCTTTGCATTTCAGCGTGTGTACACTACTGATGGAGCGCTCGACGAGTCGATAGCAGTCCAGAACAATCACTGCGTACTGGTACCAAAGGGATATCACCCCGTTGTGGCGCCACCACGGCATGATGTGTACTTCATCAACGTCATGGCGGGTCCCGTGCGAACGTGGCGCTTTACAGAACATGCTGTCCATGCCGCTCTGATGAGTGATTAGAAACGTTTCGAATCCTTGATCGATATGTGACTTTGCGTCGTCACATCATTCGGTGTTGGGAAAGGTTCTGTCGGATTCGAACGCGTGCACGCATTCCTCGATGCCGCCCTCCACGAAATAGATAGACTGCTCAAATAATGCCTCGCCGCCCGGCTTTACTGTCGCTGGTTTCTGCGAGCTGTGAATGCACCACAGTTCCGGGTTAGCTTTGTTATGGAAAAGGAACTCGTAGTCCTTCGACGCGGTCGCCACCGCTCGCCGGACATCCTTCGATAGGCACACCATCAAGGGATGGTCGGCTTTGGTGGCTTCGAACAAATGGCTCATGTCGCCTCCCCATCCGACGTTCCCGTCATGCGCTGAGGAGACTGAGCAATAGTGTGGATAGTCCGATTTAGGCTCCAATGACTTCAGTGACGACCAGTCGCCTGCGATTCGGATGTAGATGCGCGAGAAGTCGCTGCAGGCGAATTCGGGCGCGAGGCCAAACTGCACACAGTTGACGACGGCGACGTCAGGCAGGTCCCGGTCTCCCAAATTGGTCACCCGCGTCGTTAGGGCCAGAGTGTGGCCCTTGGCGTGGACGTGCGTATCGACACTCCAGCCAGGTCCTTCATGAGTCCAGACAAGACCGCCGTCACTCGTTGGGAAAAAATTCTGGTGAAAGCCACCGCCTTCCCAGTTCTGCCAGAGGGTCCCTATGATTTCTGGTGCCCACAGGCGGAACACATTGCCCGGCCATTGAACCACTTCCGCCATGATCTGTGTGGTAGGTGCCGAGCGAGGCGGAGCCCCTCCGGGAGGCGGAACTGCAGGGATCAGCTCGTCCTTTGTACTCAATCGAATTGTTATATCACTCATCCATTTTTCTCACAGTCTTATCAATTTACCCGTTCCAGCGGTGCAAAGCGGTCAACGATTTTTTTTGCGCTGCGCAGGCCGTCGACGGCGGCACTAACGATTCCTCCGGCATAACCAGCTCCTTCGCCGACCGGATACAAACCGTTAAAACCAGGCACTTCTCGTGACTGTCGGTTGCGAACGATACGCACAGGTGAGCTGCCTCGTATTTCTGGGCCTACCAGCATAGCGTCACGCAGAAAGTGACCGCGCCATTGTTTGTCCATGATTGGTAATCCCGATCGGATCGACCGGACAACGCTGTCCGGTATGACTTCGGATAAATCGGTCGGTACCGTGCCGGGTTGATAGGAGCAGGGAAAATTCGTTTCCGGATGGGGTGCGCGGCTGGACAGAAAAGCGGACGCCGGTTGAATGGGACACTTGTAGTCTGCACCCCCAAGTTGAAACGCGATCGATTCGTACCGGCGCTGTAGTTCAACTCCCGCCAAAGGATGATCACTGCCGAATTCCCGAGGATCCAGCGTCACCACGAGGCCGCTATTGGCAAATCCGGAATCGTTGCGTGAGTTGCTCATACCGTTTGTACAGAACAAACCTGGCTCGGAAATGCTCGGGATGACGTACCCGCCTGCGCACATGCAGAATGTGTACAAGTTTTTTTGACCACGGGCAACCAGCGTGTAATCGGCGGCTCCGAGAAATTTGAAATACTCGTTGCGCCCATATAAATGTTGGTTGACTTGTTCCTGAGGCTGCTCGATGCGCAATCCCAATTGAAACGGTTTGGATTCGATGGGTACTCGCAAATTGTACAGCATTCGGTAAGTGTCTCTCGCACTGTGACCAATGGCCAAGATGACATGTGATGTCTTGATGAATCCGCTGGAAGTGGCCACTCCACGAACACGTCCCTCTTCGATGACCAAATCTTCCAGGCGGCACGCGAAGTTATACTCGCCGCCGTTCGCCTCGATCGTTCGGCGAAAATTACGGACGATCAAAGGCAGACGGTTGCTTCCTAGATGGGGTCGATGTTCATAACGTATCGACGGCTTGCCGCCGCATTCGACGATCCGATCCAGCACCCAGTCAACGTCGGGTCCGCTTAAACGGCACGTCAGTTTTCCGTCGCTGAACGTACCTGCTCCACCTTCTCCGAACAGGTAATTGTTTTCGTGTTCAAAGGAGCCGCCTCGGTCGAAGCGGCGGATGGCTGGGACGCGCGCCTTGACCGGTTCGCCGCGCTCGATAATCAGAGGGCGGTACCCCATTTGAGCCAGGTAGTATGCAGCCAACAATCCAGCTGGCCCGGAGCCGACGATGACAGGACGTTCCTGCATCGGCTCGTCACCCGGCGCGGGATTGTTGAATTGCCGTGGGATATAGAGATCGATTTCGTGTTGTTCTTTTAGCTTCTTAAACTGTGCTTGCTCGTTCGTCAACTCGACGGCGGCCGAGTAGACGAATTTCAGATCATGCCGCGACCGAGCATCCAGACTCTTTCGCAAGATCCGCCAGCGGACGAGATCGGTTACGGGAATTCCTAGCCGTCGAGCCAATCGGGTGCGCAAAGAGTCTTCGGGTTCTTCAACGGGCATTCGGATATTTGAGACTCGCAGTGTCATGAATAAATTGTTCGTCATTTCTAAGGCAACAACTCACATTCTAGTTACGGCAAGATTATTTTGAAATGTTCGCTTTAAATGGTTCTTCTTTGCCATTACCGACCAAGACGAAGGACATTGGCCAACAGTTTGCAAGATGTTATGGTGGTCGGAGCTTGCGATAGCTATGAATTGATCCATACTGTTCGCTGAATGTTGACATTTGTAACACTTTAGCCGTCCTACTTCACTTGGCTGAAGTGTTACTGACGTTTCAGTCTTAATCCATCGGTGTCGGGCCCATGATAGCTGACCAGATGACAGGTGCGAGAAATACTGTCCAGGAGCAGGCAGATGTTGATTCGAATAACTCGGACGATTTGTCTCCGCAATTAGCAAAGGAATTGGGCCAACTGCTGGAGCGGGACTGGACAAATCGGCCGGAATGGGCGCATATGCTAACGGCTTTGTTGCAAGGCAAGCCAATGGGCATGGGCATGGGCTGGTGGCAGCCGAGCCATTCACGTTATGCGTGGAACTGGCTCCGTGAACAATTCGATGCGAACTTGGACGACAAGGTCGTTTTGGATGAATTGCCAGAAAGGTTTCCCGAAAGAAGCCTCTATTTTGAGCGATTGGACCGAAACGGTGACGGCGAACTGACGGTCGACGATTTTGACTGGTCTGCCCGCAACTCGCATGAACAGGTGGTTGCGGACAGGCCCAGGCGAGCCGAAAGCGATGAACAGGACGATTCTCTATCGTTTGCCAAGATAATCAACATGTTCTTGTCCGGGCAATTTGGATGGTTAAATGCGGGCCCGGAATTAGAGACAGAAGCGATCGATTTCACACTGCCGACATATGACGGCACGTCTAACGTCACGATTTCCGATTGGCGCGGCAAGAAACCGGTGGTGTTAATCTTTGGCAGCTTTACCTGAGGCCCCTATCGATCTCAGTCTGGGATCATGGACAAGATAGGTGCTCGCTATTCGGATCAGGCGGCGTTTTATAACGTATACATTCGCGAAGCCCATCCTGCTGACGGTTGGCGATCGTCATCGAACGACGAAGTCGGCATCATGATCGATCAACCAAAAACGATTGAAGAACGCACACAGGTCGCTGTCCAGTGTTGCTCGGCGCTTCAGATGTCCATTCCACTTCTGGTCGACGGCATTGACGATCGCGTCAACCGAGCGTACTGCGCGTTTCCCGACCGGTTGTACATAGTCGACAAGGCCGGCCGTATTGCTTTTAAGAGCGGTCGAGGACCGTTTGGATATCAGCCTCGCGCAATGGAACAGTCACTGATCACACTGCTGCTGGCGGAACAAATTTGAGAGAATATCGACCTCAAATGAGCTGGATTTTTTCAGTCAATTATGAGTGCTGCGGAGCAACGTCAAACCAGAAGACTGGTCACATACCGAACTGCGTCAGTTACTTAACTCAGCACCTTGATCACTACGGCGGTGGTATCGTCTTTGGGAGTGTTGGAGTGGCAGCATTCCTGCGTTGCCTGAAACAGTGAGTTGACGATGTCTACCGCCGGTGGTTGCGGTCGGTTGACAGTCGCCGGTGATATCGAAGCCCAGCAAGTCAGGATGGTTGCTGGGAAGCAGCCATTATTGAATCCTGCGTGCCATTAGAAAATCTTGCTGTGTGCTTTCGACGATTCGCTTGGCGTGAAGCAGTTTTACTCATTCAAGCGAGAGCCACACGACGTGCGCCAGAGACATATCGTTGAGCACGCGTAGAGGCGAGAAAGGTAGTTTAGAGACACGCAATCTTGTGCTCAGTGGAATGCGCGGAGCGTTCCACCTAATCAAATTAGTCACCAATTTCGATTTCCAGGTTGAGCGCAATCAATGCCGTCATCCAATGGCGCAGATCCCGACACACTTCGTTGGCAAGATAAGAAAAGACCGTCTGTCGCGCAAGTCAGTCATGCAGCTCCTTCAGATTCGAGTACAACATATCATGCATGACAATGCAAAGCATCGACTTGAGGGGACCAGCTCGGATACTGCCTCAATACTGCAGACAAACGGCATCGAGAATCACCGTTTCAGACATCACGCTCGTCCAGATCCATTCCGACGGTTTTACTTTCTTTGTGGCGAGCGGATTAGTTTCGCGGACGGCTGTTGGCAGCGATACAGCGTCATAAGGGCGAGCGCCGTGCCATATTGCTGGTGATAATTGTAGAGGGGATAGTCCCACCACGAACCATCTTTTTCTTGTCGTTTCAGCATGAGGACGGCAAGATGAGCCTGAAACGTTGGACGGTCGGCGGGGTTGAGTTGTTCCAGACACAAAGCCGCATAATAGTGCCCGAAGTAGTAGAAGTATCCGGCTACCTGAAACCAGGATTCGTGGGGGATGGGGCGTTTGCGTCCTATGTTCAGCCAGCCGTTGCGTGCGAACAAGCGGTTGAGCCACATTTTGAGAACATCGTCGGTGATCGTTTCGTCATTCCAGAGACGCAAAGCGATGTTACAGGCCTGGGACCGGCCCAAACTGCCTCCCGGTCGGTTGATGCCCAACATCGGTTGCCACTTCAGATACTCGCCGTAGAGATAGCTGAAATCTGGTTTCTGTTGTCTCTTGATCGACGCTAAAGCACGTTCGACGACCTTATGCGAAGCATGGACTCCTAGAGTCTTTGCTTTGTGTAATGCGACCAAAGCCGCAGCCGAGACAAAGCTGAGAGAACTGCTGGATGGTTTCTTCGCGCCGATTCGAAAGTCGTAATATCCCCAGCCGCCGTCAATTGATTCGAATCGTTCCAGCATTTCAATCTGAGATGTGATCAAGCCGCGAATGCGTTGTTTTTTTTCGTTGTCTGTGAACCGCAGACCATGCAATCGCACCAGTGCCTGAATGGAATAGATGTGCCCCCACGTGTTGTAGATTGTGTCCGGCGTCGCACGACGCAGTTTTGGCACCCAGTCGAACATCCACTTTGCCCCACGGTCGATGGATTGTTCGACATTCTTCTGGTCCGAACTAGTTCCAATCAATGCCGAGACGCACATTGCCGTCACTGCAGTTCGGAACGCGTGATGGGCACCTGGTACGGGGGCATAGATATTTATGCCCTTAGTTCGTGTCGCCGAACCCCACGAACCATTTTTGTTCTGAACCTTCAGCAGAAACGCGATTCCACGATCAATCGATTGGTCCAGTTTTTCGGTCGGTGGAAATTCAACGGGTTTCAAAACAGGGACGTTCAGCACCCGGTCTCTCGGCTGTTCCGTAACGGTACGATTGTCGGAAATCTTCTGGCCGGTGCACGCCTGAGTTTCTAGAAAAACTGCTATTGCAAGCAGCGCAATTAGGGGCGTTTTCATCGGTTCGTTCTGACTGAGCCGCAGGACACCATGTCTCATAGTGGCTTCTTCAGCAGGATTTCGTCTCCCACATTCAATCCTTTCAAGATCTCAACTTTCTTGCCGCGATGATTGCCGACTACAACTCGCTGCTTTTGACGTTCGGCATCACCAATTGCTAGATAGACGAACTTTCGATCTTCGTCCAATTCGTCTGAGAATACGGCCGATGTGGGGACCGTTAGGGCATCCTTTTTTCGATAAGTGACAAACTTAATTGTGCAGGCCATTCCTGGCATGAGCTTGTCAACTGCTTTGTCTAGAAGATCGATGCGAATGCGGGTGTCAAATATACCTGCCTCGATCGGAAACGGAGAAATCGCATCGATCGTTGCCCCGAGCTTCACGTTGGGGAAAGCTGTGGGTATTATCCTTCCGGTCACTCCACGGCGGATATATTGGAGTTCCTTCTCAGGAAGATTGGCGCGGACAAATATCGGGCGGTATTGAACAATCGTCATACATACTTGATTTGCCGAAAGTGTTCTGCCTCGCCGGAATTGGTTGGCCAAAGTCGTCATTGGGCTCCATTTTCCACGAACGCAACTTCCGTAATACACGATTCCATTCGCTGGAGACTTAACGACGAGATTCTCTCGATCTTTTTTTAGGTTTTTAAAACGTTCATCTAGTTTTTTTTTCTCATCGACCAGTTTTTCCAGCTTAAGTTCCTTCTGCCTGGCTTGTCTGGGCAACGAGGATTCTGCCTTTTTGAAGGCAACAGTTTGTTTGCGGACCGTTTCCCTTAGCTGCTCCTCCTCACGCGGCAGAGTCGTCTTGAGAGTCCGTTCGGTGCGATGCCTCGTCACTTCCAGACGGAACTTTGCCGATTCAACAGAGCGGTGGGCACGTTTAAGTATGATCTCTTCAGTTTCTTCCGTGAGATCATCTGCTTTATACATTTGCTCAAGTTGCTTCAGTTCTTCCTGTGCATTTTCCAGCCAGTATTCCGATTGTTTGAGCGATTCCTTGGCCGACCTGATCTGCACATCGAGGTCGATGTCAAGAAAATACTTCAGATTGTCATTGGCGACTTGCTTAGCACGCAGTGAATTTTTCAATTCGAACGGCTGCGATTCCTGTAGCTGATGCAAATCGTCCTCTGCTTGTTTCAGCCCCAGCAGCGACAACTGCCGCTTGAAGACGAGGTCGTTGAGTTCTTCGTCGATTTTTTTCGTCTCAAGCACGAGCAGCGATTCGCCTTGCTTAACGTGTTTTCCGAGTCTGACGGCCTTCTTTACGACCAGAGTCGACCACACTTCAGGCCGTAAGACCACTTCCGACATCTGTTCCGCTTCGAAGACGCCCTTAATCACTATTTCAACCTTGAATGGTGACTTCGAAACGACGTAAGTTTCGGCTTTGTGCGAAGGTGTTTGTTTGGAATCCCTTTTTGGTGTGATCACTTGAGCGCAAGCGATTCCAAAGGGGAACACAAGTAGAATCAACGTAGGAATGACGTATCTCAGAGTCTTGAGCATTGCATTCTTCCGAATGTCGAGTCGAGCATCCC
>CAUZSN010000100.1:0-9923 GCA_963582345.1 Planctomycetota bacterium
CGCGAGGATGGGGTCGGTTTATCTTGACGCCAATCATTGCAGGTGGTCCATCGGCCTTTGTGAATGATCTGCTACAACTGGCGGAATCACGGCCTGGCGAGGTTGTCATTTATCCGTTTCGTATGGAGCAAGGGTACTTAGAGGTAATGGCCGGCACAACGTTCGCCGTCATGCCCTCTCTTTACGAGCCATTTGGCGGGGCCACCGAGCCCTACCTACAAGGCACTCCAGTTATCGCCCGAGCCACTGGAGGGCTGCTTCAACAGGTCACCGATGTCGAGACTAACCCGCGTGAGGCAACAGGAGTAGTCTATCGCGAAACTATCAACGGATCCGGCGAGCAATGGGGGGCTTTGCAAACCGCAATCACGCCTGCGGCGCGAATGGAAGTGCCCGTTTACAGAGCCATGGTTGACGCTCTGGCGGCCACATTAATCCGTGCCGGCGAGCTCTATCAATCAGAACCTGTGACCTATGCCAACATACTCAGCCGTCTTCTGCACAAAGCTCAAATGTTCTCGTGGACTCGTGCAATGCATGAGTACGCCGCCGTCTACGAACTCGCAACAACCTGATCCGGCGAAATAGCACTAGATTGACCGACAAACGCCAACGTAAACGTTTGACATTTATTCATTGAGGATATCTGCTATGGAACTCGAATTGATGAGACAAAAAGTCGGACTGAGTTTCCAGAAGTCAGGAATCAAGATGCGACAATTCGCAATGCCAACAGTTGTGTTGTTGGTCTTAGCTGCCCCTTTACGGGCAGACGATTCGGCACACCTCAAGAAAATCACAACGATCGAAGGAATCACCGAGTACCACTTGCCCAATGGGTTCAAAGTCTTGTTGTTTCCCGATCCTTCAAAGCCAACGGTGACTGTTAACTTGACAATCTTTGTTGGGTCGCGACACGAAGGTTACGGCGAAGCCGGAATGGCTCACCTGTTAGAACATATGCTTTTCAAGGGTACTCCGACGCATTCCAATATTCCAGGAGCCCTGAGGTCGCGCGGCGCGCAATACAACGGAACGACGTGGTTAGATCGAACCAACTACTATGAAACACTGCCTGCGAATGACGAGAATCTCGAATTCGTCATCCGACTAGAAGCGGATCGGATGATGAATAGCTATATCAAGAGCAAGGATCTGGCATCAGAGATGACCGTCGTTCGAAGTGAGTTCGAACAAGGCGAGAATAATTCAATCTCTGTTCTGCGGCAACGCATGATGTCGGTGGCTTTTGAGTGGCATAACTACGGTCGAGCGACCATCGGCAACCGGTCCGACATCGAGCGAGTCCCGGTCGAGAGCCTTCGGACATTTTATAAAAAGCACTACCAGCCGGACAACGCGATGCTGGTTGTGGCGGGGCAATTCGATCCAAAAAATGCACTGGGCTACGTTCAAAAACATTTCGGCGCGATTCCGCCTCCTAAACGAAAGCTTGATACGACTTATACCGAAGAGCCTCCGCAGGACGGTGAGCGAACCGTCACGTTGCGCCGAGTCGGCGATGTCTCCGTGGTTGCAGTGCTGTATCATATTCCCTCCGGATCACATCCCGATTACGCGGGGCTTGACGTATTGGAGACCATCTTTACCGCGCCCCCAGCCGGACGATTGTACAAAGCGCTAGTCGAATCAAAAAAGGCGGCTCGCGTATATGGTTTCGCCCTTGCTTTACACGATCCAGGAGTATTCGGTTTGACGGCTGAGATAACAACGGGAAACGAGCCGCAGGTTGTGCTTGGCACGCTGCTGGACGTTGTCGAACAGGTCGCCAAGAAAGGCGTGGCCGACGAGGAAGTCGAACGTGCCAAACACCACCTTATGAAGCAAGTTGAATTAGCTGCGACCGATAGCCGGCGGACTGCAATCGAATTAAGTGAATGGGCCGCGCAAGGCGACTGGCGGTTAAAGTTTCTCTACCGCGATCGACTCGAGACGGTCAACGCGAACAAAGTCAAAGATGTCGCAGCGCGATATTTGCGTAGCACTAATCGAACGGCGGGCGTGTATCTACCGATTAAAAAACCTCAGCGTGTCGCCATCCCTTCGAATCCCGATCTGGCCAAGATGATCGGTAACTATCAGGGCCGGCCGGATATCTCGACCGGAGAAGCATTCGATATCTCTCCTGCAAACATCGACGCGAGGACCCAACGGTTTAGTCTACCCGGTGGCTTAAAGGTGGCGTTCCTGCCAAAAAAAACGCGAGGTGAATCGGTCAACCTTCAATTAACTATGCGATACGGTAATGAGAACAATCTAAAAGGTCTAAAAACGGCGTGCGAGTTCTTGCCACTCTTGATGGTACGTGGAACGAAGAACCTGACTCGCCAACAGATCCAGGACGAACTAGATAAGACTCGAACTCGTTTGCTCTCGAGCCACTTCAACGATTCCGGTCAGGCGACATTCACCCTCCAAACCAAGCGGGCCAATTTGAAGTCAGTCCTTCAACTGTTGCGACAGATTCTTCGTGAGCCGACACTGCCAGGAACGGAACTCGACATTCTGAAACAGGGACGACTGACATCGCTGGAAAAGCAGCTGACCGATCCGCAAACGCTTGCATTGCGAGTCCTGCGGAGAAAGTTTCGGCCCTATGCGAACAACGATCCCCGTTACGAACCGACGATCCAAGAAGAAATCAAACGGGTGAGAAGCGTAACTTCCAGCACTGTACAAAAGCTGTATGAAGAATACTTCGCAGCGAATTCAGGCGAATTAGCCGTAGTTGGCGATTTTGACATTGCGGAAACACGAGATTTGTTAACCACGATGTTTTCCGATTGGAAAGCCTTGAAGCACTACGCACACATTCCTCACTACGGCAACTTTAAGGTTAAAGGTGGCACCACTCAGATTCTGACACCCGACAAGGCTAACGCAAATTATTTTTCTGGCCAGGTATTTCCGATGAAAGATAGCCATCCAGACTACGCTGTGTTGTTGCTGGGTAATTACATCCTGGGAGGCAGTTCTCATGCATCGCGACTCGGCAACCGTGTGCGTCAACAAGATGGATTGTCGTACACGATCCGCTCGCATTTGTTCGCAATGCCGCTGGACGAACGAACCTCGTTGACGATCTTCGCGATCTGCAATCCCGTCAACGTGGACAAAGTCGAGAAAGCGATTCGCGAGGAGGTCGAGACTCTATTAAAAAAAGGAGTCACGCATGAGGAACTTGACGCAGCCAAACGCGGATTTCTGCAGGGTCAAAAAGTTGGGCGTACCGATGATTCGAATCTGACTCGGATACTGGCCAAGAATATGTTCGCTAATCGAACAATGGCCTACCAAGCCGAACTTGAAAAGGTGATCCAAGCCGTCACCTCCAAGCAAGTGATGACTGTACTCCGAAAATACATTGACCCCAAACAGTTTGTCGTAGTCATCGCGGGTGACTTTAAGAAAAATGCAACCAGCGATAAGAATGCGGTCGGCAATGATAAGTCGACGAGCGTCAGAAGAACCAAGTAACCTACATTGATCAGCTTGTCGCTACCTGCACAGGATCTGGCTAATCTGGGCGGCTTGCTGAAGTGATATGAACCACGACTTACACATTCCGCTGGAGAAACTGCCTCCGGTATCCCGAGACTCTTCGTTTCTGGGCATGATCACGACTCAGTTTTTCGGAGCGTTCAACGACAATCTGTTCAAGCAATTGGTTCTGCTTCTGTGCGTGGAATATGTCGAGAAGCTGAAGGTTACCTCCGACATTTATCAGACCATCGCTCAGGCCCTTTTCGCGATTCCTTTCGTGCTTTTTAGCGGATTCGCTGGGTTCTTATCTGACCTGATCAGCAAACGCAGGATCGTGATCCTTTGTAAGTTAGCTGAAGTGATCGTAATGTTGTCTGGGCTGGTCGTGTTTTTTGTCACGCGCGTCCTTTCAGCCCCTTCGATGAGCTTGCTGTTCGTCGTACTTTTCTTCATGGGAACTCAAAGCGCGTTCTTCGGTCCAGCTAAGTACGGAATTCTTCCCGAAATGTTACGAGGACGTGATCTGCCCACAGCCAACGGCGTGATCCAAATGACGACGTTCCTGGCAATCATTTTCGGGACCGTGGCTGCGGGATACTCCAAGACGTGGTTCCACGATCGGCTGTGGATGGTCAGCGGAATATGCATCCTGATCGCCACAATTGGCATGGCTACCTCGCTGCTAATCCGCCGCACAGTAGTAGCACATCGGGGACTAAAGTTCCAAGCTTCGTCACTCGGCATCAACCGCGAAACACGTCAATTGCTAAACTCCGACCGTCAGCTACTGGGTGTGCTGTTGGTGTCGACGTTGTTCTGGTTCGTCAGCGGTGTGGTGCTGCCGACGGTGAACACATTTGGCAGGCACCAGTTACAGATCTCAGACCATCGGACCAGTCTGCTCGCAGCCTGCATTGGTATTGGAATTGCTGTTGGTTGCTTTCTCGGTGGCAAGCTTTCACAGGAACGAGTCAACTTTCGTCTAGTGCGAGTGGGGGCATGGGGAATTGTGACGGCATTGAGCATCGTCAGCCTTTTGGCCGTCAGCGGTTTGACCGTCAACCAAATTGAATGGTCCGTACGACTGACATTGGTCGTACTGGGAGTCTTTGCCGGACTTTTCGCCGTACCGCTACAAGTTTTCATACAGATTCGTCCGCCAGAAGACCAAAAGGGCCGGATGATCGGCGCGATGAATCTACTGAACTGGATCGGAATTCTGATCGCATCGATGTTCTATTTTTTGACTAGCGTCCTCTTTTCGACAACACGTATCAGTTGGACGTTTGTGGTTCTCGGCGCGATCATGCTGCCCGTAGCATTGTTCTACCGACAAAAGGACGAAATCCTACACTGATCCGGTCGGTTTTGGATGTCGGGAGCTAGCCAGAATCTGAAACCTATTGTTCGCTCTCGACTTCCACGACTGGTAACAACTCGGTTTGCAGCCGCTTGGCATCATCCTTCTCCATGTAGTCGCTGTGGCACGCGGCTTTCTGGTCTTCGGCACCCATCGTCTCACATGTCTTTGAGGACAGCTTGTGAAGTTCTTCCGAACTCAGGATGCCGCGCTGTTTTAGGATATCTTGCTGGTCGGAAGTTAAGACGGATGAAACCTTTGCGTTGTTCCAGGCGTATTTTTCGTCTTTCCCCGAAAGGAACTGAACGATCTCTTTCGAAATACGAACGCTACACCAGTCATGACCGCACATCGCACAGAAGTCTGTATCGACGTCCAGGTCCTCATCGTGCAACGCTCTGGCCGTGTCGGGATCAAAGCTTAAAGCAAAGTGCTTCTCCCAATTCAGTGCCGCCCGCGCTTTAGTGAGTTCGTCATCGCGATCTCGCGAAGCGGGAATCCCTAACGCAACGTCAGCAGCGTGTGCGGCAATTTTGTAGGCAATACAGCCTTGTTTCACGTCATCTTTCTTGGGTAATCCCAAGTGCTCCTTCGGCGTTACATAGCACAACATACTGGCGCCGTGATAAGCGGCAGCCGTAGCTCCGATGCAACTGGTGATGTGGTCATACCCTGGAAAGATGTCGGTTACCAACGGTCCCAACACGTAAAAGGGGGCACCGTGGCACAGACGGCGTTCCAGCTTCATGTTGTACTCGATCTGATCAAAGGGAACGTGTCCTGGTCCTTCTACCATAACCTGAACACCCTTGCGCCAAGCTCGCTCGGTCAGTTCACCTAGAGTTGCTAATTCGCGAAGTTGAGCGTCGTCACTGGCGTCTGCCAATCCGCCGGGTCGTAACCCGTCGCCGATTGAAAAGCTGACATCGTACTCGCGCATGATGTCGCAGATGTCCTCCCACAAGTCGTACATGGGATTCTGCTTGTTGTGCTGAATCATCCACTTTGCCAACAGTGATCCGCCACGACTGACGATGCCGATCAAGCGGTTCTTGACGTACGGTAAGTGCTGTTGAAGCACTCCAGCGTGAACTGTGAAGTAATCGACGCCCTGTTCGGCTTGTTTGCGCGTCATATCCAGAATCAACTGTTCATCCAAATCCTCGATTCGACGACCTGTGATCATTGAGTAGAGGGGGACCGTACCGATTGGCACTGTGCTGTTTTGAACGATGGCTTCGCGACATTCGTCCAGGTTACCTCCGGTCGAAAGGTCCATGACCGTATCCGCTCCCCAACGTTCGGCCCAGTGGAGCTTTTCAATTTCTTCTTCGGTGCCAGAGGAAACGGGGGATGCCCCCATATTGGCATTTATCTTGGTCCGCGAAGCCCGTCCAATGGCCATAGCATCAAGCTGGTAGTCCAAATGCACCTTGTTGGCCGGAACAATCATTCGCCCGGCAGCAACTTCGTCTCGAATCTGTTCGGGAGTCAAATGCCCTTCCCGTTCAGAAATTCGTTTCATTTCAGACGTTACGATGCCAAGCCGCGCATGCTCCAATTGCGTGACGGGCTCAAACCCTAATGGCGGATGCCACGCATCGTACGTTTCATAGTTGTCGTTGTAGCCGGGTTTCAACGCCCAATCGATTGGCATAAAGTCCCATGCCGATTTATCCGAAGGTTGCGGCATTCCCGGCGTATCGGGTGACGAGTATGTCCAAACTCCGGCAGTTCCCGCCGCGAGCCTTTCTGGGTTGGCGAAACTGCCGGGGTTGGTGCCTTGGGCTTGGGACGAAGGATTGTCGCCGACAGGAGGCAAACAGTAAGCTTGTTCGGTGTCTCCGTTGTTCTTCTTGCTCATATTAGTGGCCCCTGCAGAAAAGTAACGGATGACAAACACTCCATTCGTTAGTATCGTAGTCGCATTTATGGCATTTGCAAAGCGCTACGTCGCTTGTGCGAACCTAAACGGTTAGGGCCAATCGCGGCATGTCAACTCGATTCAAGGAAATGCCATGGAATACGACGTTTACGGAGTCGGCAATGCGTTGGTTGATATTCAAGCTCAGGTCAATGACCAGTGCATCCAAGAACTGGGCCTTGAAAAGGGCATCATGACTCTGGTCGACGAGGACTTTCAACAACGGGTGCTCAAGCGGCTCGATAAGGAACCAATCAATCGCTGTGCAGGCGGTTCGGCAGCAAACACCGTTATTGGCGTGGCCAATTTTGGCGGCAAAGCCGCATATGCTGGAAAAGTTGGACGTGACGAGCTGGGCGAATTCTGTTTGCGAGACATGCGTCGCATGGGAGTTATGATTGAAGTCGCACCGGAAGAGGGCCAGACAGGAACATGCGTGGTGCTTATCACCGAAGACGCTCAGCGCACTATGCTGACCCATTTAGGAATCTCTTCGTCTCTTAGCCCTGGCGATATTGACGTCCACAAAATCCGAAAAGCGAAGTATGTTTATATTGAAGGCTACCTGTTCAGCAGCGAGGGCTCGAAAGCGGCGGCCCTGCGGGCGATCGAATTAGCGAAAGACAACGACGTGAAAGTTGCCTTGACCGTCTCAGATCCGTTCTTGATCAATTTGTGTCGCGACGAGTTTTGGAGATTGATCGAGGGACCGGTGGACCTGCTCTTCTGCAACCTTCAGGAGGCCCGCAGCTTAACAGGAAAAGATGCCCCGATTGATTGCGCCCACGAAATTCACCAGCATTCCGAGAACGTGGCACTGACGCTGGGTCCCGACGGTTCGATCTTAATGCACGGAGGCCAGGCTATTCCGATCGAAGGTGTTCCTGTGGATGCTATCGACACAACTGGCGCCGGTGACATGTACGCCGCTGGCTTGCTGTTTGGTATCACAAACAATCTGAGCTGGCAACAAGCAGGGCACCTGGCTTCCCACGCCGCGGCACGCATCGTGTCGCAGTTGGGAGCGAGATTGCCAAACCGGTTCACTGAACAAGAGATCCAGTTACTGCTGTCCTAATGAGTTCGAATTGCCTCCTCTATATGATTCGGAATCCGGAGTAGGTTTAACTTTCGTTGGCAGTTTCGGATCCAAAATGGGTGGTCTTGATTCCGGCTTTGGAACCACCGTTAACGGAAATCGTGGAAGTGTTTTCAAATCAGCACCGACGTCGGTGCCGTCGGTGGCAGTGGCTGGATCAGCTGACTGACGAGTCAAATCCTCGGGAGCCAGAGGGGAGAAACTGTTCTTGACGTCGGGATTCTTCCAAATGATTCCTTCATTGCGTGTCCCCAATTCTTCGTCCGGGCCCCACTCTTGCTTCCATTTCTCGAAATCGAGCGGGTGCTGGCCCGAAGGAAACGTCCAGAACGTCTCAATCTTGTCATAATAATTATTCTGGCCGCTCCAATAGAGCATCTTGCGAAAATCCGAGTCGTTGATGTTGCCCATCATAGCAATCAAGGGGCTACCGGATTTCGTGGAGAAAATGTTGTTACGGGCCGACGAGACATGAACCGGAAGCAGTTCACGCGGAAGTCTGCCACTGTCCATTTTCACAAAACTGTGTCCTAGCAAGCAGGAAGCGTGTTCCATTTCCAATTCCAGATGCCCCTTATCGGGCGGGCTTTCTATGCCACCGAGAACATGTAAAAACGAGCCATCCAATGCCACGGCTGAGTTTTTGATACTGAACTCGCCCGGATGATTCTGTTTCACGACGAACAGGTCACCTGCTCCATGAAAGAAGCAATCAGTAATTTCGAATTTCAACGGTTCCCGGTCCATTCCCTTCTTTATCATTTTAATTTTGTCAAGCATTGGGCTGGGCCCGGCAGCCAGTGAAAAAATGGTCGCCGAAGATTGACTGGAATTCTGAACTCTGATGACCACACGCTGAAGTCGGATCTTTGCCTGACCCTGGATACAGATCAGCGCGATGTGGCCATCGTCGACGTCGACATCCTTGGAAATTGTTAGTTGCAGGTTCAGATTGTTCAGATTGACCGGACCGGCGGTGAGCTTGATCATTTGCGTCTGGAACCCTTCAGCCGGAATGTTAACGGGAACGAATTCAATGACCGGCTGAAACCCTTCAGCAGCTCGCAATGTAATCTCCTTCTTCGAAATTCGTAACGATCTTTCGCGGCGACGGCCATTGAAGTGAAGCTCGATCGTGCTTCCATTTTGGACCTCAGAACAAGCTGCTTCCAAAGTGCGGTATTTCTTCAGCAACATTCCGTCTGATCCTTTGACCCAAATTGGGTTCGGGTCTTCTGCGGATATATTTGGTTCGCGCCTCACGCGGCCAAACTCTAATCTCTCGACAGACGGCACTACGACGACTCCGTCATCTTTCGCCAGGCTTTCTAATTTGAATCCTGCGATGTTATTCGCTTGTTCTAATTTTTTGGAAGAGCCGACTATAACCTCGTCACCTCTTTCCAAAATCGGAGTAATCTGCCTTCGCTTTTCCGATTTCGCATTGTCGTTCGAATCGTTCAAACGACCACTTATTGCGTCAGGCAACGACTTGGTATCTGCACGTGAATCAGTGGCAGTCGTTAATCGTGCCTCGATAGTTCTTGATTGGCCTAACGAATCGGACCAATCCTTGACGTCGGTCACATTGTCCAGCAACGATGCGCTCTCCGAATCTGCCGTTGACTCTACAATGTTACCGGTCGTTTCGGAACGATTTATCATTAATTCGCCTACAGCGTCACTCGAACCGGAATTGTTCAATTCGCCAAAATCCCGTGTGATATTCGGGTAGTACCACAGCGTTACAACGACCAACAGCAAAGCCACCACACTGGCCATCCACCCTAAGTGGCGTTCCCAGAATCGCGCAGCCGGCGGCTTAGACGACATCCAAACCAATCCCTCGGGATCAACGCCTCGCAGTCCCATCGCTCCGGCAATCAACATCAAATCACGAATAAGGGAACCTGGCGTTGAGTAACGATGGCATGGATCGCTGGCCATCATTTTTCGTGTGATCGCCGATAAATCTTCGGATACGGTGTCGTTCATCTTGGCTGGGTCGGGAGGCTCCTTGCCTTGATGGTCCAGCA